>CAXTCD010000112.1:0-16572 GCA_964242145.1 uncultured Rhizobacter sp.
GACACCTCATCGGCGTTCAAACTCTACCGCGCTGGTCTGGACTGAACATACAAGCCGATGGGCTCCTCGGCCCGCCGTGGAGGCAGCGTCAAGCCTTGCTGTTTGGCGTAGTCCCGAGATCACAGCGAACGGGCTCGGAGCGTCCAGGCGCTTGGCTCGCGCACCAATTCACATTGTTTTCTGTGTCAAATCACGGTGCCTGCCACTGAGGGGCCGTAGCTACCGGGTGAGAGAATCCCGGGCATGACTCTGCCCCAGACCCTCACCATCACCCGCCCTGACGACTGGCATTTGCATGTGCGCGATGGCGCCGCGATGGCGTCCGTGGTGCCCGATTCCGCCCGCCAAGTCGGCCGCGCGATCATCATGCCGAACCTGAGGCCACCGGTGACGACCACCGAGCTGGCCTTGGCCTACCGAGATCGCATCCGCGCCGTGGTGCCGACAGGTCTGGCCTTCGAGCCCTTGATGACGCTTTATCTGACCGATCGATTGCCGCCCGAAGAGATCACGCGTGCGAAGGCCGCTGGCATCGTCGCCGCCAAGCTGTACCCCGCCGGTGCCACGACCAACAGCGATGCGGGCGTAACCGATCTGCGCAAGGTCTACCCGACGCTCGAAGCGATGCAGCGCGAGGGCCTCTTGCTGCTGGTGCATGGCGAGTTGACCGACCCGCAGATCGACGTCTTCGATCGCGAGAAGATGTTCATCGACCAACAGTTGATTTCGCTGCGGCGCGACTTCCCCGAACTGAAGATCGTTGTCGAGCACATCACCACGCGAGAGGCCGCGCAGTATGTGCGCGAGGCCGGGCCGCACACCGCTGCCACCATCACCGCACATCACCTGCTCTACAACCGCAACGCGATCTTCACCGGCGGCATCCGCCCGCATTACTACTGCCTGCCGGTGCTGAAGCGCGAAGAGCACCGCCTGGCCTTGATCGAGGCGGCGACCTCCGGCAGCGACCGCTACTTCCTCGGCACTGACAGCGCGCCGCACGCTTCGCAACTGAAGGAGCACGCCTTGGGATGCGCGGGGTGCTACACCGCGCTCAGCGCCATCGAGTTGTATGCCGAGGCCTTCGATGCCGCAAGTTCGATCGACAAGCTCGAGGCCTTCGCGAGCTTCCATGGCCCGGCCTTCTATGGCTTGCCACGCAACAGCGGCACCGTGACGCTGCGCAAGGAGACCTGGACGCTGCCCGAGCGCGTGCCCTTTGGCGAAGCGGAATTGAAACCGCTGCGTGGTGGCGAGACGCTTACCTGGAGGCTGCTGCCATGATCGAACAACAAGCCCGCATCGCGCTATTGATCGATGCCGACAACTCGCCTGCGAGCAAAATCGACGTGATCCTGGCCGAGTTGGCCAAAGTCGGTGTCACCAACATCCGCCGCGCCTATGGCAACTGGAAGAAGGACGGGTTGAAGGGCTGGGAGGCGGTGCTGCATGAATATGCGATCCGACCGATCCAGCAGTTCGACTACAGCAAGGGCAAGAACGCGACCGACATGGGCATGGTCATCGACGCGATGGATTTGCTCTACACCGACCGGCCGGAAGCCTTTGGCATCGTTTCGTCCGACAGCGACTTCACGCCGCTGGTGATGCACCTGAAGGCCAAAGGCGCTCAGGTGTTCGGCTTTGGCGCGAAGAAAACGCCGATGCCTTTCGTCAATGCCTGCTCGCGCTTTCTCTATCTTGAAAATCTCGGGCAGCAAATTGCGGTGGAGGAGGTCGAGCGTTCACCGGCCAAACCGGCCGGCAAGCGGGCGCGCAAGCCCGCAGCGGGGAAGGGTGATGTGGGAAAAGGCGATGCGAGCAAGAGCGAGGCAGCTCGATTGGAGGTGGTGACCGACAGCGCGCCCCTCAAGCAAGACACCGCGGCGCTGAAGCAAGATGCCCGGCTCGTCTCATTGCTGCGCAATGCGGTGGAGTCGGCGGCCGGTGAAGACGGCTGGTCCGCGCTTGGCTCGGTCGGGCAACAGATCGGCAATCAGGCCTCATTCGATCCGCGCAACTACGGTTATCGCAAGTTGCTGGATTTGATCGAGGCCACGCAATTGTTCGAGCTCGATCGACGTGGAACCCAAGTGGTGCTGCGGGATCGCCGCCAGGCCCGCGCGTCCAAGCTACCTCTGGCCTGAACCTGACCGGCGGTCGGGCAGAGGGTCAGGCCGCTTGCAAGCGGAAGCTGCCGACGACCTCGGCCAGCTTCAGCGCCTGCTCATTCAGGCTCTCTGCAGCGGCGGCCGATTGCTCGACCAGTGCAGCGTTCTGCTGCGTCAGCTGATCCAGATGCGTGACCGCGTTGCTGACTTGGCCGATGCTGCTCGATTGCGCTGAAGATGCCGAATTGATTTCACCGATCAGCGTTGACACCCGCTGGACCGCGTCAACGATCTCCGCCGTTTGATGGCGCCCCCCGGACACCATCGTCGCGCCGAGTTCGACCTTCTCGACCGAGCTGCCGATCAAGAGCTTGATCTCTTTCGCCGCTTGCGTGGAACGCTGGGCCAGGCTACGGACCTCAGCCGCCACTACCGCGAAGCCGCGACCCTGCTCGCCAGCGCGAGCCGCTTCGACTGCGGCATTGAGCGCGAGGATGTTGGTCTGGAAAGCGATGCCGTCGATCACGCCGATGATGTCGCCGATCTTGCGTGAACTGGCGGTGATGTCGTCCATGGTCGTGACGACTTCCATTGTCGAATTGCCATGCCTCACCGCGACGTCGGCGGTCGCCGCGGCCAGTTGATGGGCCTGGCGTGCCGAGTCGGCACCGTGGCGCAAGGTGTCGGTCAACTGTGTCATTGACGCCGCGGTTTCCTGAAGGCTGGCCGCAGTCTTTTCGGTTCGTTGGCTGAGGTCGTGGTTTCCGGTGGCGATCTCGCTGCTGGCCGAAGTGATCGACGCCACCGATTGCCGCACGGCAAGAAGCATTTGTTGAAAGCGGCTGCGCATGGTTTCGACATCGCGGATCAGGTCGCCGATCTCGTCGCGTCGATGGCTGTGAAAGCTGCGGGTCAGGTCGCCGCTGGCCAAGACGGTAATGGCGCCCGAGAGTTCGCGAAGCGGCTGGCCCACCCAGCGCCGCATCATCAGGAACAGGCCGCCGCCGAGCAGCAACGCAGCCGCCGCGAGCATGATGGCGAATGGAATGATGGTGGCCCAATGCGTGCGCATGGCTTCGGCGTCCGACACTTCAGACACCACCCACAGGTTGCTCGCCTTGGACTTGCGCATCACGGCCCAGTGGTCGTGGTTGCGGGTTTCGTAGATGGCCGCGCCGTCGCGGGTCCAGCCATTGGGCGCTTCTTCCAGGCGGGCCATCAGGGCTTTTGCGTCGAGAAAGGTCTCGATCACCTTCTTGCCCTTGGCATTCGGGTGGACCACGAAGACCGCTTCTTCCGGTGACTTCTTCGGATCGATGACGTAGACACCGCCGCTGTCAAAGAAGCGGGTTTCGGTAGCGAGCTTGGCGGTTGCCGCCTGAAACGACGAGGTGTCGAAACCGATGAAGAGGATGCCGATGACCTTGCCAGCGGCATCGTTGATCGGCTCATAACGTGACATGTACGGGGTACCGAACAAGACCGCGCGGCCGGTGTAGGTCTTGCCCGCCAGCATCAGCGCATGCGCCGGATGGCTGCTGCCCAGCATCGTGCCGATGGCGCGATCGCCGTTCTCTTTTTTCAGCGAGGTGGTGACCCGTTGAAAGTCATCGCCCTTGCGCGCGAACACGGTGGCCACGCCACCACTTTGCTGAGCGAAGCGATCGACGGTGCCGAAATTTCCGTTTAGCACATCGTCGCCGACCTTCAGCGTGGTGCTGCTTTCATCGAGCGAGAAGGGCGCTTTGAACTCGCTTTTGAAGTTGATGAAGAATTTTTCGACCAACACGCGTGACGTTATGTCGAAGGCGTCGATCAAGTCGGCGACCGACTGGGTCTTGTCGGCAATCCAGGTCACGATGCGGGCCCGCGAGCGCTCCGCAGCGACGACGCTCATGGTGACGCAGATGACTGCGAGCACCAGCGCAAGGATCAAGGCGCCTGTGATGGAGACCTTGCGGGCGACCGAACCGTGGCCCTTGATTGCAACGCTCACGGTGGAGCCTCCTTCATTATTGTCGATCGACCCGCAACGCGATGCGCTCGCTGCCGCGAAGCGCTGATGCTTGTCAGAACCGGCTGGGTGCCGGTGGTTGTGCCTCGATCAAAGCGGCGCGTCCATCAGGCCCATTTCCGGGCTGGCCATCAACGATTCGATGTCCATCATGATCAGCATGCGTTCGTTGACGCTGCTGATGCCAGTGATGAAGCTGGTGTCGACCGCCGAGGCCATTTCGGGTGCCGGTTTGATTGATTCCGGCGACAGCTCGAGCACGTCGGACACCGAGTCGACCACCGCGCCGACCACGCGGCCGCGCACGTTCAGAACGATCACCACCGTGAAGCTGTTGTACTCCGCGGTTTCGCAACCGAGCTTCAGGCGCAGATCGACGATCGGCACGATCACGCCGCGCAGATTGACGACGCCCTTGACGAATTGAGGTGCATTGGCAATGCGCGTAGGTTGCTCGTAAGAGCGGATTTCCTGAACCTTGAGAATGTCGATGCCGTACTCTTCGGCACCCAAGCGAAAGGTCAGAAATTCGCCACCCGATTGGGCGGCCAGTGCGGCGCGCGCGGCTTCATGCCGGGCGACGTGTGCTGCTTCGTGAATCATGTCCATGTGAATTCCTATCGAAAGTGCCTGTCGGGCGGTGCTGCCTGACTATCGGCGTTCTGGTCTTGAACTGAAGGGCTGATCAGCGCGGGATGTCGCGGCTACTTCACCGCGGCCCGCTCAGAAGGTTTCCCAGTCGCCGTTGGCGGCTGGGGACGATGCGCTGGGGGCCGGCGCGCGGGCCGCAGGCTTGGCTTCATTCACGATGAGATTGAGGCTTGTTGAAGAAGCCAGAGGCTTCGCCGCCGCGATGCGTTGAGGCGGAGATGAGTTAAATGAGGTGGCTGGCCCGGTGCGGGCTGCGACGCTGGCTTTCGCACTGGCTGACGAGCGCGCAGGTGACGAGGCCGATGACGTTGACGACAACGAAGCCGGGCTGCTGCCACCGATGCGGAACACCGACACCACCTCCGCAAGGCGCTTGGCCTGATCCTTCAACGACTCTGCCGCCGCGGCCGATTCTTCGACCAGGGCCGCGTTCTGCTGCGTCATCTGATCGAGCTGCGTCACGGCGCCGTTGATCTGGCTGATGCCGTCAGACTGCTCGGACGAAGCGGCCGTGATCTCGCCAATGATGTCGGAGACGCGCTGCACCGAGCCGACGATCTCGCTCATCGTCTGGCCCGCATCGCTGACCAGGCGCGAGCCGGCTTCGACGCGTTCAACACTGACGCCGATCAAGCCCTTGATCTCTTTGGCCGCCTGGGCCGAGCGCTGTGCCAAGCTGCGCACTTCGGCGGCCACCACGGCAAAGCCGCGGCCTTGTTCGCCGGCGCGGGCAGCTTCCACGGCGGCATTCAAGGCCAGGATGTTGGTCTGGAAAGCGATGCCATCGATCACGCCGATGATGTCGGCGATCTTCTTCGAACTGGTGTTGATATCTTCCATCGTCGAGACGACTTGCGAGACCACCTTGCCACCGCGAGCAGCGACCTCGGCCGCTGACGACGCGAGTTGGTTCGCCTGGCGTGCCGAATCGGCCGACTGCTTGACGGTGCCGGTAAGTTGCTCCATCGAGCTGGCTGCTTGCTGCAAGTTCGATGCGGTTTGCTCGGTGCGGCCGGAGAGATCTTGATTGCCGGTCGCGATCTCGGCGCTGGCAATGGAGATGCTGTCGGTGCTCTGGCGAACCTGGGTCACGGTATGGCGCAGTGAACTGAGCATGGTCGACAGCGAATGCAGCAAGCTGCCGGATTCGGCGTTGCGGATCTCCACGCCGAGATTGCCCTGCGCCACTTCGGTCATCACCTTCATCGCTTCGACCGGCTCGCCGCCAATCTGGCGCAGCACACTGCGCGTCACGGCCCAGCCCAGGCCGGCCACCAAGCTGACTGTCACGAGAAAGATCACCAGCTGGCCCAGCATGGCCTGGTGAACCTGGGCCTGAACGTCGTCCATGTAAAGGCCGGAGCCGATCAGCCAATCCCAGTTCTTCAGCAACACCATGTGCTGCAGCTTCGGAACGGCTTCGGTCTGGCCGGGGCGCGGGAAGGTCACTGACAGAAAGGCTCGCCCGTCGCTGCTCGCGCGCACCGCGGCGATCATCGGGCCAAGGATGTCCTGCCCATTGGCGTCCTTCACATTGCCGAGCATGCGTTGGCCTTCCCATTCGGTCTTGGGTGCCAGCACGCCGACGCCATCCATCGAATAGACGTAGAAGTAGTTGGCCTTCCCGTCGTTGCCTCCATAACGCGACATCCGCAGGGCTTCACGTGCGGCTTTCTGGGCATCTTCCTTCGTCATGCTGCCGTTGGCGGCCTTGGCTTCATAGGAAGCTGCGATGTTGTAGGCCGACTGCACCGCAATCTTCAGCTCGTTGCGTCGGCCTTCTTGAATGCCCTCTTTCATCTTCAGCGTGTTGAAGAGCGTGATGACCAGAAAGCCGAGGATCGATGCAACGATCAGCAAACCGATCTTGCGTTTGAAGGACAGATTGAGCATGGATGAGCCTTGAGGGGAAAAGGGGAAAAATCAAGCGGCCGGCAGGGCTTCGGCCACCGCTTCAGTGCCCTGCAGGCGGAACGCCCTGACGACTTGTGCCAGGCAGTGCGCCTGGTCATTCAGTGATTCGGCGGCGGCGGCCGACTCTTCGACCAGTGCAGCGTTCTGCTGCGTCATTTGATCGAGCTGGGCCACGGCGGTGTTCACATGGCTGATGCCATCCGATTGCTCGGACGAGGCGGCGGTGATCTCGGCAATGATGTTCGAGACGCGTTGAACCGAGCCGACGATTTCATCCATCGTGAGGCCGGCATCGGCCACCAGGCGGGAGCCGGCTTCGACCCGCTCGACGCTCGCGCCGATCAGGCCCTTGATCTCCTTGGCCGCTTGCGCCGAGCGTTGCGCCAGGCTGCGCACTTCAGCAGCCACCACGGCAAAGCCGCGGCCTTGCTCGCCGGCACGCGCGGCTTCGACGGCAGCGTTCAATGCGAGGATGTTGGTCTGGAAGGCGATGCCATCGATCACGCCGATGATGTCGCCGATCTTCCTTGAGCTGGTGTTGATCTCTTCCATCGTCGAGACGACCTGCGAGACCACCTTGCCGCCACGCGCCGCCACCTCGGCGGCCGATGCGGCCAACTGGTCGGCCTGCCGGGCCGAATCGGCCGAGTGCTTGACGGTCCCGGTCAATTGCGCCATCGATGACGCAGCCTGCTGCAGGTTCGACGCGGTCTGTTCGGTGCGATGGCTCAGGTCGTTGTTGCCGGTAGCGATTTCGGCGCTGGCTGATTGAATCGACTCCGACGAATTCATCACCGTGCGCAGCGAGCGGCTCAGCTGCTCGGTCATGCGGCCGAGCGAGCGCATCAGGTCGCCTACTTCGTCGCTGCGGGTCGTATGGGCATCGGCGGTCAGGTTACCGGCAGCGACATCGTTCGCCACGCGTGCGGCGCGACGCAGGTCTTGCACCATCTTGCGTTGCAGCCACCAGGCCAGGCCGACCGCAGCAGCCGACGACAGCAGCCCGAGCAGGCCCAGCACGATGCTGCGCAGGCGCGAATGCTCGGCCGCCTCGTCCATCGACCGGTTCGATGCCGAATCCATTTTCGCGACGATGCCGCCCAGCGCTGAAGCCAGGCCGTTGTAGGTGGCATCGGCACTTTGCATCGCGGCGATGCCGGTGTTGGGATCGACGGTGGACATGTCGATTGCCGTGTCGGTCTGGGTTGCGTATTTGTCGATCAGGACTTCAACGGCTTTGACGGCGTCCGTCAATTCAGCGCCTCCAGCCGCTTCGTCGGTCATTCCGGAGAGCGTGCGCCGAAGGCCGCTCAGCTGAGTGGTTAGTGAGTTGCGAAAAGCCTTGACCTTGGCATCGTCGAGTGAGGCAACCAAGGCCACGGTCCGGTAGACGCTCGCGTGCACCTGCCCGATCTGGTCTTGCACGCTGGTAACGGTGCGAAAGCTCTCGATGTTGGATTTGAAGCTGGCGCGCGTCACATCGGCGGTGCGTGTTTGCATCGCCGTGTTGGCCAGCATCGCCGACAGCACCAATGCCGCCGTCAGGATCGGCGCAACCAAGAGCTTGGCTCCGAGGTTCATGGGGAGTCCTTGTCGACGTACGGCACGGCGGCCTTACTTGTAGATGCCACCACAGACCACGACTTGTTCCAGCCGTTCGCAGTAAGCGCTCTTCGGCTCGATCTTTTTGCTGACTGGGTTGGTGAACTTGTAGTCCTGCCAGAAGGTGCCTTTGGCCTGCGCCAATTCGACACGCTCCTTGACGAAAGGCTTGCCGTCGACGTCTTTGAATTCGAGCAGGTTCTTGCCGATCATCTTCTCGTTGGCACCATGGGCGCGCACCACACCATCGAGCCCGTAGACCACGAGGTAGAGATCACGGTCATTGAATTGGCCGCCCTTATTGGAAATCTCGGCGTAGCCCTTGTCCTTGCCATTCGCCTTGAGGAAGGCCACGCCCTTCTTGACCATCAGGGTTGCCTCTTCCGGGTTGGCATTGCCTTCCTTGGCAACAGCGTGGCATGAGAGACCGAAGGCAGCAGCGACGATCAAGCTGATGTGAGCGATGGGTTGTGACATGGCGTGCTCCGATGGATGCTGAACAGGGTTTGGGGGCGGCGCCTCGACAACTTGCATCCGCATGGCCTGCTATATCGACCGGCGCGCTGGCGCATGTAGCCCTGTACGCATTCTGGGTATCGGTTCCGCATCAAATCGAAACAAAAGAGCCACTGCGGTGTGCCATCTCCTGTCGAGTTAGCAAAAGGCCATCGGGTTCGACACTTTGGCCCAAAGGAAACGGCCCGCCTGCGTGCCATGACGCGGGCGGGCCGTGGAGTGAAGCGCCGGAAGCGGTAAGCGAATCAGCCCATGTGTGGGCGACCCGGGCTGGGTGATGCGACGCCGCCTGCGCTTTTCCCCGTCAATCTGCGCTCAGAAGGTTTCCCAATCGTCGGAGCCTGCCGTGGTGGCGGCTTCAGGCGCTTTCGCGGGCGGCGCCGAAGGCGTTGCCAGCTTGGGATCGACGCGGGCAGACGATGGGTTGGCAGACGCTGTGATCGACGGCGTGGCGGCGCGCGGCACAGTGGTTGGCAGGCGAACGGTCGACGAATGCGATGAGACCGCGGCGGAAGACAAGGTCGATTTCGCGGTCTTGCTGACCAGCGGTTGATGGCGCGCGGAGTGGGCGGCCATCGCCTGGGATGGCGCATGCGCCGAGAGCTTGAACACCGAGACGGCTTGCACCAGCTGCTGCGATTGGTTTTTCAAGCTTTCCGCAGCGGCCGCGCTTTCTTCGACCAGCGCAGCGTTTTGCTGCGTCGCCTGGTCCATCTGGGTGATGGCTTCGCCGACCTGGCTGACGCCGGCCGACTGTTCGACGCTGGCGGCAGTGATCTCACCCATGATGTCGGTCACGCGCTTGATCGAAGCAACAACCTCCTTCATCGTGTTGCCCGCTTGATCGACAAGCGACGTGCCTTGTTCGACGCGTTCGACGCTGGTCGAGATCAGTGTCTTGATTTCCTTGGCCGCATCGGCCGAGCGTTGAGCCAGGCTGCGCACTTCGGCAGCCACCACCGCGAAGCCGCGGCCTTGTTCGCCAGCGCGTGCGGCTTCGACGGCCGCATTCAGCGCCAGGATGTTGGTCTGGAAGGCAATGCCGTCGATCACGCCGATGATGTCGGAGATGCGGCGCGATGAATCATTGATGCCCTTCATCGTATCGACCACGCGGTTCACCACATCGCCGCCTTGAACCGCCACGGTCGATGCGCTCATCGCCAGCTGGTTGGCCTGGCGGGCGTTGTCGGCGTTCTGCTTCACGGTGCTCGACAGCTCTTCCATCGACGCTGCAGTCTTTTCGAGCGCAGCGGCCTGTTGTTCGGTGCGCACGCTCAGGTCATGGTTGCCTTGTGAGATCTCGGCGCTGGCGGTGGCCACGCTTTCGGCGTTCTGGCGAACACCGGTCACGATGCCACGCAGCTTCTCCTGCATCTGGCCCAGCGCATTCAGCAGCTTGCCCATTTCGTCGCCGCGATCGACCGCCACAGGGTGGCTCAGGTCGCCGTCGGCAATGCGGGCGGCCTGGTCCACCGCGCTGGTCGCAGCTTCGGCCAGGTTGCTGGCCATCTTCCAGCCGATCAGCAGGCCGAGCCCAATCATCACGGCCAGGCCGCCGAACAGCACATAACGCGCCCGCACGTAGATGGCATCGGCTTCATCGCTGGTTTCTTGCGCACTCTTGCGGTTGGTCTCGATCATTGAATTCAGCAAGGCGCCAGTGTCCTCAAACATCTTGCGCGCAGGGCCGCCAATCAATTGTTTGGTCTCGGCCGATTTGAGTTCGCGCATCAAGGCCAGCGCCTGGGGGCCGATCGCGAGGTAAGACTTCAGGTCGCCTTTCAGTTGGTCGAACTGCACTTGTTCTTCCGGGGTGTCGACCTGCTTTTTGTAGTCAGCCACATGCTGCTCGATCCGTGCCTCGACAAGCTTCATCTGCTTTTCGATGCTCTCGACTTTGGCGGCATCTTCGGCCGTGGTCAGCGTCACCCGGGTCAGGCGCAGATCGGACAGATCGGTTCGCAGGTCACCGACCGCCTTGATGCTGGGCAACAGGTCGCGTGCGATGGTGCTCGATTTGGTGTTGACGTTTTGAAGCTGCACGATCGACAAGAAGCTTTGCAGCGATGCGACGGCCAGCATCACGCAGAACCCGCCGACGAGCTTGGTACGGATGCTGAGATTGCGAATGTTCATGGGAGTGCCCGATGTAGATGCGATGGAGTGGGTATGGCGCAGAAGCTGGCCCACTCGACGGAATGAACGGAATCGACGGTGGGTAAAGCAGGCGCAGCGCGTGACCGATTCGCACATGCACTCATCCGGTGAGGGGGCGTGGCGCTTGCAATGACGTGGCGAATCAGGGAGCCGAATGTCATCTGAAGGGTTCCATGCGGCGCCGGCCGCTTGCGAAGGTGCAGGCCGCCTGCGGCTGTGTTGTTATGCATGGTCAGTGGCGGGACCGTCGCACGAGGCTGCCGACGTCCAGAATCAACGCAACCCGGCCATCGCCCATGATCGTGGCGCCCGAGACGTCATTGACCTTGCGGTAATTGGCTTCGAGGTTCTTGACCACGACCTGCTGCTGCCCGAGCAGCTCGTCGACCAGCAAGGCCACACGCCCGCCTTCGGCTTCGACGACGACCATGATGCCGCTGACATGCTCGAAGTCGAAGCGGGGCACATTGAACACATGCTCCATCTCCAGCACCGGCATGTATTCATCGCGCACTTCCACGACGCGCCCGCTGCCGCCGATGGTCTTGACCATGTCGGACTGCACCTGGAACGATTCGACGACGGAAGACAGCGGCAGGATGTAGACCTCTTCGCCGACGCCGACCGACATGCCGTCCATGATGGCCAGTGTCAGCGGCAGGCGGACCGAGACGCGCATGCCGTAGCCTTCGGCAGAGTCGATGTCGACCGTGCCACCCAGCGAAGCGATGTTCTTCTTCACCACGTCCATGCCGACGCCGCGGCCTGACACGTCGGTCACGACATCGGCGGTCGAGAAGCCGGGCGCGAAGATCAAGGCCCAGACATCCTGGTCGCTCATCGAGTCGGGGGCCGGAATGCCGCGCTCGCGCGCCTTCTTGATCAGCTTCTCGCGCGACAGGCCTCGGCCGTCGTCACGCACTTCGATGACGATCGAGCCCCCTTGGTGCGAAGCGCTCAGCGTGATGGTGCCGGTCTCCGGCTTGCCTTTGGCCACGCGCTCTTGAGGTGATTCGATGCCGTGGTCGCAGCTGTTGCGTACCAGATGGGTGAGCGGATCGGTGATCTTCTCGACCAGGCCCTTGTCCAGTTCCGTGGCTTCACCGAGCGTCACGAAGTCGACTTTCTTGCCGAGCTTGGCGGCCAGGTCGCGCAGCATGCGCGGGAAGCGGCTGAAAACCATCGACATCGGAATCATGCGGATCGACATCACCGATTCCTGCAGATCGCGGGTGTTGCGATCCAGGTCGGCGAGGCCGGCGGCCAACTGCTGATAAAGCGTCGGGTCCAGTTGCTGGCTGTTTTGCGCCAGCATGGCTTGCGTGATCACCAGTTCGCCGACGAGGTTGATCAACTGATCGACCTTCTCGACCGATACGCGCAGCGTCGAAGCTTCGACGGCAGCGGCCGGCTTCTCGGCCTTCGGTGCCGATTTCGGGGTGGACTTCACCACCGGCGTGACTTCGGCCGCCGGCTCGGACGAGGCGGCCGCATCGGCCACCGGGGAGCCTGGAGCGTTATCAAAGAAGCCGTAGCCGAGATCGGCCTGCTCGGCCTGCGGCGCGCCCGGCGCACCTTCATGGAAGCCGAAGCCCGGGCCGAGCGGCAGCAGCGCCACTTGTTCGCGGGCGACGTGAAAGGTCAGCAGGTCCAGCAGGTCGTTATCGCTGCTGCTGGTGCAGACCTTAAAGCGGCGCATGCCATCGGCAGGCATGCCGTTGTCCAGCGGCTCGATGGTGCCGAGGTCGGTGATCTCTTTGAACAGTTCGACGATGTTGTCGGCCTCTTCGGGCTTCTGCAGCGGGCCCACGCGCAATTCGACCACGCGGGCACTCGGCTTGGCAGGTGCTTCGGCGCGTCTGGGCGCCTGAGCCGCAGAGGAAGCCTGCGCGATAACCGGGGCAGAGGCCGTGGCGGCGACCGGCGTTTCGCCAGCCGACATCGCGCGGATGTTGAACAGCAACTCGGTGGTGTCGATCTCGTCACCATCGCCGTTTTGATGGCGTGCCAACTGGGCGCGCAGCGCGTCGCCCGATTGAAGCAGCACGTCGACCATCGCGCCGGTCGGCTCCAGTTCATGGCGACGCAGCTTGTCGAGCAGGGTCTCCATCTGGTGCGTGAGTTCAGCGACATCCTTGAAGCCGAATGTCGCTGCGCCGCCTTTGATCGAGTGCGCGCAACGGAAGACGGCATTCATCTCCTCGTCGTCGGCCGACTCGATGTCGAGCTCGATCAGCAGCTTCTCCATGCGGTCGAGGTTTTCGCCCGCTTCTTCGAAGAAGACTTGATAAAACTGGCTCAGGTCGATGCCGGCGCTCAGCTGCGAGCCTTCGGAAGACATCTCGCCCATGGCGTGCTCCTGGAATGGAATCGTGTTGTGTGTGGGGCGGGCAGGAGGCGAGTTCAGCGAACGACCTTCTTGATCACTTCAATCAGCTTGGCTGGATCAAAGGGCTTGACCAGCCAGCCCGTGGCGCCTGCGCTGCGGCCGGCCTGCTTCATCTGGTCGCTGGACTCCGTGGTCAGGATCAGGATCGGCGTGGTCTTGAACTTGGGGTTGTCGCGCAGCTTCTTGGTAAGGCTAATGCCATCCATGCGCGGCATGTTTTGGTCGGTCAGCACGAGGTCGAAGTCGCGGCCGTTGGATTTTTCGTAGGCGTCTTGGCCGTCCACGGCCTCCACGACGTTGTAGCCCGCGCTCTTGAGCGTGAAGGCCACCATCTGGCGCATGGAAGCGGAGTCGTCTACCGCGAGAATTGAATGCATGGCTTGCTCCGGATATCGGTTGAGTTTCGGTTGATTCGAATAAGTCTTTAGAACAACTCGATGGAACCAACGTCCATCTCGGCCTGAGTGACGGGATTGGGTCGCAGCGGGACTTCTTCTGCTGCGGCCATGCCGTCCTCGTCGTCGGCAAACGCTTCGCGCGCCAACCGATCCACGCAGCTGCGTAGCCGCTTGTGGGTGTGATTGATCAATTGAGAAGCCATGTCCTGAAACTGCAGCGCCGTGACGGCCCCGCCCAGGTCTTGCATAACGTCACTGAAGACTGCATCACTGTCGTTCTCTGTATGAGGGTGAGAGCGCAGGGTTCGAATGTTTTCCGACGCTCCATGGAATCGCTGCATCAGCGTGTCGCAGGCATCTGAAAGCAAGGTCTGCAGGCGGTCCAGATCGTGGCTTGCCGTCATCAGGTGGTCCTGCAGATCGGCAGCCGCCAGCAGCGGCATTTGCACTGCGGTGGACGGTTCGTGGTCGTCGTTCGCGTCATTCATTAACATCCATCTCCACGGGTGGGGGCTGAGGCCAGGTATCGCTTACCTCGCCCGTTGTGGTCATCTGACGGGAGATTTTCGGCAGACGGCCGGGAGACATAAGACCGATCACAGGTAAAAAGGCACGGCATTTCAAGCGGCTGAGCGATCAGCGGGCGCTTGAAGGCCAGATCGGGAGGCGTTTGCGCCGCGGTGTGCACTGGCTAATCGGTTCGGGCGACGTGGTTTTGCCCTCAAAAATACCTTCATGCTTGAGCGCATCATGCGCATCGTTTGGTGGTTAGCCCTCAGGCTGCCGGGAAAATCGACTTGATTTGCCCGGCCTTGTGCATACTGCGATCCATGTCGCCACCTCTCTCAGAGAACCGATTGCGCGTGCTCCACTTGGAAGACTCTGAGCTGGATCACGAACTGACCGTGGCTCATCTGCGGCGCGGCGGCCTGAATGCCGAAGCGGTGCGCATCGATTCGGAAACGGAGTTTCTGGAAGCCCTGGAACCCGGCCAGGAATGGGATGTGATCGTCTCCGACTACAACCTGCCGGGCTTCTCGGGCCTGGTGGCGCTGGATCTTCTGAAGGCCAGCGCGCGGATGATTCCGTTCATCATCGTCTCGGGCGAGATCGGCGAAGACACCGCGGTCGAAGCGATGCGCAATGGCGCGAGCGACTATCTGCTGAAGAACAACCTGGCGCGCCTGGTGCCTGCGCTGTTGCATGCCGTCGAGGCGCACGAGGTCTTGCTGGCCCGCCAGCGGGCTGACCTGGAACTGGGCAAGTCGAAGCAGCGCCTGCATGAGCTGGCTCAGCATCTGCAGACCAGCGTGGAATCCGAGCGGGCGGCCATTGCCCGCGAAATCCATGACGACGTTGGGGGCTCATTGACCGCATTGAAGTTCGATCTGGCCTGGATCGCGCGCCATTCCGATTCGCCGGAGGTCGTGACCCGCGTCAATTCGGCACAGGAGACCGTGACCCACGCGATCGAGGCGAGCCAGCGCGTGATGCACAACCTGCGCCCGGCCATCCTCGAGCAGGGCTTGGTCGCTGCATTGCAATGGATGACGAGCCGCTTCGAGAAGCGCACCGCGATCGCGACCGAGTTCCGCTGCCGCCATGAAAACCTGACGCTACCGGCCGGCGTGCCGCTGGTGGCTTACCGTACGGCGCAGGAGGCGCTGACGAATGTATCGAAGCACGCCAACGCGACGCAAGTGCACGTCGATCTGTCGTTAGCCGGCGGTGTTTTGTCGCTGGAGGTCAGCGACAACGGCCGCGGGCTGAACCATGGAGACCTGGCCAAGGCCAAGTCGTTCGGCATTCGCGGCCTGCACGAGCGAGCCGGTACGGTGGGCGGCTGGGTCGACATGAGCAGCAGTGCCGGTGGCACCACGCTGATCCTGTCGGTACCGCTGCAGACCGAAGACGCGCTGTCTCCGAAGCTGGTCGACTCATCCAGCCGTTATGACCCGACTGTCTGGGGCACCCTATGATGAAAGACAACCGTTCAACTGCGGGCTCGCCATGATCAAAGTCATTCTTTGCGACGACCATGCCCTGATTCGGCGCGGTATCCGCGACACCCTGTCGGACGCTCCCGACATCCAGGTGATCGGCGAGGCCGGCGATTACGGTGAACTGCGCACCTTGATGCGCACCGTGGGTGAATGCGACGTGCTGGTGCTCGACATCAATCTGCCTGGGCGCAGTGGCCTGGATGTGCTGCACGTGCTGAAAGACGAAGGCACGGCGATGCGCGTGCTGGTCGTGTCGATGTACCCCGAAGACCAGTACGCGATCCGCGCTTTGCGCGCTGGAGCTTACGGTTATGTCAATAAAGGCGGCGACCCGGCCTTGATCGTCGCGGCGGTACGCACGGTCGGGCAGGGCCGCAAGTACGTGACCCCCGAAATCGCCCAGATGCTGGTCGAAAGCCTGACGACGCCGGGCACCGAAGCAGCACACGAAAAGCTGTCAGACCGCGAACTGCAAACGCTGGTGCTGATCGCGTCTGGCAAGCGTTTGTCTGACATCGCCGAAGAGCTGACACTGAGCCCGAAGACGGTCAGCGTCTACCGAGCTCGCGTGTTGGAGAAGCTCGGGTTGTCGAACAACTCGGAGATGACGGTTTATGCGATTCGCAATGGGTTGGTGGGAAGCGAGTAGCTTCTTTTTTGCCTGGTTTGCCTGTTTGCTTTTGGGGTGGTTTCTCACGGCGTGATGCTGCTGCCGGGTCTCGCCCCGGGGGGCGACCTTCTTTTCTTTGCTTGTCCAAAGAAAAGAAGGCAAAAGAAAAGACACCCCGTTCGCCGGTCGGCCCTCGGGGCCGAC
>CAXTCD010000113.1:0-16453 GCA_964242145.1 uncultured Rhizobacter sp.
AACTGATGATGTTCGCGCAGGCCAACAGCGAGCATTGCCGCCACAAGATCTTCAATGCGCAGTTCACGATCGACGGCATCGCACAGGAACGCTCGATGTTCCAGATGATCCGCAACACCCATCAGCTCGCGCCGCAGCACACCGTGATCGCCTACAGCGACAACGCCTCGGTGATGGAAGGTGGCGAGATCGAGCGCTGGCTGCCACAGGGCTTCACCAACGCGCCGCAATACGGCCCGCGCCAGGAGCTGGTGCATGTGCTGATGAAGGTCGAGACGCACAACCACCCGACCGCGATCTCGCCCTTCCCCGGCGCGTCGACCGGTGCCGGCGGCGAGATCCGCGACGAAGGCGCGACCGGCCGCGGCTCGAAGCCGAAGTCGGGCCTGACCGGCTTCAGCGTCTCCAACCTGCACCTGCCGGGAACGAACGAGCCCTGGGAGCAATCGCCTTACGGCAAGCCCGAACACATCGCGAGCCCACTGCAGATCATGATCGACGGCCCGCTCGGCGGCGCTGCGTTCAACAACGAATTCGGCCGCTCCAATTTGGGCGGCTACTTCCGCGTCTACGAACAGACGGTTGGCATCGGCGATGCCGCGCAACGGCGCGGTTATCACAAGCCGATCATGATTGCCGGCGGCCTGGGCACCATCTCGGCCAGCCAGACCGCGAAGGTCGAATTCCCGGCCGGCACCTTGCTGATCCAACTTGGCGGGCCGGGCATGCGCATCGGCATGGGCGGCAGCGCCGCCAGTTCGATGGCAGCCGGCGCGAATGCGGCCGAGCTCGATTTCGATTCGGTGCAGCGTGGCAACCCGGAGATCCAGCGCCGCGCGCAGGAGGTCATCAACCATTGCTGGGCGCTTGGTGAGTCGAACCCGATTCTTGCGATCCATGACGTCGGTGCGGGCGGTATCTCCAACGCCTTCCCGGAGCTGGTGGACGGCGCCGGGCGCGGGGCCCGCTTCGACCTGAGCCAGGTGCCGCTCGAAGAGTCGGGCCTGGCGCCGAAGGAAATCTGGTGCAACGAAAGCCAGGAGCGCTATGTGATGGCGGTGTCGCCGGAGGCGCTGCCGCTGTTCCAGGCGATGTGCGAGCGCGAGCGCTGCCCGTTTGCTGTGGTTGGCGTCACGACCGATGAGAAGGCGTTGACCTTGGAAGACGGCCCCGGCGGCGAGAAGGCCATCGACATGCCGATGAATGTGCTGCTCGGCAAGCCGCCGAAGATGCACCGCGATGTCGCCCGTGTCAGCCGCGACTTGCCGGCGCTCGACCTCAGCGATGTGCAGCTGGAGAACGTGGCCTTCGACGTGCTGCGCCATCCGACGGTGGCCAGCAAGCGGTTCTTGATCACGATTGGCGACCGCACCGTCGGGGGCCTGAACAGCCGCGACCAGATGGTCGGGCCGTGGCAGGTGCCGGTCGCCGATGTGGCGGTGACCTTGGCGGACTACAGCGGCTTTCGCGGTGAGGCGATGAGCATGGGCGAGCGCACGCCGCTGGCTGCGCTGAACGCACCGGCCTCCGGCCGCATGGCAGTCGGCGAGGCCATCACCAATTTGCTGGCTGCGCCGATCGAGCTGTCGCGCGTCAAGCTCAGCTGCAACTGGATGGCGGCTTGCGGCGAGCCAGGTGAAGACGCGGCGCTCTATGACACAGTCAACGCCGTCGGCATGGAACTCTGCCCGGCGCTGGGCATCAGCGTGCCAGTCGGCAAAGACAGCCTGTCGATGCGCACCCGCTGGAAGGATGACAGCGCCCGCGTCGGTGCACCGACGCCAGCCTCCGAGGCCGCAGTGGTGGTGAAGCAGGTGACGGCGCCGGTCAGCCTGATCGTCAGCGCCTTTGCGACCTTGGCCGATGTGCGGCCCACGCTGACGCCGCAGCTGCTGGGCGGCGACACGACGCTGATCCTGATCGACCTCGGCAATGGCAAGAACCGCATGGCCGGCTCGATGCTGGCGCAGGTGCTGAACCAGTTCGGCAACGATGCACCTGACCTCGACGATCCGGCGCAGCTGCGCGCGCTGGTCCACGCGATCAACCAATTGCGCGAAGAAGGCCGGCTGCTCGCCTACCACGACCGCAGCGATGGCGGCCTGTGGGCGACGGCCTGTGAGATGGCCTTTGCCGGCCACGTCGGCGTGAGCCTGAACATCGACATGCTGGTCACCGAAGGTGACGGCATCAGCGACAGCCGTGCCGAATACGGTGACTCGAAAAACTGGGCCGGGCAGGTCAGCGGGCGGCGTGCCGAGCTGAGCCTGCGGGCGCTGTTCAGCGAAGAGCTGGGGGCGGTGATCCAGGTGCCGACGGCGCAACGCAACGAGGTGATGCAGGTGCTGCGTGCGCATGGCCTGTCGCGGCACAGCCATTTCATCGGCAAGACCAATGAACGCGGCGTGATGGAAGTGTGGCGCGACGCGAAAGCGATCTTCAGCGCGCCGCTGCGCGATCTGCATCAGGCGTGGGACGAGGTCAGCTGGCGCATCGGCCGCCTGCGCGACAACCCCGCCTGCGCCGATACCGAGCACGAAGCGGCGGGCCGCGTCGATGACGCCGGCCTGCATCTGCACCTGAGCTTTGACATTCAAGCGCCTCAGGCGCCGGCGCTGAGCCTCGCGCGGCCGAAGGTGGCGGTGCTGCGCGAGCAAGGCGTCAACAGCCATGTCGAGATGAGCTACGCCTTGGCGCAAGCTGGCTTCGACACCTTCGATGTGCACATGAGCGACCTGCAAGCCGGCCGCGCACGGCTCGATCAGTTCATCGGCTTTGTCGCCTGCGGCGGTTTCAGCTATGGCGACACGCTCGGCGCCGGTGAAGGCTGGGCACGCTCGGTGATGTTCAACCCGGTCCTGGCCGAGCAATTCGCGGCCTTCTTCCAACGCAGCGACACCTTTGCCTTGGGCGTGTGCAACGGCTGCCAGATGATGGCCGCGTTGGCGCCGATCATCCCCGGCGCGCAAGCGTGGCCGAAGTTCACCCGCAACAAGAGCGAGCAGTTCGAGGCCCGGCTGAGCTTGGTCGAGGTGCTGGACAGCCCGTCGATCTTCTTCAAGGGCATGGCTGGCAGCCGCATTCCGGTGGCTGTCGCGCATGGAGAAGGTTATGCCGACTTCTCCCAGCGCGGCGACGCGAAGACCGTGCATCGCGCGATGCGTTTTGTCGACCACAGCGGCGCGGCGACCGAGGCCTACCCGTTCAACCCGAACGGCAGCCCCGAGGGCCTGACCGCCGTGACCACGGCCGATGGCCGTTTTACTGCGCTGATGCCACACACCGAGCGGGTGTTCCGCAACGTGCAGATGAGCTGGACGCCCGGCGACAAGAGCGAAGCCAGCGCGTGGATGCGCATTTATCAGAACGCGCGGGCTTGGCTGCGTTGATCCGAAGGCACCGGCCTGCCGGTGTGGATCCATCGGGCGGGAATTGCAGGGCAGGGCTGGTCATCGCACGTTGACACAAGGTGGCGTGGCCTGCACTCAGACTCACCGTGATCAATGAAGAAAGGTCACTTGCTTGGAGCAGGTGCCTTTTTGTTTCTTGGCTTAGCGGGTCACGCCACTTGCGCGCTCAAGCAGCGCCGAGCTTCATCGGTCGGCGCAGAAGCCGGCTTGGGTGAAGCTGTCGCCTGCCGCAAGCGTCAGGCCCCAGGCTGGGCCGGAAGGCGCCAGCGTGTTGCCGCTGTAAGACCACACCGCATTCCACACCTGTGTGAGCTGGCCTTCGATCGGCAGGCTGGCTCTCCAGGTGATCGGTGCCGCGCTCGTGTTGGTGATCTTTAGCGTGGCGCAGTAGCCACCGACCCGTGTGTCGTTGATGGTGTAGCTGGCGGTAATGGGCGCGCTGCCTTGCACTTGCAGATAAGCATTCGCCACCTTGGCGCTGCCTATTGCGTAAATGCGATTGCCGTCGCGCTTGGTGCGGGCGTCACCGTGTTGCCATTGAGAACGCTGATGCGCACGCTGCCGGCCTGGGCATTAACGGCTTGCATCAAGGCCTGAGGCCAGGCACTGGCCGCGGCATTGCTGGTGGTGATGTTCAGCGGCGTGGCCGGCAGGTATTGGTCGCGGCCGTCTTTGAGCACTGCGCGCACCGAGATCTTGTCGCCGGCGGTGAGCGTGCGCAGGACCGGAGTTAGCCCGCCCAGGTCGACCCAGGCGGAGGCCGTGGCTGGCCTGTGAGCGAAGCTCATCGAGACGCTGTGTGTGCCCGCCGGGTTACTCACTAGCAGCGAGACTTGAACGCTTGCGTTGGCGGCTGGTGCATCAAAGCTCAAGCTGGTTTGCGCAACACGGGCGTTATCGAAGCGATAGAGCGCAGGTTTCGGCGCGTTCACTGTCCATTGATAGCTCATACCAAGTTGCGTTCAATAAATTAGATATCATCCCGTCCCACGGGCTTCGTGGAGACGAAGATGAAGAGTCTGATCGTTGGTGACAAGGTGACGGTGACGCGTCTGGCAGAGCGGCTCAAGCAGGCCAATAGCCACGCTGAGTACCAGCGCATTCAGTGCGTGCTGATCAGGGCCACGCTGGGCAGTTCGGCTGCTCATATTGGGCAGTTGCTGGGCTGGTCGACAGCCACAGTGCATGTGATGCACTCGCGATGGGCCAAGGAGGGTGATGCCGTCTTTGACATTCGAGGTCGAGGCGGCAGACACCATCAGCACCTCAGCGCAGAACAAGAGCAGGATCTGCTGGCGCCGTTCGTCAAGCGCGCGCAAGCAGGCGGGATGCTGACGGTGGCCGAGATTCAACAGTCTTACCAGGCGCAAGTGGGCAAGGCGGTAGCGCCATCGACGATTTACCGGCTGCTTGACCGTCATGGTTGGTGCAAGGTGGCCCCTCGGCTCAGGCATCCCAAGGCTGACGTTGCAGCCCAGGTCGCCTTTAAAAAAACTCGGCCGCCAGGTACGCCAAGAGGTCGCACGCCAGGCTGAACAGGGCCGCGCAGTGCGCTTGATGTTGCAGGACGAGGGACGAGATTCGGGTTGCTCGGCACGCCTGTGCGTCGTTGGGCGCCACACCCCACGCGCCCGGCGGTGGGCGCTCAACTGAAGCGCAAGTACCTCTATGCCTTCCGCTGTCAGCCCGCATGACGGTGTGATGGACAGCCTCGTGTTGCCCTGGGTGAACGCGCAGGCGATGTCATTGTTCTTGGCCGAGGTCGCCCAACGCCATGCAGACAAATTCATCGTGATGGTGATGGACCAAGCCGGCTGGGACCTGTCCAGTGAATTGGCGACACCAGCCAACATGCGATTGATCTATCTGCCGCCCTACAGCCCGAACTCAACCCAGCCGAGCATCTCTGGAAGGCCGTGCGCAAAGCTGCTTTGCCAATCATGTCTTCGCAGATCTCGATTCCGTCGAAGCTGCACTCACTGAAGGGCTTGTGACGCTCGATCGAACTCCCATAGAACCCTATCAATGACGGGGTTCGGTTGAATAATTTCTATATCTGTGAATGCAAATTAGTGCCAGAGGCATCAGCTCAAGACGCACAACGGCGTGGACGGCGCAGAAGGTAAATCGGTCGATCCGTCATGGAATGCCGGGACAGTGCCTGATTGGGCGATGCCAGTGCACCGGATCGCCACTGACACGTGATCGGGTCGAACGGCATGGATGACGATCTTCAACGAGCTGCCGTGAAAGGCGCTGAGGCGGTGACCCTCGCCTTTTGGTGTGTCATGGAAAAGAGACAGGCACCTCATCAACAAAAAGGCCAACAACCGTTTCCAGTTGCTGGCCTTTCGACTTCTTTATCCGTTATCGCGGTGCGATATCTGCAGGATGTTGTGCTGCTGTGTGCACAGGGCCGCGAGCGCCCCGTCGAAACCAGCGGCCTGCGCATCAAGATGCGCGGGCCGCTGTTTCAAGTTCAGCAGTACAGGTTGCCGCCAGGTGTCACGCCAATGATGCCGGTGAACTGGTTGTAGAAGTTCACACGGGTCTGGACTTGGTCAGGGCGGCCGCCGCCGCACTCCAGCTTGCCGTTGATGGCGCGGATGGTCATGCCAAAACCTTGGCCGTTGACGATTGCATTGTGCGGGGTCATGCCGGCGTTGCCGGTGCCGGTCATCCAGTACCAGATCGCTGTCTTCCAGGCGATCGTGCCGTTGGTGGCGACCAGATCCGGGTTCGACCACAGGTCCACACCAATCGCGTCACCAGCGGCCTTGTAGTTGTCGTTCCAGCTCAGTTGGATCGGGCCGCGGCCGTAATACTGTTGGCCAGGAGCGCAATTACCAGCGCAATACAACGGCCAGTTGGCCTGGTTGTATTCGCGGGTGGCCTTCAGGCTGTCTGACTCGTGGGCAATGTTGGCCAGGAAGGCAGCCACTTCTTGCTTCTTCGTCGTGTCGCTGCCGGTATTGGCGAAAGCGGGGTAGGCGCTGAGCGCACTGACGAGCGAGCTGTAGGTGTACAGGCCATTGCGGCTTGGGAACATCGAATTGAACTGACCTTCAGTCACGGCGAAGCCGCTGGTGCTGCCCCCGCCGCCACCACCACCGCCGCCACCACCACCGGTGCTTCCGCAGGTCGTCGATTGCCAGTACCAGGTGCTGACTGTCGGATCGGTACCGTCGCTGCCGTTCGCGCCGGCGTTGGCGACTTTGTAGTATTGGCCGTTATAAGAAACCACCGTGCCCAACGAATAGTTGACGCCGCGCTGCCAAGCGGTCGCACTGCAGCCGCTGCCACCACCGCTACCACCCTTGGTCCAGACTTGGTTGGCCGCACCGGTGCAGCCCCACAGAATGACGCTGGTTCCATTGGCCGTGCCACCACCGCTGACATCCAGGCACAGGCCGGATTGGCTGGTGAGCTGACCGCTGCCGTTCAAATTCCACTTCTGGTTCGCGCCGCCGGTACAGGTCCATGAAATGACTTTGGTGCCGGCACTGGTGCCGCCGCCGAAAGCGTCAAGACAGACTGAGCCACCCAGACCGCGGATTTCACTTGAGGAGGTGAATTCCCATTGCTGATTGCTTCCGCCGTTGCAGCCCCAGATGTCGACCGCCGTGCCGGGGGTCGCATTGAAACCAGGCACGTCGAGGCATGAGCCGCTGCCCTTGCCGACCAGGGCGGTTGTGGCTGCTGCTGCTGTACCGGCCGTGCTGACGGCGACCAGCGCCGCAAAACTTCCGAGCGACGCAAGGCGCCAAGCGGAATTTTTAAGAGTGTTTAGAAATGTCATAAATGGCTCTCTGTCTCTAGTGGGGAAATCGAATCGATAAAAGCAATCCGGCATGCGTCTATGCGCGGATCTTGAAGGTTGAAGATCTGTCGAGGGCAGCGCGCGATTTTCCTGAAGCTTCGCGAGCTGCCTGCAGTTTCAGCAATAAAGGGTCCTACTTGGTGTCATGTCTATCATCTAAGTGAAACGATTGTTGAAATTGGCACGCAATTAAGTTGATCCTAGAAGACTCCCTCGTCATCAACCACCGTGGGCGACGAACTTTGCCGTTTCGGGCACTGCTGAACTTGCTGTTACGGGTATGCCGCATCGAGTTTGATGTTTTCGCATAAGTCGTTTGCAATGACGCAGAAAAATGCGGGCATGGCCGGTGAGCAGGGTAAGTCCTGTTGAATGCATGAACCAAGATTTCCTACTTCGATGCATGACAAGTTTTTCAGATGGAAGTTGTACTTCTGGTTCACACCCAACACGCGACTGACGTATACGCTTCAGCCCGCGCGTTGAATTCGTATCAAATTGATAAATATCGCCGGAAACACTGTGCTGATCAACTTTGCACGCACATGCATATGATGGCATCAAGTGGTATTTAATGGTGCGGGAAGAAACCTTAAATGACAAATTAGGCTACTGACGAACAACTGCGACAAGATTAAGTCAATTTCAGTATGAATTGATTTGGCAGCGAAACGCGGCCTTAAATGGTATTTAATATTTTCTGGTGGGCTTGCTAGTTTTTCCCGTTGACGCATTTATCCTGGGATGGCAGGAATGCCGTTGGCGCATTGAAATGTCATTTCTCGTGCCATTGATGCGCGTTTGGCGCGCCGCACCTTACTCAAGGAGCAAGGCAGCGCCTGCTTCAAACTTATGGAGTTATTGCCTACGACATTCCCAGGCACCCGAGCCGGGTGGGTTTGTGGGTAGCGCGGGCTTAGCTCGCTGCTGTATCGCGCTCAGTGAAGCAGCAATCGCACGACAACTCTCAACCCACGTGGAAGTACGGGATGCAGAGTGACCTGGCCGGCATGGCGTTCAATGATTTCTTTGACAATTGCCAGGCCGAGGCCGCACCCGTTGCCCTCATGGGTTGCGCGAACAAAGCGGTCGAATACCCGTTCGCGATCGGCTTCATCAATACCGGGACCGTTGTCTTCCACTTCGATTGCGCCGTGTTCACTTTTGGCGAACACCCGGACGGTGACAACGCTGCCGCGGCCTGCGTAGCGCAACGCGTTGTCGATCACATTGATCAGTGCTTCTCGCAACAGAAAGGCATTGCCCTGGACATGCACCGGCTCGCTGCTGGCTTCATCCAAACCGAGGTCGATGCTGGCTTGCAATGCTCGAGGCACCAACTCAGCGGTGATCTCCCGCGCCAGCCGCCTCAAGTCGACACGTGCACGCCCTTGCGCTGCGGCTGATTCCGGCTCGGCACGCGCGAGTGTGAGCAGTTGGTTGATCAGGCGAGCGCTACGGGTCGCGCTTTCATGAACCCGTTTCAGCCGCGCTTGCAACGCGGGGTTGTCTGTCTCCGCGAGTGCCAGCTCGGTCTGGCTTTTCAGACCGGCCAGTGGCGTGCGCAGCTGATGCGCCGCGTCGCTGATGAAGCGTTTTTGCGCATTCATGTTTTCTTCGACCTGGGCGAGCAAACGATTCATCGCCCGGGCGAGCCCGCGCATTTCCTCGGGCGCGGCTTCCAGCTTGATCGGCGCCAGATCATTCGGCGCACGGCCTTCCACCTCGCCGCGAAGCCGCGCCAGCGGAGCGAGGCCATTGCGGATGCCACCCCAGACGATCAGCGACATCAAGGCCACCAATGCCGACAGTGGCAAGGCGGTGTCGACCAGGATCTGCCGCGCCAGCTCTTCACCGTTGGCACGATTGCGCGCCACCTGTACCAACATGCGCTGAGGTGTGCTTTCGTCGCCGAATGCGAGGTACATCGCCGCGACGCGAATGCGCAGGTGCGCATTGCGATCGGTCATCGTGCCGTTGAAGAAATAAGGTTCGCCCAGGCGCGGGTTGGCCACGGGCGGTGGCTGCGGGAGCTTGTTGTTGCCGAGGATGAATTGGCCCGGTGGCGCACTGACCATGTAGTACACCCGGTCATCGGGATCGGCTTCGATGATGTCTTGCGCGGCCTTCGGGAAATCGATGAACAGCCCGTTGCCTATCGGCTTGACCTGCCGGGCCAAAGCGCGTGTGGCGGTCGTCAGGCTCGAATCGATCGCTCGATTCGTATAACGCTCGGCCAGGTCGTAGGTGACGAAAGCGGCGGCCAACCACAGTACCAACTGAGGCAACAAGAGCCACAACAAGAGGTGGCGGTGCAGCGAGCGGGTGCCCGGCGTCACCCCCGGCATGCGCCGCAGCAAGGTCTTGAACGGCAGCGGCACGTCAGCCGTCAGATTCGAGCAGATAACCCAGCCCGCGAACGGTGCGTATCGCCAGGCCCGAATTGTCGAGCTTGCGGCGCAGGCGGTGGATATAGACTTCGATCGAGCCCGCGCTTGAGTCACTGCGGTCGACCGCCCAGCTCTCGGCGATCTGATCTTTGGTGACGACCTTGTCTCGCTGCGTCAGCAGCAGCTCCAGCAGCATCCATTCGCGCGGCGACAGGTCCATCGGCTCGTTGTCGATCGCTGCCCGTCGGGTGTCGCGTACGAAGCTCAAGCGGCCCATTTGCTGCACGCTGGTGTTACCGTCGCGGGTGCGCCGCAGCAGCGCTCGGATGCGTGCTTCGAGTTCGGGGAAATCAAAGGGCTTGGTGAGGTAATCGTCTGCGCCGGCATTCAGGCCCGCCACGCGATGGTCCAGCCCATCGAGGGCGGTCAACACCAGCATGGGCTGTGTCGGCTTGGCCGCGCGCACGCGTTTGAGCACGGTGAGCCCATCGACCAGAGGCAGGCCCAAGTCGAGCACGCCAAGGTCGAAATGCTGACGCAGCAACAGGTACTCTGCTACCGCGCCATTGGGGGCGACTTCGACATCGAAGCCGGCGTGTTGCAGGTTGGCAGTCAGTGCATCGGCGAGGATGACATCGTCTTCGGCGAGCAGCAGTTTCATGCTGCCTAGCTTAGCGAATGAATCGTTCATCCACGATCGCCGGATACCCGAAGCCTTTGTTGCTGGTGGGGCGGCGTCATCGGGCGCGGTCAAGGCCGCCAGACATAAGGGCCGGCGGCTGTGACTTCGGCGGGTGGGCGCAGCAGGTTCGCGCCCTGCCGCGTATTCATCGCGGCATCTTCTTCGATCAGTCCTTGAAAGATGCCTTTGGACAGCGATACGCCATGGATCTCGGCATCTCCGCGAATCTGCACCGAGCCCGAAAGCACCACGCCGTTGTCGATCGAGCCCGGCCCGCGGAACACCGTTGAGACGCGGGCGTTGTCTAGCACGAGGGTGTCGCCGCGCAACACCGTCAGGCCACCGATCACCGCATTGCCGGTCACCGTACCGCTCTGGATCACCGCATGGTCTTCGATGCGGGCATTGCCGTTCACGGTGCCGCCCAGCACCTGAGCCGCTGGCCCGACATAGGCACTGGCCGCCACGTTGGCGCCGCGTGCCACCCAACCACCGCCATTGGCGTGCCAGCGGCCTTCGGCGGTAGGCGTCGGTGCGTTCGGTTGATACCCCGACGGCCACGCGCCTTCGAACTGAGCCATCCAGGGGAAGCGGTAGATGGCGTAGTAAGCCTGGTCCAGAGCGATCTTGTGAATGGTTTTTGGCGTGCCCATTACCACCATCCAGACCGACTTGTCGCCTGCTTGGAGGCAATACGACAACTCGCCATCGGCGCCTCTTTGCAGTGCGCTGTAGCGGGGCTTGCCGGAGGCATCGACCGCGACCACGCCCCAACGCCAATCGGAATTGGGGTTCGGCACGGCATCGGGGTCGTTGATCAGCCCGATGAAGGCCGTGGTGGCCGGCTTGTCTTGCACCACGCCGCGAAAGCTGATGTCGATCTTGCTCGCGCCTGCATCGGGAATCAGGCGCACGATGTTGTAGCCCCAACGTTGCGGCGCCCAGGCTTGCGGCACGGCAAAGCGGCGCGCGTTTTTGTTCACCGGGTCGAGCTGGGTGACGCGCAAGGCGCGGTCGCCGCTGCGCGATTCGTAGCTGCCGTATTCGGAACGATAGACCGCGCCTTGGTCGGTGCCGTCCGGGTTGCGATAGTCCCAAGTCACGTTGTGCATGGCCCACTCGCCGAACACATCGTTGAGCTGGCTCGTTGACCAGCCCATGTTGCGGGCAAGCACGCTGAACGGGTCTTCGTTGCGCACGCCGTTCTGATTGGGCCGCAACGACTTGAGCCAGATGTCGTTGACCGCCTGATAGCAGTACTTGTCTTTGATGTACTCCCAGAACTGCCAGTTGCAGCCGTGCTGGCGCGACGAGCCGTAGTACAGGTGCGGATAGTTGACTTGCGTTTCAGAGCAATGGGCATCGCCGCGGTATTCCGGCAACTGATGAGCCATCCAGTTGGCGTGGCTCTCCCACATCCAGCCGACAAAGGTGGAGTCACGCAGGCCGCGCGTTGCGCCTTGCAATGTCTGCGCAAAGGCATGCGCCAGGCCCCAGTGATTCAGCAGTGCATTCGGCCCGATCTGCATGGCCATGTCGTGCTGGCCGTTGGGCGTGCCGGTCAAGCCGAAGCCCGGGTCGATGTGGATGTTGATCTTGTACTTGGCAGGGGTCTCGCAAAAAGGCTCGGCGAAACCGACCTTGTTGATGTAGGTGTCCCATATCGTCTCCAGTGTCTTGCCGGCTTCGGCCGCGCGATCGAGCGGCACCTCGTCACCGTTCCAACGGAAGGTGAAGTGATCGGTCTGGAAGCGCACCGGGGGCAGGGTGCCGGTGCCCACGATGGTCCAACTGCCGGGCACACAGGCCGGTGTGGCGCTCTTGCAGGCACTGGCCCAGGGCGTGCTGCTGTCCCCGGCCGTGCAGGTGGCAGGCTTGGCGGGCGTTGCAGTGAGGGCCTTTTCTGGTGGGGCGATCACCTTATTGCTTGAGCGCTGAGCATAGGCCGGCGCAGGCGCAGTTGCGGCGCTGTTGTCGCTGCCGCCACAGGCAGCCAACAGCACGGCCGCGGCCGTCATGGACAGCGCGGCGCGAGCGGCTCGGGCCAACAGGCGCAAGCTGGTTTTCGCCAGCGCGGCGTCACAGGGCTCAGTGGGCTGCAGCATCAGCGGCAGAGCTTCGGGTCTCGGATACATAAGCTGGTGATCATCACGGCGTGAGATATCGCATCAGCCGCGGGAGTTGCTCTCGGTTTGTAAGTTTTGTGGTCGGCGCGTGAAGACATGTGATGTCATTCGACGCATCGTGATCAAAGCGGTTGGCGGCGGGTTGAACCTAAAACCTTGTCTCAATGAGGTCTAAAACAGCCGGATCACAGGTTTGACTGGGACGGCCGATCACCCGGTTACCGATGACCACTTGAGATGACCGCGCAACTCCGATGGCGGTCAATCTCGATGTTGGCTCGCAGATGGGTGGGTTTCGTACTCACTCACCGGGACACAGCTGCAGAACAGGTTGCGATCCCCGTAGACGTTGTCGACCCGGCCCACCGGCGACCAGTATTTTTGCAGACGCAGACTCTTCACCGGGTAGGCCGCGACTTCGCGTGAGTAGGGGTGCGGCCAGTCGGCCTTCAGCAGCGCGGCCGAAGTGTGCGGCGCGGCCTTTAGCGGGTTGTCTTCGCGTGGCCAAGTGCCTTGCTCGATCTTTCGGATCTCGTCGCGAATGGCAATCATCGCGTCGCAGAAGCGGTCGAGTTCCTTCAGCGGCTCGCTCTCGGTCGGCTCGACCATCAGCGTGCCGGCGACCGGGAAGCTCAGCGTTGGCGCATGGAAGCCATAGTCGATCAGGCGCTTGGCGACGTCTTCGGCGCTGATGCCCGAGCTGTCTTTCAGCGGGCGCAGGTCGAGGATGCATTCGTGCGCCACGCCGCCACCCTTCACGCCCGCGATATTGCCGCTGTAGTGGATGTCGTAATGATCGGCCAGGCGGGCGGCGATGTAGTTCGCGCTCAGGATCGCGGTCTCGGTCGCGAGCTTCAGCCCCTCAGCGCCCATCATGCGCACGTACATCCAGCTGATCGGCAGCACGGCCGCGTTGCCGAGCGGCGCGGCGCTGACGGCGCCGACCTGCTGTTCTTCACCAGAGCGGGTGCCGATGCCAGCTGAGCGGTGCGCCGGCAGGTAAGGCACCAGGTCTTCGACCACGCAGACCGGGCCGACGCCTGGGCCGCCGCCGCCGTGCGGAATGCAGAACGTCTTGTGCAGGTTCAGGTGACTGACGTCGCCACCGAACTCGCCCGGCGCCGCAATGCCGACCAGCGCGTTCATGTTCGCGCCGTCCACATACACGCGGCCGCCGTGCTGGTGCACCAGCGCGCAAAGCTCTTTCACGCGGGTCTCGAACACCCCGTAGGTGGACGGGTAGGTGATCATCACGCACGACAGGTTCGCGCTGTGCTGTTCGCACCTGGCCTTCAGGTCGGCCAAGTCGACGTTTCCGTCTGCATCGCACTTGGTGACCACGACTTGCATGCCGGTCATCTGTGCGCTGGCCGGGTTGGTGCCGTGCGCCGACTCCGGGATCAGGCAGATGTTGCGGTGGCCTTCACCTTTCGCCTCGTGGTAGGCCTTGATGATCAGCAGGCCGGCGTACTCGCCTTGCGAGCCGGCGTTGGGCTGCAGGCTGATGCCGCTGTAGCCGGTGGCTTGGCAGAGCCAGTCGCGCAGCAACTGGTCGAGTTCGGCGTAGCCCGCGAGCTGGTCTTGTGGCGCGAAGGGGTGGACGTTCGCGAACTCGGGCCAGGTGATCGGGATCATCTCGCTTGTCGCGTTCAGCTTCATCGTGCATGAGCCGAGCGGGATCATGCTGCGGTCGAGCGCCAGGTCCTTGTCGGACAGGCTGCGGATGTAGCGCAGCATCTCGGTCTCGCTGTGGTGCATGTTGAACACCGGGTGGCTCAGGAAGCTGGAGGTGCGGCGCAGCTCGGCGGGGATCAGATCCGCCGTGGCGGCCAAGGCCTCGACATCCGGCAAGGCCTGGCCGTCCTTCGCGAAGACGCGCCACAACAGCGCGAGGTCCTCACGCGTCGTGGTTTCGTCGAGCGTGATGCAGAGGTAGTCGCCCCAGGCGCGGCGCAGGTTCGCGCCGAGCGAGACGGCGCGTTGCAGCAGGCGCTCGGTGTCGGCGCCGGTGCGCAGGCTGATGGTGTCGAAGGCGCCGCGTTCGAGGTGATGGGTGGCCGTGAGGTCGACGCCCAGCTGCTTCAGGCCGGCCACGAGGATGCCGGTGTAGCGCGCCACGCGCTGCGCGATGCGGGTCAGGCCCTGCGGGCCGTGGTAGACGGCATACATGCTCGCCACCACTGCCGGCAGCACTTGCGCCGTGCAGATGTTGGAGGTGGCTTTCTCGCGGCGGATGTGCTGCTCGCGGGTCTGCAGCGCCAGGCGGTAGGCAGTGGCGCCGTGGGCGTCGACGCTGACACCGACCAGCCGGCCCGGCAGCGAACGCTTGAATTCATCGCGCGTGGCGAGGTAGGCGGCGTGCGGGCCGCCGCAGCCCATCGGCATGCCGAAGCGCTGGGTGGTGCCGAGCACGATGTCGGCGCCCATCTCGCCCGGGGTCTTCAAGAGCGTCAGCGCAAGCAGGTCGGCGGCCATCACGAAGGCGGCCTTCTTGGCGTGCACGGTGGCGGCATCGGCCGCCCAGTCGTACAGCCAGCCGCTGCTCGCGGGGTATTGCACGAGTGCGGCGAAGTAGTCGTCGCCGGCCAGTGCGGCCTGCCACTCTTCGTGCGAGTTCGCGACTTTGATGCCGATGCCCAATGGTTTGGCGCGGGTGTTCAGCACCTCGAGTGTTTGCGGGTGCACGTCACCGGAAACGACGAACACATCGCCCGTCGCCTTCACGCTGCGGTGGGCCAGCGTCATTGCCTCGGCGGCGGCGGTGGCTTCGTCGAGCATCGAGGCGTTGGCGATGGCCATGCCGGTCAGGTCGCAGACCAGGGTCTGAAAGTTGACCAGCGCCTCCATCCGACCTTGCGAAATCTCGGCCTGATAGGGCGTGTACGCGGTGTACCAGGCGGGGTTCTCAAGAATGTTGCGCAAGATCACGCCCGGCGTATGGGTGCCGTGATAGCCCTGGCCAATGAAACTCTTCAGCAGGCGGTTCTTCGAGGCAATGCGCTTCAGGTCAGCCAAAGCCTGGGCTTCGCTCAAGGGGGCGGGCAACTCCATTGGCGTGGGGCGGGCGATGGCGCGGGGCACGATCGCATCGATCAACGCGCGGCGTGACGCGGCACCGATCACCGACAGCATGTGTCCTTCGTCATCGGCTTCGATGCCGATGTGGCGGGCGACGAACTCGGTGGCGTTTTCCAGTTCACCGAGAGGGCTGGGGGTGGACCGGTGGGTGGACGTCAGCATGGCAATTCCAGGGGTGGGCAGCAGGGGTGATCGGGGAAGCGAAGCGGGGAAGGTGGAGCGAGAAAGGGACACCGCGGCGACCCGGCGCCGCGCCAAGGCAGCGATGTCAAAACAGGTGAGCGATCCGCGCCTGCATCGACCCGACCAACGGGGGCTCGGGCCGATGCGCTTGAATGCCTCAGGCGTTCTTGACCAGTTCGTCGTAAGCCGGGCCGTCCATCAGTTGATCGAATTCGGCCATGTCGGCGATCTTCACCTTGAAGAACCAGCCTTCGCCGAGCGGGTCGGTGTTGGCCAGTGACGGGTCATCGCGCAGCGCTTCGTTGACTTCGACGATCTCGCCGCTGACCGGCGCGTAGAGGTCGGCCGCAGCCTTTACCGATTCAACAACGCCTGCGACTTCACCGCGCTTGAAGCTGCGGCCGACTTCAGGCAAATCGACGAAAACCACGTCACCGAGCGCATCCTGCGCATGCAGTGTGATGCCGACGACCGCGGCGTCGTGGTCCTCGATGTTGATCCATTCATGCTCGGGCGTGTACTTGGTGGTCATGGAAACTCCTTCGGTGAAATTGGAAACGATACGCCCCCTCGGCGAGGGCCATGTTCAGACGGGGAAAGGCCGACTCAGCCGCGGAAGTAGCGGTGCGGCGAGAACGGCATCGGGACCACGCGCATCGGCTGGCGCTTGCCGCGGACCTCGGCATACACCTCGTGGTGCGGCAAGGCGTGGTTGGCGGCGAGGTAAGCCATGGCGATTGGCTGATTGACCGAAGGCGCCAGGG
>CAXTCD010000114.1:0-16421 GCA_964242145.1 uncultured Rhizobacter sp.
TTAGTGGCGCGGTGATCACCCCATCGGTGGCATCGGTTCGATGTGCCGGGTGCTTGAATGAATCTGGATTCAAGCTGCCGGCAACAGCCGCCCGAATCTGGTAGGGCATGAATTGCGGTCAAGCGCGCCATGTACCGAAACGGTTTCCTATCATGCGGGCTCACAACCACCGCTGCACCTCAGGAGAAACATGCGCATGGCAAACATGATGGGCCAGATGATGGACACGCCGCTGATGATTTCTTCGCTCATCACCCACGCCGCGCGGCATTCCGCCGACACCGAGATCGTATCCAGGCGCTGTGAAGGCGATGTTCACCGTTATACCTATGTTGATGCCGAGCTGCGTTCACGCAAGCTGGCCCAGGCACTGGCCCGCTTGGGGTGTCGCGCGGGTGACAGGGTCGGCACGCTGGCCTGGAACGGCTATCGCCATCTCGAAGCCTATTACGCGACCTCCGGTTCGCAGCTCGTGTGCCACACCATCAACCCGCGCTTGTTTCCCGAGCAGATCGCATGGATCGTGCAAGACGCGGCCGATGGCGTGCTGCTGTTCGATCTCAGCTTCATACCGCTGATCGAGAAGCTGGCGCCGCTGATGAAGAGCGTCAAGCATTTCGTGCTGATGAGCGACCGCGCGTTCATGCCCGAGCCGCAGCGCATTCCCGGGCTGCTGTGCTACGAGGATTTGATTGACGCGGAGGATGGACGTTATGCCTGGCCGCAGTTCGACGAGCGCACCGCTTCGAGCATCTGCTACACCTCGGGCACCACCGGCAACCCGAAGGGGGCCGTCTATAGCCACCGCTCGACCTTGCTGCATGCCTTGGGCAGCGCGCTGCCGGATGCGCTGGGCTGCTCGGCGCAAGACGTGATCCTGCCGGTGGTGCCGATGTTCCACGTCAACGCCTGGGGCCTGCCTTATTCGTGCCCGCTGGTGGGCTGCAAGCTCGTGATGCCGGGGCCGTTTCTCGATGGCAAATCGCTGTATGAACTGTTCGAGAGCGAACAGGTGACCTTCAGCGCCGGGGTGCCAACGGTGTGGCTGGGCCTGATCAACCACATGGTGCAGAACCACTTGAAGTTCAGCAGTTTCCGCCGCACCGTGATCGGCGGCTCGGCCTGCCCGCCGTCGATGATGAGGACCTTGCAGGAGTTCGGCGTCGAGGTGATCCACGGCTGGGGCATGACCGAGATGTCGCCGCTGGGCACATTGGCCAAGCTGAAGGCCAAGCATGCCGATGCCAGCCCGCAGGAGCGGCAGCGCCTGCTGGCCACGCAAGGGCGGGTGGTCTATGGCGTCGACATGATGGTGCTCGATGACGATCAACGGCCGCTGCCCTGGGACGGGCAGTCGTCGGGCAACCTGGTCGTTCGCGGCCCGTGGGTCATCGACAGCTACTTCCAGCAGGCCGAGTCCCCGCTGGTGACGGTCGATGGCGTCGAGTGGTTCCCGACCGGCGATGTAGCAACCATCAATGCCGATGGCTTCATGCAGATCACCGATCGCAGCAAGGACGTGATCAAGTCCGGGGGCGAATGGATCAGCTCGATCGATCTGGAAAACATCGCGATGGCGCACCCCTCGGTGTACGAGGCCGCGGCCATCGCCTGCCACCATTCGAAATGGAGCGAGCGGCCGTTGCTGATCGTCGTCAAAAAGCCCGGCGCCGCGCTGACGCGCGAAGAAATGCTGGGCTTTTATGAAGGGCGCATCGCAAAGTGGCAGGTGCCCGACGATGTGGTGTTCGTCGATGAAATAGCCCACACCGCGACGGGCAAAATCCAGAAGCTGAAACTGCGCGAACAGTTTCATGACCACCGATTGCCAAGCGATTGAGACAGACAGATGGACGCGGAAAACTGACACAGTTGCTTGACCCGGTGAGTTGACGCAGTGAGATTGACGCAGTGAGATTGACGCGGCGGCCCTGGCACCCAGCGCGCGGTCGCGGCGCTTGCCGCGGCAGCCCCACTGAGTTCACTGCAAGAAGGCGTGACCCACACGGTATGACCTGTCCTGCAAAGAAATGTTCAGTGTTGCCCGCGGCCGTTTGAGAAGCGGCGGGCTTCAGTTATGGTCGCTATCAAACCTACATTCTGGAGATCGTCTTGAGCCTCAAACCTTCACGGATCGGCATCGCCTTTGTGGCCGCGTTGGCATGCCAGGGTGCCGCTTTCGCGCAAGCCGGTGAAACCATCAAGGTCGCTTTCATCGACCCGCTGTCCGGGCCGCTGGCCAACATCGGCAACAACGTGCTGCACAGCTTCCAGCTGCTGGCCGACAACGAAAGCGCGAAGAACCCGGCGGGTGTGAAATACCAGATCGTTCCGTTCGACAACAAGGGCTCGCCGCAAGAGACGCTGAGCGTTCTGAAGTCGGCCATCGACCAGGGCATTCGCTACGTTGTTCAGGGCAATGGCTCGGGCGCCGGCATGGCGCTGAGCGACGCGATCACGAAGCACAACGAGCGCAACCCGGGCAAGGAGCTGGTCTATCTGAACTATGCGGCGGTTGATCCCGAGATGACCAACAGCAAGTGCAGCTACTGGCATTTCCGTTTCGATGCCGATACCTCGATGAAGATGGAGGCGATGACGACCTACATCAAAGATGACCCGAGCATCAAGAAGGTCTACCTGATCGGGCAGAACTATTCGCATGGACAGCAGGTCGCGAAGTACGCGAAAGAAACGCTGGCGCGCAAACGGCCCGATGTGCAGATCGTCGGCGATGACCTGCACCCGATCGCGCAGGTCAAAGATTTCGCGCCTTATGTGGCCAAGATCAAGCAGTCGGGCGCTGACACAGTGATCACCGGCAACTGGGGGCAAGACCTGTCGCTGCTGCTGAAGGCATCGAAGGACGCCGGGCTCACGGTCAATTTTTACACCTACTATGCCGGCGCTTCAGGCACGCCCGCTGCAATGGGCGACTACGGCTTGGGCAAGGTCCGCTACGTCTATAACTACTATCCGGCCATGCAGGGCGAGATCCGCAAGCTGGCCGATGCGTTCGCGTTGAAGTACCCCGGCGAGGAATTCACCACCGCGACGATCTATCACGTGTTCAAGACCTTCTCGGCGTCGATTGCGAAGGCCAAGTCCTCGGACCCGGTGAAAGTGGCCAAGGCGATGGAAGGGCTGGAGCTCAAGAGCTTCAGCGGCAACATCACGATGCGCGCCAGCGACCATCAACTGCAGCAGCAGCTTTATCTCGCCACCTGGCGCAAGGCCGACAAAAACAACCCGTTCATCATGGAGAAGACCGGCAACACCTGGGTGGCCGACAAGAGCTTCGACGCTTATGTGGCCAGCACGCCGACCACCTGCCAGATGAAGCGGCCCGCCTGAGCGAGCGCGACATGATCACGCCCGAGCGCGGCACCGCGCGGCACCACAGAAAGCGTTGAGCGTCGATGGAGTTCTTCACCTTATCGCTGTTGAACGGGGTCAGCTACGGCTTGCTGCTGTTCATGCTGAGTTCGGGGCTCACGCTGATCTTCAGCATGATGGGCGTGCTGAACTTCGCGCATGCGAGCTTCTACATGCTCGGCGCCTATTTCGCGTACATGGTCTCGGCGTGGCTGGGCTTCTGGCCAGCGTTGCTGATCGCGCCGTTGCTGACCGGGGCCGTCGGCGCGCTGTTCGAGCGCTTCTGCCTGCGCCGCGTTCACAAGTTCGGCCATGTGGCTGAACTGTTGATCACCTTCGGGTTGTCGTTCGTGCTGCTCGAGTTGGTGCAGTTGGCCTGGGGCCGGCCGGCGGTCGACTACCGCGTGCCGGCCTCGCTCGGCGGCTCGCTGTTCTCGGTGTACGGCACGCAGTTCCCGCTTTATCGTGGCTTCATGATGGGTGTGGCGCTGCTGATGCTGGTGTCGGTCTGGCTGCTGCTGTCGCGCACCCGCATCGGCCTCGTGATCCAGGGCGCGCTGACGCACCCGGAAATGACCGAGGCGCTCGGCCATGACGTGCCACGGGTGTTCATGCTGGTGTTCGGCGGCGGCGCGGCGCTGGCCGGCTTGGCCGGCGTGATCGGCGGCAATGCTTACGTCACCGAGCCGGGCATGGCCGCTGCCGTCGGCCCGATCATTTTTGTTGTCGTCGTTGTCGGCGGCATGGGCTCGCTGGCGGGTGCGTTTGCGGCCTCGCTGTTGATCGGCATCTTGCAAACCTTTGCGGTGGCGCTCGACCATTCGCTGCTCAGCTTGCTGCGGCAAGCGGGCGTGACCTTGTCAGACGCGGCCTTCGGCCATGCGCTGCTGTCGCTGAAGGTATCGCAGCTGGCGCCGATCCTGCCTTACCTGCTGTTGGTGCTGATGCTGATCTTCCGGCCCAAAGGGCTGATGGGCACGCGGGAGGGATGACGATGACGAATCCTTCTTCCTCGCCCTTATCTTCCTCTCCCTTATCTTCCGTGCCGCCGTTTTCATCGTCGCCGGCCCTCGCGAGCGCCCCGCGTCGCGCCTTCTTGTCTGCGTCCGCAGGCGGGTGGATCGGCTTTGCCGCTTTGCTGGTCGCGGCGCCGCTCATTTTCAGCAGCAGCCTGGCGCTGACGATGCTGTCGCAGATGGGCTACATGGTCATCATCTGCCTCAGCTACAACCTGCTGTTCGGGCAAGGCGGCATGCTGAGCTTCGGCCATGCGGTGTACAGCGGCCTCGGCGCCTTCATGGCGATCCATGCGCTGAATGCCATCAGCGCGGGCGCCTTGCCTTTGCCGGTCAGCTTGGTGCCGCTGGCCGGCGGCCTGGCGGGCGCGGGCATGGCGGCCTTGCTCGGCTGGGTCACGACGAAGAAATCGGCCAACACCTTCGCGATGATCACCTTGGGCGTCGGTGAACTGGTGTTCTCGATGTCGCTGATGTTCCCCGGCTTCTTCGGCGGCGAAGGCGGCGTCAGCGCCAATCGCGTGGCCGGCCAGCCCTTTCTGGGCATCACCTTCGGCCCGCAGATCGAGGTGTATTACCTGATCGCGGCTTACTGTTTCATCAGCACTGCCACGATGTTCGCGCTGACGCGAACGCCGTTTGGCCGCATGCTCAATGCGGTGCGCGACAACCCACAGCGCGTCGGCTTCATCGGCTACAACACGCAGGTGCTGCGCTACATCGCGTTCGTTATCGCAGGCTTCTTTGCCGGCATCGGCGGCGGTTTGATTGCACTCAACTTCGAGATCGTGACCGCCGAATCGGTCAGCTCGGTGCGCTCCGGGCAATACCTGCTGTTCACCTTCATGGGCGGCGCGGGCTTCTTCATCGGGCCGATCGTCGGGGCCGTGCTGTCGGTGCTGGCGCTGGTGCTGCTGTCGGAGCTCACGCCCGCCTGGCTGATTTACCTGGGCATCGCGTTCTTGCTGATGGTGATGTTTGCGCCGGGCGGCATCGCTAGCTTGTGGATGATGAACCTGCGGGTGGCGGCGTTCGGCCTGTGGCGCCGCTTGGCCGGCAGCTACCTCGCGCTGCTGCTGGCCTTCGCTGTCTTGCTGGCCGGCCTGGCTTGCGGCATTGAAATGCTTTATCGCCTGCAGCTTCAAGCCGGGGGTGACACCAGCCTGCGCTTTCTCGGCCTGCCGCTCAATGCGCGCGATGCGGCGCATTGGGCTGGCGCCGTGCTGACGAGCGCCGTCGGTGCCGTGCTGTTCGAGATCGCCAGGCGCCGCTTCAAGCGGCAATGGGCCGCCGTACAGCAAGCGATCGATGCCGAAATCCAACGCAGGGCCAGCCCATGAGTTCGTCCATCACACCCGGCCCGTGGGCGATCGAGCTGACAGGCTTGCACAAGCGCTTTGGCAAGAGCGAGATCATTCGCGGCGCCCACCTGCAAGTGGCGGCCGGCGAGCGCGTGGCGCTGATCGGCCCGAATGGCGCTGGCAAATCGACGCTGTTCAACCTGATCAGTGGCGCCCTGGTGCCGAGCAGCGGCGAGATCCGCTTGCATGGCGAACGCATCGACGGCTTGCCGCCGCATCAGATCAACCGCCGCGGCCTGGCGCGCAGCTTCCAGGTGTCGAACCTGTTTGGCAGCTTGTCGGTGTTCGAGAACATCCGCTGTGCGGTGCTGTGGTCGCTCGGCTATCGCTATGTGTTCTGGAAATTCCTGTCGCGCCTGCATGACGCCCATGCGCGTGCGGAAGATGTCATGGCGATGATCCACCTCGATCGCAAGCGCGATGTGATCGCAGCCAGTTTGAGCTACGCCGAGCAGCGTGCGCTCGAGATCGGCATCACGATCGCCGGCGGCGCCAGCGTGATCCTGCTCGATGAACCCACGGCCGGCATGAGCCAGAGCGAGACGCAGGGCTTCACCGAGCTGATCCGCGAAGTCACAGTGGGCAAGACCTTGCTGACGGTGGAGCATGACATGGGCGTGGTGTTCGGCCTGGCCGACAAGATCGCGGTGCTGGTCTATGGCGAGGTGATTGCCTTCGATACGCCGGAGGCTGTGCGCGCCAATCCGCAGGTGCAGGAGGCCTATCTCGGCTCGCCGCTGGCCAAGCCGATGCAGGCTTTCGACGAGGCCGTGCAGCCATGCTGAACATCGAGAATCTGCATGCCTTTTATGGCAAGAGCCACGTGCTGCAGGGGGTGTCGATGCAGGTGCGCGCCGGTGAGATCGTCAGCCTGCTCGGGCGCAATGGCTCGGGCCGCTCGACGACCGTCAAAGCCGTGATGGGCCAGGTGCGCGCCGAAGGGGCGGTACGCTGGAACGAGCGCGAGCTGCTGGGCCGCAAACCCTTTGAGATCGCCCGTGCCGGCATCGGCTATGTGCCCGAGAGCCGCGACATCTTTCCGCAACTCACCGTTCATCAAAACATGATGCTCGGCGAGCAGCGCAGGCGCCGCCAGCCGCGCTGGTCATTCGATGACATGTATGGCCTGTTCCCGCGCCTGAAGGAGCGGCAGCACACCGAGGCCGGCGTGCTGTCGGGCGGCGAGCAGCAGATGCTGACGCTGTGCCGCACGCTGATGGGCGACCCCGATCTGATCATGATCGATGAGCCCACCGAAGGCCTGGCGCCAAAGATCGTCGAGCAGGTGGCGGTCTATCTGCAAACGCTGAAGCAGCGCGGCATCTCGGTGCTGCTGGTCGAACAGAAGCTGACCATTGCTCTCCAAATCTCCGAGCGTTGCTATGTGATGGGCCACGGCCAAGTGGTGTTTGAAGGCACGCCATCGCAGCTGCGTGACCGCGCCGATGTGCGGCGCGAATGGCTGGAGGTCTGACCGGCCTCGCCGGTGCAGGCTGCAGCACGCTTGAGCGTTAGCCTTCGCTGCGTGGATCTGCGCCATCCCATCCACGGGCTGATCGAGCTGGAATATTCGGGCTTCTTGCCGTTGTCAGGCCAGGCTTCGGGCCGTTTTGGACCAGCCCTTCAAGTGGTCGATCAGCCAACGACCTGCAGGGCCTGGCGGAGCGGAAGCCGGATGCACTGCGGACATCGACAGTACGAAGTTGGCTTTCGGCATGTAGTCGACATCGAGAACGACCAAGCTGCCGGCGGCAATGTCCTTTTCCACCATGTGCCAGGGCATGCCACCCCAGCCCACGCAGTTTTTGAGCAATGCGTATTTGGTCGAAAGATCGGCGAGGCGCCAGGTCGATGCAGACGCGACCCCGTAATCCTTTCCTGCCGTGAGCTCGGACCGGTCGGTCAAAACAAGCTGCACATGCTTGGCCAGTTCCTTTTTCGGGATTCGCTTGCGAAAGCGTGCGAGCGGATGACTCGCTGCAGCAACCATGACCACCTGAATTTCACCCATGGGCTGCGCTACGAGGGTGGGAAATTCGACCGGCAAGCTCACCAGAATGCCAAGGCTGCACCGTCCATCGAGCACCGGCTGGTAGCCCGCCCCCAGCCCTTCAACAAACATCCGGAGCGGCGTGAGAGGAAAGCGGGCCGCGAAACCCCTTGCGGCTTCGCTGACGGCCTCAGTTGGAAAGTACACGTCCACGACGACCGACAGCTCGGCTTCGAGTCCCGCCGACATGAGCTTCGCTCGGGCCTTCAACGTGTCTACGCCCGAGGCGATGTTGCGAGCGTCCGCCAGCAGCAGCGCACCTTCCGGTGTGAGCTTTGGAAAGCGGCTTGAGCGGTCGAACAGGGTCACGCCGATTTGCGCTTCCAAGCCAGCGATCCAGCCGCTGACTGCGGACTGCGCGCGGTTGAGTTTGCGCGCCGCTGCCGAGAAGCTGCCTTCGTCTGCGGCTGTGATGAAGGTTTTGAGTTGGTCCAGGGAGATGCCGTCGAGCATGTTCAGTCCTTCCATCTCTAGGCGAGATGGGTTGCATCTCAATATATCGTCTTCTCAGTCGTGCTGAAGCTCAGCATCATCCGCACGTGTGTACGCTGTCGATTGATGCGACAGGCCACACCTTTGCGCCCGTCGAAAGATCAGTCACGTTCGAGATGAAGGGGCGTGCTGGTCTGTACAACACGAGCGCGCTCGATCCGGCCGGCTTCCCGTTGCGAAGCCATTAGCCTGCCTTTTCATCCCTCCTCTGAGCATCCATATGCAGATTCTTCATCTCGATTCCAGCGTCCTTGGCGACGCTTCTGTCAGCCGTCAACTCTCGGCTCAAATCGTTGCGCGTCAGCAAGCTTTGTATCCCGGCGTACAGGTAACCTGGCGAGACCTCGCTGCGGACCCGGCGCTGCATCTGTCGGATGCCCATGTGGCTGCATTGCAGGGCGTCACCACTGACAACCCGAGCATCAACGCCGACTTTGCCAAAGGCGAGGCCTACATAGAAGAGCTCTTTGCGGCAGACATCCTGGTCATCGGTGCGCCCATGTACAACTTTTCCATCCCGACGCCACTGAAGGCTTGGATTGACCGTGTCGCACGCGCCGGTAAAACCTTTCGCTACACGGCCACCGGCCCCGAAGGGCTGCTGAAGAACAAGAAGGCGTTCATTGCCTCAGCACGCGGTGGTGTGTATTCCGCCGGCAGCCCGGCCGCCGCGCTTGAGCATCAGGAGAGTTATCTTTTGGGCCTGCTGGCTTTCCTCGGTGTGACCGACGTCAAGGTCGTGCGCGCGGAAGGTCTCGGAATGGGCCCCGAAGCCCGACAAGCCGCGCTGGCCCGTGCCCTCGACGACATCGAGGCGATCACCGCCTGAGCCTTGCACTGAGGCTGATCTCGAGAAGTGTCGGCATGATGAACGACACGATCATGCGTTTGGAAACGTCGGTACTGAACTGATCCATCAGTTGGCTCGCAGCGGGATCGTTGTGATTCGTTGTGACCTTGCCCACATCCGTGGGGCCTGATGCCATGACCGCGCTGGTGCGGGAGTCGGGTGGCAAGGTCATTCCCAGCAGCGGGGCCAGGATGATGGGGCTGGATAGTCGCATGCAAGATAATGCGCGTCTATTTGAAGTTATGCCCCGTCTTTGCCAGTCTTTTGTCCGGCGAAGAGATCGGCTCACGCCCCATGTTCATCAGTACCAACAGCACGCCTTATCTCGCCGAAGGCTTCACGTCGATCGACAAGGGCTGCGTGAAGTCCTTTGTCGTGGTGGTACGCGCCACTTATGACGTGGATGCCGACGGCCAATGCCGCATCAGCGATCGCCAGAGTTCCTTCGTCTATGCCGATGTGCATCACGGCGACGCTGAGATCACGGCGATCCGTGCTGAAAGCGACTTCGTGCCGATCAAGCCCCGGGCCGAGGTTCTGCTCGATGCGATGGCGATGGCGCTACCCGGCCGCGCCGCCGAGCGCGTCGAAGTGGCGTTGCTCGGGCCCTCGCTGGACAAGCGCGCCCTCGTGACCGGCGCGCGGCATTGGCAGCACGGGGCATTTGGCCTGCGGGCCAGCCGGCCCGAGCCCTTTGAGACGATGCCGCTCGCGTGGCACCTTGCGTTCGGCGGCACCGATCGTACGTTTGACGATCCGGCCGATGCCCGCAGCGACCTGCGCAACCCGATCGGGCGGGGCTTTCAGGTGAACTCCCGCGGCGCGGCCATCGAGGGCCGGCCACTGCCCTGCATCGAGCACCCGAAAGCGCCCATGGCGTACTGGGATGACCGGCCCGAGCCAATCGGCTTCGCGCCGGTCTCGCGTTTCGCGGCCGAGCGCGCCCGCCATGCCGGCACCTACGATCAACAGTGGATGGACGAGGTGCTGCCGTTTCTGCCGGCCGATTTCGACAATCGCTATTTCCTGGCCGCGCCGCCCGATCAGCAATGCGACAGCCTGGCCGAAGGCATGACTTTCGCCTGTCTTCACATGAATGCGTCCGGCGTCTTCTGCGTGCGCCTGCCGCGTCTTTCGGTGCCGGTCTCGTTCATGTTCGACGACCGCACCCGCGTGCCGACGGTGACACCTGACACAGTCATCCTGTTGCCGCATGAGCAGCGCGTGGTGCTGCTGGGACGCGCCCGCGCGCCGCTGCCGCGCAAATTCACCCGGTTGCGCGAGGTCACGGTGGGCGTGCGTCAAACACAGGGGGTGGCGAGATGATGCACCTGTCTTGCGCGAGCCTCGTGTGCCCGGTGGGTTATTCCGCCGCCAGCGCCTGCGCGGCGTTGAGGGCGGGCATTGCCGGGTTTTCCGAAACCGGCTACCGCGACGGCCACGGCGAGCCGATCGTGGGCGCCCGGGTCGAAGCCTTGTTGCCCGAGTTGCGTGGGCGTGACCGTTTGATCGCGCTCGGCCAGTTCGCATTCGACGCCATCGAACCCGAGCTGGCCGCGCGCCTGCCGTGGGGCCGCATGCCCTTGATCTTGTGCTCGCGCGAGGCCGAGCGGCCAGGTGCACGGCTGGCCGGCTTGGTGACACAGTTGCGCTTTCCGCGCGATGCTTGCTTCGAAGGGCTGCACACGGCGCATGCGGCGGGTGGCGCGGTGTCGGCCATTCAAGCCCTCGCTATCGCGCGATCGCTGTTGGACGATGACGCGGTACCGGCCTGCCTGATCCTCGGCATCGACAGCCTGATCGATGCCCGCACCCTCAGCTGGCTGGACCAGACCCATCGCCTGAAAACCAGTGCGCGCACCGATGGAGTTATTCCCGGCGAGGCGGCTTGCCTGATGGTCGCCAGCAAAGCGCGGTGGTCGGATGCGGCGGTATGCGTGCAGGGCATCGGCATCGCGGCAGAGCCGGCGACCGTCTTCAACGAAAAACCGTTCCGTGCCGAGGGCATGAAGGCTGCGTTGCACGGCGCTTTGCAGGAAGCCGGCATTGCGATGCATGACGTTGACTTCCGGTTGAGCGATGCGGCTGGCGAGTCTTACGCGTTCGAGGAACTGGTGCTGGCGCAGACCCGGCTGATGCGCAAGGTGCGGCCGAGCCAGCCGCTGTGGCATCCGGCGGACTGTGTGGGCGACTGTGGCGCGGCCGCCGGCTTGATCCAGTGGGCTTGGGCTGGCCAGGCATTTCGTCGTGGTTACGCGCCGGGCCCGGTGGCCGCGCTGCATTCAAACTCTCCATTCGGCTTGCGCGCGGCGGCCGTGGCCACCGCACCGGAAAGGGCATGGGCATGAGCCATCAGGTTTTCGCGAACAGCTGGCAGATCGCCGCCAAGGCGGGCAAGAACAAGTCGATCGCCCGCTTCCCGGATGTGTGCCTTTCGCCGCCGGGGCCACCGGCCGGTCCCTTGCCGATTCCTTATCCCGACACCTCGTTTTCGTCCGACCTGAAGGAGGGCTCGCAGACCGTCAAGATCGGCGGCCAGCCCGCAGCGCTCGCCCAACAGACGTACTACCAGCCCGCAACACTGGGCAATGAAGCCGCCACGCGCAGCTTCGGCGCCAGCGTCGTCACGCACCAGATCACCGGCAAGACCTACTTCCAGGCCTGGTCGATGGACGTGAAGTTCGAAGGCAAGAATGTCTGCCGGCACATTGACATCACGACGAGCAATCACAACAGCCCACCGGCTGCGACGCCGCCGTTGCCGTCAGCAGAGACACAGACGATGTCTGCGCAGGATGCCATCGATGCGGGCAAGTGCCCATGCTGTGGGGAAGATCTCCACGAGTGGCAAAAGGACGATGACGGTGCGCCGCTGAAGCCGATTTCGGAGCGTGATTATTGGGTAAAGAAAGTCAAGCGGCGGGAAGATGAGCAGCGGTCCAAGATGTCAGCCGGCATCGCGAAGCTCGTACCGATCGCTCAAGCCAAGCTCGATATGTTGACCGCGAAGCGCGGAAAAATTGATCGTCTGCTTGAATTGAAGGAGGCTTCCCGTCAAAAGGTCAAGGCAGCGCGAGCCGGCGGCGCATCCTCTGCTGAGGCTGCCATGGCTGGCTGCTTGAACGTCAATGAAAACGATCAACAAGGATGTGGCACGTATTTCGATACCGCTGACGTGGAGTACCAGAATCGGGCAGTTCCTGTGGGGGGACGGACGTTGAAGACACCGTCGCAGCTTGCCAGCGATGACTTCAGTTCGACCCAGTACCAAGCCGCAGTGGGTCGAACGGGCAATACACCGAAGCAATCGGCAATCAATATGTGGGAGGCTGCCAATCCCCCCCATAAAATAACTCCGCCGACAAAGATGGATCACAAGACGCCTAAACAGGCAGGCGGCTGCAATAGCGGTTACAACACGGCGCCGAGCACTTGGTATAGCGATCCGAGTGATAAGAGCAATCCTTGTACTGAAGTGGAAGACATTCATCGCGAGCTGGAAAACTTGTAATGAAGCAGCCCGGGCTAAGGACAACACGATGAGAAATCTCAGGAACTTCATCTACTCGTTCGTCTTTAAGCCAGCGCTTTCGGCTGACGAGGTTTCATCGTTTCAGCACAGCACTGAGCCATGGGAATCGCTGGCTTATGTCGTTCATCGCGCCTCATTCGGCGATTTCGCACCGATGGACCGAATCGAGCGGCTTCTGCGAAGCTCGGACCACGCGCTCCTTTGGGGTGTGGCCACCAAGTTCGTGGGCTTTGCGGGCAGCTGGACCTTCATCGAAAAGATGGCCGAAAGCTTTCGCGATGAACCGGATTACCTCCAGGAGTTCATCGGCAGCATGCTGATGTACGGCGGCACCCCTGCGTTCGCTGCCCGGCTGATCGAACTCTACGAAGCGGCTGAGGACGACGATGTCCGTCAGGGCCTCGCCTGGAACCTGTCATTTCTACTCGAGCCCGAGCGAGGCCTGATCTGGATCGGCGCTAGAGAGTCGGACAAATACGGAGACGATCTCGACGATGAAGAGGGCGAGATGCCGGACTTCAAGAACATGAGCTTCCAGGAGCTGTTCTCGAAGAAGCGGGACTACGCGGCTTATCGCGAGGCGGTCAGGGAGGCGCAGGATGCTCTTTTGCAAACGGGCGTTCGCGCCGGAGAAGCAGTGCTGGAAGGCTCGGTGTTGAGCGCACGGGGGCTGGCGCTGCGAATTGCCGAGAGGCTGTCGTCGGCGGCCGATGCGCGCGACCGGGTGATTGAAGAAATGGTGTTGCTGTCGGCGATGACGGGTGTGGACTTCTCGGAGATCCTGACGCGGCCCGGTGGCATCAATCGCCTCGATGCCTGCGCGCTGATTGAAAGCCTGTTGGAAGACCCGATGCTTGATTCGATGATCCCCGGTAAGCGCTACTTCATGGGGCATTTGATTTCCGATTGACATGACACTCAACCGACAGCGCATTTGTTTCTGCTTGCGGTGAAGCAGTTTCTCGACACAACGTTCATCGAGTTGGCCGAGGTTTTCAGTTTTCGCAGACGCCATCCGCGATGCTGGCCGATGCGTCTTATCTGACCAACGAAGACCCCTGGGCCGTACTGGCCTGTGTGCTGCTGCGAGCGCAGCAAGGTGATTTGGAGGCTGTGTCGGTGTTGCCGGACCCGATGGCCCGCAACGATGAAGCCTTGGTCTGGAGCGGCTGCGTCCAGCTGCTCGGCTTCGCTGGGAAAGCATCGCTTGTGTTCGATACCGCTCAGAGGTTTTTGTCGTCTGCGCACGATGAAGGATTGTCATGGTCTTTGTCGACCCTGATGCTCAATGCTTGCAGCCTTCGCGCTGTCGAGCCGCTGCTCAAGCTTCGTCGCGTGGCAACGCAAGACACCCGACAACACATTCAGTACTGCTTGTCGATCTTGCTGGAAGATGGCCTGGGTGAGATCGATGACGGCCCTGATGCGCGGCAGCTTGCCGATCCTGCCTACCCAGAGCCTTTCACGCAGTGGAAGACCGTTTTTGACGATGAGGGCTATGCCGACAAGGTGCGCTCAATGGCAGCAGGGGTGGCAAGCAGGCTCGATCATCCGGAACAATCGATCTCAGCGGGCAAGCCGCTCGACCTGCAAGCCGTGACGCTGGACCTGTACGAACATATTCGCGCGGGTGCTGAGAGCACAACCTGGATGGAATGGGCGCGCATGTTTTTCGAAGCTTCGACGGGCCTCAATTGTTCAGGCTTTTATCAGAACTATCGCCTGCAGCCCTTGGCCGCGATGGCCGTGCTGGAAGATTTCCTGGAGTCCGAGGGCGCAAGGCACTTCGAGCTGGGAACACGCTACTTCTTTCGCCGCCCTGTGGCATAACGGGGCGGCAAGAACATTCAATGTGCAAAATCTAAAACTATATAAAACAATACTGATCGCCTTCATGCAAGCGAGTGAACTGATATCTATCCAGCCTGCCACTGAATCAATCGCGAACTTGTGCGGCCAAAGCAGGCGGTGATATCAAGTGCTCGTGTGATAAATATCCATTCGCGGTCTCGTGGTCTGGTGACAACGTCGATCCAGATCACACATCGGCCCGACTAATTAGCCATGCTGATAATGTCACCGTCGGTGCTGGGAATCTCAATAACTTCTATAGGAGAGAGCGAATTTGGGATTTTAAAGAGTATCCGGCTATCGTTGTGCCTTATAATTAAAGCGAAATGAATAACCGAGGTGGTGACGATTTTTTGTGATCGTTGAATAGCTACCATTGAACGTTTTAGCCTACCAAGTACCTTCACAGGCCAACTCATATGAGAAGGTTATGTGAGAACGAAGAGTTAAGCTTTGAAGCTTATATTACCGGTGAGTAAGAAGCTCATGATTTCCCAAGTTGAGTTCTTTCTTGTCTGGCTTTATGAAAGCCTATCGCGTGCCTATGCTTTTCTCGAATGATCTCATCCGGATAGTGCTGAGAGGGCCAAATCGTTAATTCATACCTTTCAATATCATTGGGGGCGGGGAGATCCATCATTCTCTGAGGCTCGTGCTCAGTTAGTTGTTCGTCACCAAGACGAAAATTCTTTGCGGAAAATCTGGCTCTATAAGTGCCGGCAATGAATGGCATTGGATCGCCATGCGTATCACCGTTTAGATTGTATATGTATAGATCCATATTTGCCGTTATCAACAATGGTGCTTCAACCACTTCTTCCCAGGAAGCCTCGAGATCGGGCTTCGTGCCCGATTGCCGGATATGCAGGTATACCAGCCCAGTGTGAACTCCGAAATTGAGTTTGATTTCATTTGCCGCAGCCGTTCCACAGAGGCCATTTTTTTGACCTTTCCATGATAGGTCGGTTTGACTTCCACCTCGTGGAGTAATATGTGCGAGGTTAAAGCTGGCAAAGGCTGTGCCTTCATAAAGAGTTTTCATATGATAAGATGTGGAGATTAATCGCTCACTATAAGTTGAAGTCGAGACAATTTCATTCATTTAGATTAGGGGCGTTAACTTGTCGCCACTAAGGTGTCTCGAGCCCATTCACTCAACCCAAATATTTTCGGTAATCGTCGCAACGCCTTCCATACAGGCAGTTGTTTCGGCCCTTCACTTTTGGCTATAGTGGTACGGGCATTTCTGGCTCAAGCGTAACACTCCTCAAGGTGGTCACTCGATCCTTTGGATTGAGTGAGGAGGTCCTTTTATTTATTAATCATGCGGAACGCGAATTCCCACCAGGGTTTGCGTTGTCCGATTCTTTGAAGATCTGAGTGGGGCGAAAAGGTTCGAGTCGGGACGATGTTATTTCTTTGGTCATCTGGTTCCACTGTGATGCGCGGCGTTTCAAATCCGGCTGACGGCGAGCGACCCGCGCAACTTCATCTATTCGTTCATCTTTGAGCCAGTGCCGTCGGCTGACGAGATTTCCTCGCTTCAGCAAAGCACTGAGCCATGGGAATCACTGGCTTACATCGTTCGTCGGGCTCCGCTTGGGGATTTCGCAGCGATGGATCGAAGCGAACCGCTTCTGCGAAGCTCGAATCACGCGCTTTTTTGGGGTGTCGTCACCAAGTTTGGGGTTTGGCAGGTCGCTGGACCTTGATCGAACAGCTGGCCGAAAGCTTTCGTGGTGAGCCGGATTACCTCCAGGAGTTCATCGGCAGCATGCTGATGTACAGCGGCAACCACGCGTTTAGCGCTCGGCTAATCGAGCTTTATGAGGCGGCTGAGTGTCGTGGTCAAGTTTTTTCGGACAGTGCGATAAGGGAACGTTGAAGATCAAAG
>CAXTCD010000115.1:0-16269 GCA_964242145.1 uncultured Rhizobacter sp.
TCACAGGAGGCGGCAAGGCCAGTGCGACGCTGCCGCAATTCAAGGCGATCAATACCTACTTGGGCAAGCTCAAACGCTCTTTGAGTGGCACCTACCATGCCTTCGCCTTTGCCAAGTACGCCCATCGCTATCTCGCTGAGGCCCAATATCGTTTCAACCGCCGCTTTGATCTGCGCTCCATCCTCCCGCGTCTCCTGCGGGCCGCCTGCCTTTCACCTCCCACTCCTGCTCACCTCATTCGTGCAACTAAGGTTTGTCGCTAATCAGGACACTTCATGTGCGCCGGTGTTTGTTCAGCGTGGCGGCGTGGCGGCTTTGGCGCATGCAAAAGATTCGGTGCCCGCGCTTGTGCAGCGCTTGCGTGAATGCCGCGATACGCTGGTTCCCCGGTTGGCTGGGCTGCCGCGCATACAGGTGGCATTGCAGCGGGGCGGCTTGTACGCCTTTTTTAGAGTCGACGGCGAAGACGATTCGCTGGCATTTGCGAAGCGGTTGGTCAGCGATTTCGGCCTGGGGCTGGCGCCGGGCGTGGCGTTTGGCGCTGAAGCCGAGGGCTGGCTGCGCTGGTGCTTTGCATCGAGAGACCCGGCGCGTCTCCTTCAGGGCCTGGATCGGCTGAGCTCGGCGCTTGGGATATAATCGACCGGCTTTGCGCGGCATAAGCGCCAAAGTCATTCGCACGGCGCGGGAAGGTTTCTCCCGCTACCGCAAGTCATAACTTCCCGAAACCGCGGTGTCCTTGTGCCTGCGGTGGGATCATCAGGAAACAGTTTCATGTCCAACGCCGAACTGAACAAAGCCGACATCGTCAAGGCCAATGCGCGCAGCGCCAATGACACCGGCTCCCCCGAAGTGCAAGTGGCCTTGTTGACCGCACGCATCAACGAACTGACGCCGCACTTCAAGCTGCATCTGAAAGACCACCATGGTCGGCGCGGTCTGCTGAAGATGGTTAACACCCGCAAGAGCCTGCTGGCTTATCTCAGAACCACCGACGCGGCTCGCTACACCGCACTGATCCAGAAGCTGGGTCTGCGTAAGTAATTCGCACACGAAAGCCAAGAGCCTGTCTGGATTGACCAGCACAGGCTCTTTGCATTTGGAGCCAGGCACCACCGATGACGATGTGTCATTCCAGAGCCGTTCTGCCGAGCGTCTCTGGAATGGCATCGCGCCAGGATGCTGGTACTCCAGGGCCCGGGTGCCGCCCCAACGGCGCCGACAAGCAAGGAGAGACACATGAGCATGTTCAACAAAGTCACCAAGACCTTCCAATGGGGTCAGCACACCGTCAAGCTCGAGACGGGTGAAATCGCCCGCCAAGCCAGCGGCGCGGTGCTCGTCGATGTTGAAGACACAGTCATCCTGGCCACCGTGGTTGGTGCCAAGAATGCCAAGCCGGGCCAGGATTTCTTCCCGCTGACGGTTGATTACATCGAGAAGACCTATGCCGCCGGCAAGATCCCGGGCAGCTTCTTCAAACGCGAAGGCCGCCCGAGCGAGCTCGAGACGCTGACTTCGCGCTTGATCGATCGCCCGCTGCGCCCACTGTTCCCCGAAGGCTTCTACAACGAAGTCCAGGTGGTGATCCACGTGCTGTCGCTGAACCCGGAAGTTTCGGCCGACATTCCTTCGCTGATCGGCGCCAGCGCCGCATTGGCGATTTCCGGCATTCCGTTCAACGGCCCGATCGGCGCGGCCCGTGTCGCCTACATCAACGGCGAATACGTGCTGAACCCCGGCAAGACGCAATTGCTGTCGTCGCAGATGGACCTGGTGGTGGCCGGCACGCAAGCCGCCGTGCTGATGGTCGAATCGGAAGCTCAGCAGTTGAGCGAAGAAGTGATGCTGGGTGGCATCGTCTTTGGCCATGAGCAAGGCAACATCGCGATCGCTGCGATCAACGAATTGGTGCGTGATGCCGGCAAGGCTGCCTGGGATTGGACGGCTCCTGCGAGAGACGAAGCCTTCATCGGCAAGATCGGCGCGCTGGCGGAAGAAAAGCTGCGCACGGCTTATCAAATTCGCTCCAAGCAAGCCCGCACCCAAGCGACCCGTGAAGTCACCGCATCGGTGTTGGCAGCGATCGAAGCCGAAGGCCTGGCCGTCGACAAGGTCAAGGTCGATAACGTTTTGTTCGACATCGAAGCGAAGATCGTTCGCAGCCAGATCCTGTCGGGTGAGCCCCGCATCGATGGCCGTGATACCCGCACCGTGCGCCAGATCGAAATCCGCAACGGCGTTCTGCCGCGTGTTCACGGTTCGACCCTGTTCACCCGCGGTGAAACGCAAGCGCTGGTGGCCGCCACGCTCGGCACAGACCGTGACTCGCAAAAGATCGACGCGCTGGCTGGCGAGTTCAGCGAGCACTTCATGCTTCACTACAACATGCCTCCGTTCGCCACCGGCGAAACCGGCCGCGTGGGTACGCCGAAGCGACGCGAAATCGGCCACGGCCGGCTGGCCAAGCGCGCACTCGTTGCGGTGCTGCCTGACCGCGCCGAGTTCCCGTATTCGATGCGTGTGGTCTCCGAGATCACCGAGTCCAACGGCTCCTCGTCGATGGCTTCCGTTTGCGGCGGCTGCTTGGCGCTGATGGACGCTGGCGTGCCGCTGAAGGCGCACGTCGCCGGTATCGCGATGGGCCTGATCAAGGACGGCAACCGCTTTGCCGTGCTGACCGACATCCTGGGCGACGAAGATCACCTGGGTGACATGGACTTCAAAGTCGCCGGTACGACGGCTGGTGTGACCGCGTTGCAGATGGACATCAAGATCCAGGGCATCACGAAGGAAATCATGCAGGTGGCGCTGGCGCAAGCCAAAGAAGCGCGTTTGCACATCCTCGACAAGATGGTCGGTGCGCTGGGCGAAGCCAAGACCGAGGTCTCGCAGTTCGCGCCGCGTCTGTACACCATGAAGATCAACCCGGAAAAAATCCGTGACGTGATCGGCAAGGGCGGCGCGACCATCCGTGCACTGACCGAAGAGACCGGCACCACGATCGACATCGGCGAAGACGGCACGATCACGATCGCCTCGGCCGATGCCGACAAGGCGGCCTACGCCAAGAAGCGCATCGAAGAGATCACCGCTGAAGTCGAAGTGGGCAAGATCTACGAGGGCCCGATCACCAAGATCCTGGAGTTCGGTGCACTCGTGAACCTGCTGCCTGGCAAGGACGGCCTGCTGCACATCAGCCAGATCGCCCACCAGCGCGTTGAAAAGGTCACCGACTTCCTGAAGGAAGGCCAGATCGTCAAGGTCAAGGTGCTTGAGACCGACGAGAAAGGCCGCGTCAAGCTGTCGATGAAGGCGTTGATCGAGCGCGAACAGCAAGCTCAGGCTCCATCCCACGACTGATGCTACCGGCCCATGGCCCAGCATGGGTCGCATACCTGAACTGAAAGCCTGACTCCAAGCCATGAAAGCCATCGAGATTGCGTCTTTCGGCGCGCCCGAAGTTCTTCGTCTCACTGAGCGAGCGGCGCCGGTCGCGGGTACCGGTGAGGTGTTGATCCGCGTGCGCGCCTCGGGCATCAATCGGCCGGATGTGTTGCAGCGCAAAGGCTTGTATCCCGTGCCCGCCGGCGCATCCGACCTTCCAGGGCTGGAGATCGCAGGCGTCATCGAAGCGGGTGATGCCGAGGCGATGGCTTTGGCAGGATGGTCGATCGGCGACCGCGTTTGCGCCTTGGTGGCAGGCGGTGGCTATGCGGAGCTGTGCGTCGCACCGATCGGCCAGTGCCTGCCGGTGCCGACCCCATTAAGCGATGTCGAAGCAGCCAGCCTGCCCGAAACCTTGTTCACCGTCTGGTCCAACGTCTTTGATCGCGCTGGACTGCAGCCGGGTGAAACCTTGCTTGTGCATGGCGGAACAAGCGGCATCGGGGTGGCTGCAATTCAGTTGGCCAAGGCCTGGGGCGCCATTGTGATCGCAACCGCGGGCAGCGATGAAAAGGTGGCTGCCTGCATTCGCTTCGGCGCCGACCATGCGATCAACCATCGCACCCAAGACTTTGTCGCCGAGGTCGCTCGAATCACCAACAAGCGTGGCGTCAACGTCGTGCTCGACATGGTGGCCGGGCCGTATGTGGCTCGAAATCTTTCCAGCCTCGCGGAAGACGGTCGCTTGGCGATCATTGCCGTTCAAGGCGGCTCCGAGGCCCAATTCGATGCGTCATTGGTGCTACGTCGCCGTTTGACCGTGACCGGCTCGACCTTGCGTCCGAGATCCGTGGCAGTCAAGTCGGCCATCGCGGCATCTCTGCGTCGGCAGGTCTGGCCCTGGATCGAAGCAGGCCGAATCAAGCCCGTGATCCATCAGGTGTTTGCCGCAGCCGAGGCCGCGCAGGCTCATGCAGTGATGGAGTCGGGTCATCACATCGGCAAACTGGTGTTGACATGGTGAGCCCGGGCCAAGGAGCAGTCATGCGTCGCAAGCTGGTGGTTGGAAACTGGAAGATGAACGGCGGCCGGGCCGCAAATGCGCAACTGCTGGCCTCGTTCCATGAGGCTGGGCCGTGGGATGCCGCTGTTGCGGTTTGCCCGCCTTATCCTTATCTGGCAGATGCCGCATTGGCATTGCAAGGCAGTGGCATCGGCTGGGGTGCGCAAGACTGTTCTGCGCATGTTTCAGGCGCCTACACCGGTGAGGTGTCGGCCCAGATGCTGGCCGAATTCGGTTGCCACTTCGTCATCGTCGGTCATTCCGAGCGTCGCCAGCACCATGCCGAGTCGGACCAGCAGGTGGCTGACAAGGCCAAGCTGGTCTTGGCTCACAAGCTGACGCCGATCGTGTGTGTCGGCGAAAGCTTGGCCGAGCGCGAGGCGGGTCAGACCGATGTGGTGGTCAAGCGGCAACTCTCTGCCGTGATTCACACGCTTGCCAATTGCGTTTCCCAAATCGTGGTGGCTTATGAGCCGGTCTGGGCCATCGGTACCGGTGTGACTGCGACGCCAGAGCAGGCTCAGGCAGTGCATGCGTTGTTGCGCGCACAGTTGCATGCAGCGACACAGCATGCCGGCGAAATGCTGATCATCTATGGAGGTAGCGTGAAAGCGGATAACGCAGCGCTGCTGTTTTCTCAAAACGACATCGATGGTGGGCTCATCGGCGGTGCATCTCTCAATGCCGCTGATTTCGCCACCATCTGCAAGGCGGCTGGCTGACACGCCGGCGCCCTCATGAATTTTCTGGAGCAATAAGAATGCAAGTGCTGTTGAACATTGTTGTCGCCGTGCAAATCCTCGCGGCTTTGATCATGATTGGCTTGGTGCTGATTCAGCATGGCAAGGGCGCTGACATGGGCGCCTCCTTTGGCAGTGGGTCATCAGGCAGTTTGTTCGGTGCCACCGGCAGTGCCAATTTCCTTTCGCGCTCAACGGCCGTTTGTGCTGCCGTCTTCTTCGTCTGCACCTTGGCATTGGCTTATTTCTCCAATTTCCGCGGCGGTGCCTCGGGCGGTGGCAGCAGTGTGCTGGACCGTGCTGCGATTGCTGCGCCGGTAGCGGCCAGTGGTCCGACGGCCCAGATCCCGACATCGGCAGCAGCACCTGCGGCTTCTGCAGCGGTGGCCGCTTCTGCACCTGCCGTGGCTGCCTCGGTACCGGCTTCTGGCGTCGCGCAATAACACTTGCTCATGACCTGCGCCTGCAGGTCAATGATTCCCTGGCGGTTTAGTGCGGCAACTCCCTTCAAATAAAGGGGGTTTGAGGTTAGAATACAAGGCTGTCTGGTGAGCTACTCCTCATGCAAACCAGCCACCTTTCTGTTATGCAAGTTGCACGTTAGCCGACGTGGTGAAATTGGTAGACACGCTATCTTGAGGGGGTAGTGGCGAAAGCTGTGCGAGTTCGAGTCTCGCCGTCGGCACCAGATCGATCAGCAAGGCGCACCGCCGCGCCTTGCTGTCATACCAAGCCATCGCCCACCATGAATCTGGCCTCTTACCTTCCTGTGATCTTGTTCATCCTGGTCGGCGTAGGGGTTGGTGTGGCACCGCAGGTGATCGGCTTTATCTTCGGCCCGCATCGTCCTGATGCAGCCAAGAATTCTCCTTATGAATGCGGCTTCGAGGCCTTCGAAGATGCGCGCATGAAATTCGATGTGCGCTACTACCTCGTGGCCATTCTCTTTATTCTGTTTGACCTGGAAATTGCCTTTCTCTTTCCATGGGCAGTGTCGCTGCGCGAGATTGGCAGCATCGGATTTTGGTCAATGATGATTTTTCTGGGCATTCTGGTCGTGGGCTTTGCCTACGAATGGAAAAAGGGTGCCCTGGACTGGGAATGATGAGCTTCCCCAAGGCAAGCTTCTTCTCTGCGTTTATTTTCTTTGCGTTTACTTGCAAGCTTCTTCTTGCTGAAGTGAAAGAGGTCTGACATGGGCATCGAAGGCGTTCTCAAAGAAGGCTTCGTGACCACGAGCCTGGATGCAGTCATCAACTGGTCCAAGACCGGCTCGCTGTGGCCGATGACCTTTGGTCTGGCTTGCTGTGCGGTCGAAATGATGCACGCTGGCGCAGCGCGTTATGACATTGACCGCTTCGGCATGCTGTTTCGTCCCAGCCCGCGGCAAAGCGATCTGATGATCGTTGCCGGCACGCTGTGCAACAAGATGGCGCCGGCCTTGCGCAAGGTCTATGACCAGATGGCCGAACCGCGCTGGGTGTTGTCGATGGGTTCATGCGCCAACGGTGGCGGCTATTACCACTACAGCTACTCCGTCGTGCGTGGCTGCGATCGCATCGTGCCGGTGGATGTTTATGTGCCGGGCTGTCCTCCGACGGCCGAAGCGCTGCTTTACGGCATCCTGCAATTGCAGGCCAAGATCCGCCGCGAAAACACCATTGCCCGCTGATTCCGCGCCATGAGCAAACTCGATAACCTGCAAACCGCGCTGGAATCCAATCTGGGCGAACGCCTGAAAAAGCTGGTGCGCGACCGGGGTGAACTCACCGTCACTGTCGCGGCATCCGACTACCTCTCTGCCGCACTGAGCTTGCGCGACGACCCCGCGCTTCGTTTCGAGCAACTGGTGGACATCTGTGGCGTTGATTACTCGGCCTACAAAGACATTCCGCGGGAAGGTCCGCGCTATGGCGTGGTCTCGCACCTGCTGTCGATCACGCACAACTGGCGTGTTCGCCTGAAGGTGTTTTGCCCGGACGACGATCTTCCATCGGTGGAGTCGGTGACGCCTATCTGGAGTTCGGCCAACTGGTTCGAACGCGAAGCATTCGACCTCTACGGCATCCTGTTCGAAGGCCATGTCGATCTGCGTCGCATCCTGACCGACTACGGCTTCATCGGCCACCCGTTCCGCAAAGACTTCCCGACCTCGGGTTACGTCGAAATGCGTTACGACGCCGAGCAAAAACGCGTCATCTATCAACCGGTGACGATCGAGCTGCGTGAGATCACGCCGCGCATCATTCGCGAAGACAACTACGGCGGGCTTCATTGATGACCGTCACCGACATCAAGACTTGCAAGGCGAGCGAAGCGCTGCCGCGTCATCAAGCAACGGCAGCGCATCCGGCTTTGCCGGTTCGCCAGCCGGCGCCCCTTAGGGGCAGGAGCGTAGCGACTGGGGGGCCCATCTAATGGCTGAGATCCGCAACTACACCCTCAACTTCGGTCCGCAGCATCCGGCGGCGCACGGCGTGCTTCGGCTCGTCCTCGAACTGGATGGCGAAGTCATCCAGCGCGCCGACCCTCACATCGGCCTGCTGCACCGCGCGACCGAAAAGCTGGCCGAAAGCAAGACTTTCATCCAGTCGCTGCCCTACATGGACCGCCTCGACTATGTGTCGATGATGTCCAACGAACACGCCTACTGCCTGGCCATCGAGCGCCTGCTGGGTGTCGACGTGCCCGAGCGCGCGCAGTACATCCGCGTGATGTTCAGCGAGATCACGCGCTTGCTGAACCACCTGATGTGGCTCGGCGCGCACGGCCTGGACTGCGGTGCGATGAACATCTTCATCTACTGCTTCCGCGAGCGTGAAGACCTGTTTGACATGTACGAAGCGGTGTCGGGCGCGCGCATGCACGCGGCCTACTTCCGTCCGGGCGGTGTGTACCGCGACCTGCCGGACGTGATGCCGCAGTACAAGGTCTCGAAGATCCGCAATGCGAAGGCCATGGCGCAGCTCAACGAGAACCGCCAGGGCTCGCTGCTCGACTTCATCGAAGATTTCGTGCGCCGTTTCCCGAAGTGCGTTGACGACTACGAGACGCTGCTGACCGACAACCGCATCTGGAAGCAGCGCACCGTGGGCATTGGCGTGGTCACGCCCGAGCGCGCGCTGAACCTCGGCTTCACCGGCCCGATGCTGCGCGGCTCCGGCATCCAGTGGGACCTGCGCAAGAATCAGCCTTACGACGTCTATGAGCGCATGGACTTCGACATTCCGCTGGGCGTGAATGGCGACACCTACGATCGCTATCTGGTGCGTGTTGAAGAAATGCGCCAGGCCAACCGCATCATCCAGCAGTGCATCGACTGGCTGCGCAAGAACCCCGGTCCCGTCATCACCGACAACCACAAGGTGGCGCCGCCTTCGCGCGTGGACATGAAGTCCAGCATGGAAGAGTTGATCCACCACTTCAAGCTCTTTACCGAAGGCTTCCATGTGCCCGAGGGTGAGGTGTATGCGGCGGTCGAGCATCCGAAGGGTGAGTTCGGCATCTACCTGATCAGCGACGGTGCCAACAAGCCCTACCGACTGAAGATTCGTCCGCCTGGTTTTTCGCATCTGGCTGCGCTCGACGAAATGGCGCGCGGCCACATGATTGCCGATGCCGTTGCGGTGATCGGCACGATGGACATCGTGTTTGGAGAGATTGACCGGTGAGCAAGCCCACGACAAATTCCCCGGCTGTGCCAGCACAGCCTTTGTCTGCTGCCGCGTTCGAGCGCTTCGCGCGCGAGGTGGCGAAGTACCCGGCGGAGCAGAAGCAGTCTGCGGTGATGGCTTGCCTGTCGATTGCACAGCAGGAGCAGGGCTTCGTCTCAGCCGAGAGTGAAAAGCAGATCGCTGAATACCTCGGCATGCCGCCGATCGCGGTGCATGAGGTGACGACCTTCTACAACATGTACAACCAGCGGCCGCTGGGCAAGTTCAAGATCAACGTCTGTACCAACCTGCCGTGCCAGTTGCGCGATGGCCAGACGACGCTGAACTACCTCTGCGAGAAGCTCGGCGTGGACGAAGGTGGCACGACGGCCGATGGCTTGCTGACCGTCCAGAAGAGCGAATGCCTGGGCGCTTGCGCCGATTCCCCGGTGCTGCTGGTGAATGACCGCCAGATGTGCAGCTTCATGGACCGTGGCCGCCTGGACGCGCTGGTCGACACGCTGCGCAGCGCCGGCGCGAAGTGAACGAGGCCTTAACGATGTCGAACCTGTCGCAGCCCGTGTTGGACCTGTCCCGCTTTCAATCCACGGGTGCCGAAACCTGCTTTCATGGTCGCCACATCGGCGCCCAGATCTATGACGGCCTGAACGGCAAGAACTGGTCGCTGAAAGACTATGAGGCGCGCGGTGGCTATCAGGCCCTGCGCAAGATCCTGACTGGCGAATTCAACGGCCAGACCGCTGCACCGTTGACGCAAGACCAGGTGATCGCCGAAGTCAAGACCTCCGGGCTGCGCGGCCGTGGCGGCGCAGGTTTCCCGACCGGTCTGAAGTGGAGCTTCATGCCGCGCCAGTTCCCCGGTCAGAAGTTCCTGGTCTGCAACTCGGACGAAGGCGAACCGGGCACCTGCAAGGACCGCGACATCCTGATGTTCAACCCGCACATCGTCATTGAGGGCATGATCATTGCCGCCTTCGCGATGGGCATTGGTGTGGGCTACAACTACATCCACGGCGAAATCTTCGAGGTCTATGAGCGCTTCGAAGCAGCGCTCGAGGAAGCCCGTGCAGCCGGTTATCTGGGCGACAAGATCCTCGGCTCGGGCTTCAGCTTCCAGCTGCATGCGGCCCATGGTTTCGGCGCCTATATCTGCGGCGAAGAAACGGCGCTGCTCGAATCGCTCGAAGGCAAGAAGGGCCAGCCGCGCTTCAAGCCACCGTTCCCGGCGAGCTATGGCCTCTACGGCAAGCCGACGACGATCAATAACACCGAGACCTTTGCCGCGGTGCCGTGGATCATCCGCAACGGCGGCCAGCCTTACCTCGAAATCGGCAAGCCGAACAACGGCGGCACAAAGATCTTCTCGGTCGTCGGTGACGTCAACCAGCCCGGCAATTTCGAGATCCCGCTGGGTACGCCGTTCTCCAAGCTGCTGGAGCTGGCTGGCGGCGTGCGCACCGGCCGCAAGCTGAAGGCGGTGATCCCCGGTGGATCGTCGTCGCCCGTGCTGCCGGCCGCGATCATGAACGAGCTGACGATGGACTACGACTCGATCGCCAAGGCCGGCTCGATGCTCGGCTCCGGCGCGGTGATCGTGATGGACGACTCGCGCTCGATGGTCCACAGCCTGCTGCGTCTGTCGTACTTCTACATGCATGAGAGCTGCGGCCAGTGCACGCCCTGTCGCGAAGGCACCGGCTGGTTGTACCGCATGGTCGATCGCATCGCCCACGGACACGGCCGCATCGAAGACATCGACCTGCTGAACTCGGTGGCCGACAACATCCAGGGCCGCACGATCTGCGCGTTGGGCGATGCCGCGGCGATGCCGGTGCGCGCGATGATCAAGCACTTCCGCGATGAGTTCGTGCACCTCATCGAGCACAAGACACCCGTGGTTCCGGCGACCGTCTGACCGGAACCCCAAGGCAAAACGACATGATCGAAATCGAACTCGACGGCCAGAAGGTGGCGGTGCAGGAGGGCAGCATGGTGATGCATGCCGCTGACAAGGCCGGCACCTACATCCCGCATTTCTGCTATCACAAGAAGTTGTCCATCGCGGCCAACTGCCGCATGTGCCTGGTCGATGTGGAGAAGGCGCCGAAGCCGATGCCAGCCTGCGCCACGCCGGTCACGCAAGGCATGATTGTTCGCACCAAGAGCGACAAGGCCTTGAAGGCGCAGCAGGGCGTGATGGAGTTCCTGCTGATCAATCACCCGCTGGATTGCCCGATCTGCGACCAGGGCGGCGAATGCCAGCTGCAAGATCTGGCGGTGGGCTATGGCGGGTCGTCCTCGCGCTATCAGGAAGAAAAGCGCGTGGTGTTCCACAAGGACGTCGGTCCGCTGATCTCGATGGAAGAGATGAGCCGCTGCATCCATTGCACCCGCTGCGTGCGTTTCGGCCAGGAAGTGGCCGGCGTGATGGAGCTGGGCATGATCCACCGCGGCGAGCACTCGGAGATCACGACCGTCGTCGGCGACACCGTCGACTCCGAGCTGTCGGGCAACATGATCGACATCTGCCCGGTCGGCGCGCTGACCAGCAAGCCGTTCCGCTACAGCGCCCGCACCTGGGAGCTGTCGCGCCGCAAGAGCGTCAGCCCGCACGATGGAACCGGTGCCAACCTGATCGTCCAGGTCAAGAACAACAAGGTGTTGCGCGTCGTTCCGATGGAGAACGAAGACGTCAACGAATGCTGGCTCGCCGACCGCGATCGCTTCTCGTACGAAGCGCTGAACAGCGAAGAGCGACTGAGCTCACCGATGATCAAGCAGGGCGGCGAATGGAAGCCGGTCGACTGGACCACCGCGCTGGAATATGTTGCCAACGGCCTGAAGCAGATCAAGGCCGATCACGGCGCGAAGAGCATCGGTGCGCTGGGCTCGGCCCACAGCACCGTCGAAGAACTGCATTTGCTGGCCAAGCTGGTTCGCGGCCTGGGCAGCGAGAACATCGACTTCCGCACCCGCCACGCTGACTTCAGCGCTTGGGAAGGCGTGCATTGGCTCGGAACCTCGGTGGCCTCGCTGTCGACCTTGCAAAGCGTGTTGGTCGTCGGTTCGTTCCTGCGCAAAGATCACCCGCTGTTTGCTCAACGCATTCGCCAAGCGGCGCGCAAGGGCGCCAAGGTTCACAGCCTGCATGCTCTGCAAGGCGATTGGTTGATCCCGCTGAGCAGCGCTCAAGCGGTGGCGCCGAGCGGCTGGGTTCAGGCACTTGCGGAAATCGCCGCCGCCGTGGCCGATGCCAGAAGCGTGGTTGCACCCGCAGCGGCCCAAGCCACCGAGGCTTCGAAGGCGGTGGCCGCGTCGCTGCTGTCCGGTGAACGCAAGGCGATTTTGTTGGGCAATGCCGCAGCCCAGCATCCGCAAGCCAGCAGCCTGCTGTCGCTGGCGAACTGGATCGCGGAGCACACCGGTGCGACAGTCGGTTATCTGACCGAAGCGGCCAACACGGTCGGCGCGCAACTGGTCAATGCCTTGCCGGGTGCCGGTGGTTTGCACGCCGGAGAGATGCTGAGCGGTTCGCTGAAGGCCTGCCTGCTGCTCAACGTCGAGCCGGCATTCGATGCGGCCAACCCGAGCGCAGCCGTTCCGGCCCTGGACTCGGCGGCGATGGTGGTGGCCTTGACGTCGTTCAAGACCGCCGCGACCGATTGCGCCGATGTGCTGCTGCCGATCTCTCCGTTTGCGGAGACCTCCGGCACCTTCGTCAGTGCCGAAGGCCGTGTGCAGAGCTTCCACGGCGTTGTGAAGCCCTTGGGCGACACCCGTCCGGCCTGGAAGGTCTTGCGTGTGCTGGGCAACCTGCTGGGCCTGAAGGGTTTCGAATTCGAAACCTCCGAAGAGGTTAGAGCGCAGGCCTTGGGCGATGTGGCCACGATTCCATCGCGGTTGAGCAATCGCGGCCGCTCGGCTGCGCAGGCCACGGTGCAGGCGTCTGCAGCCCAAGCCGGCAAGGGCTTCGAGCGCATTGCCGATGTGCCGATCTATGCGACCGATTCCCTGGTGCGCCGTTCGACTTCGCTGCAGCTGACGGCCGACGCCCGGCCGCCGGTCGCGAGCTTGCCGAGCGCGCTGTGGTCGCAACTCGGTTTGAGCGAAGGGGCTTCGGTGCGGGTGTCACAAGGCGGCGTGCATGCGGTGTTGCCGGCTCAGCTCGATGACACCTTGGCCACGCAAGTGGTTCGCGTCCCGGCCGGTCACGCGTTGACTGCCTCGCTCGGGGCCATGTTCGGCCCGATCAGCGTCGAGAAGGTCTGAGGCCATGATCGACACTTTCAATTCATTCGGCAGCTCCTTGCTGGGCCCGGTGTGGCCGGTGGTATGGACGCTGATCAAGATCATTCTGTTGGTCTTGCCGCTGATGGGCTGCGTCGCCTACCTGACCCTATGGGAACGCAAGGCCATCGGCTGGTCGCAGATCCGCCCCGGCCCCAACCGCGTGGGCCCAATGGGCTTGCTGCAGCCGATCGCCGATGCAGTGAAGCTGATCTTCAAGGAAATCATCCTCCCGACCGCCGCCAGCAAGGGCTTGTTCCTGATCGGCCCGGTGATGACGATCATGCCGGCGCTGGCCGCCTGGGTGGTCATACCCTTCGGCCCGGACACCGCGCTGGCCAACATCAACGCCGGCCTGCTGTTCCTGATGGCCATCACGTCGATGGAAGTCTATGGTGTGATCATCGCCGGCTGGGCCTCGAACTCGAAGTACGCCTTCCTCGGCGCGCTGCGGGCCTCCGCGCAGATGGTCAGTTATGAAATCGCGATGGGCTTTGCGCTGGTCGTCGTGCTGATGGTATCGGCCAGCCTGAACATGAGCGACATCGTGCTGGGGCAGGGCAAGGGCCTGTTCGCTGACCACGGCGTGAGCTTCCTGTCGTGGAACTGGCTGCCCTTGCTGCCGATCTTCGTCGTCTACTTCATCTCCGGCCTGGCCGAGACCAACCGCCATCCGTTCGACGTGGTGGAAGGTGAATCGGAAATCGTCGCCGGCCACATGGTCGAGTACTCGGGCATGGCCTTCGCGATGTTCTTCCTCGCCGAATACGCCAACATGATCCTGATCTCCGCGCTGTCGGTGATCATGTTCCTCGGCGGCTGGCTAGCGCCGGTGTCATTCTCTGCGCTGGGGCTCAGCACGCCGGCCTGGATCATCGAGACCTCCTGGTTCTGGAACTGGTTCTGGCTGTTCGGCAAGACCTTTGTCGTGGTCACGATGTTCCTGTGGGTGCGTGCCACGTTCCCACGCTTCCGCTATGACCAGATCATGCGTTTGGGCTGGAAGATCTTCATCCCGATCACGCTTGTCTGGCTTGTCGTTGTCGGCCTGTGGATCCAGTCACCGTGGAACATCTGGAAATGAACATGGCCCACCCCCTACGGCCTTCGGCCGCCCCCTTCAAGGGGGCAACACCAGCGGCCCGGCAGCGCCGGTTCCGCAGTGTTCGGCTTGGTCTTTGTTGCGAGGTTTGAGATGGCCGCGATCGCTTCAGTCAAAGAGATTTTTTCGAGCTTCCTGCTCACCGAGCTCTTCAAGGGCATGGCGCTGACGGGCCGGCATTTCCTGTCGCGCAAGATCACCGTCCAGTTCCCCGAAGAAAAGACGCCGCTGTCGCCGCGCTTTCGGGGCCTGCATGCGTTGCGTCGCTATGAGAACGGCGAAGAGCGCTGCATTGCTTGCAAGCTCTGCGAAGCGGTGTGCCCGGCGATGGCAATCACGATCGAGTCCGAAGTCCGTGACGATGGTTCGCGCCGCACTTCGCGCTATGACATCGACCTGACCAAGTGCATCTTCTGTGGCTTCTGCGAGGAAAGCTGCCCGGTCGATTCGATCGTCGAGACGCACATCTTCGAATACCACGGAGAAAAGCGCGGCGATCTCTACTTCACCAAGGACATGCTCCTTGCCGTCGGCGACCGCTACGAGAGCGAGATCGCGGCCAGCAAGGAGGCCGACGCGCGCTACCGCTGAAGGCCTGGCTTGACGGCCCTGGCTTCGGTTGCACGCATTCCCCTGATCAGAAAAACACAGACATGACCACCGCGCTCTTCTACGTGTTTTCTGCCGTCCTTCTGGCGGCATCGTTTCGTGTCATCACGGCGCGCAGTACCGTTCATGCGGTGCTGTTCCTCGTGCTGGCGTTCTTCTCTGCATCCTGCGTGTGGATGCTGCTTCATGCCGAGTTCCTCGCGATCTCGCTGGTGCTGGTGTACGTCGGCGCGGTGATGGTGCTGTTCCTCTTTGTCGTGATGATGCTCGACGTCAACACCGACGCCTTGCGGGTCGGCTTCTGGAAGCACTTCCCGCTGGCCGCTTTGGTGGGTGTCGTGATTGCGCTGGAGATGGCGATGGTGCTGATCCCCGGCTTCGATGTTCGCAGCGCGCCGGAGCTGGACGCCGCGTCTGCGCAGATGGGCAACACCAAGCTGCTGGGCATCCAGATCTACACCCAGTACCTGTACCCGCTGCAGATCGCAGCCGTGCTGCTGCTGGTCGCGATCATTTCGGCGATTGCGCTGACGCTGCGTGAACGCAAGGACTCGAAGGCGATGAACCCGGCCGATCAGGTTCGGGCCAAGAAGGCTGACCGCGTTCGCATCGTCAAGATGCAAGCTGTCGTCGAAGCGCCGCCTCCCCCTGCAACCCCCGCCGCGGGAGAAACCAAATGACCGGACTGGCCTTGGGCCCCATCACGCTGGGGCATTACCTGTCCGTCGGAGCGATCCTGTTCGCGCTGTCGGTGATCGGCATCTTCCTGAACCGGAAGAACCTGATCGTGCTGCTGATGGCGATCGAGTTGATGCTACTGGCCGTCAACCTGAACTTCGTCGCGTTCTCCCATTACCTGGGTGACATGGCCGGGCAGGTGTTCGTGTTCTTCATTCTCACGGTGGCCGCGGCCGAGTCGGCGATCGGTCTGGCCATTTTGGTGGTGCTGTTCCGCAATCGCGCCACGATCAACGTCGACGAACTTGACTCGCTGAAGGGATGAATGTGACTCACCCCCTACGGCCTTCGACCGCTCCCTTCGAGGGGGCAGCACCGACGGACCGGCACTGCCGGATCCGTGGTGGTCGCTTGATCCCTACGCGCAACACAGAAAAAACATGAGCGCTCAACTTTCCCCCTCGTTGCTTCTGGCGGTGCCTCTGGCGCCGCTGGCGGGCGCCATCATCGCGGGCTTTTTCGGCAAGGCCGTCGGCCGCCGTGGCTCGCATGTCGCGACCATTCTGGGCGTGCTGATTGCCTTCATTTTGTCGGTGATGACCTTGAGCTCGGTCGTCTCCGACGGTGCGCGTTTCAACGCCACGGTCTATGAGTGGATGAACCTCGGTGGCCTGAAGATGGAAGTCGGCTTCCTGATCGACGGCCTGTCGGCGATGATGATGTGCGTCG
>CAXTCD010000116.1:0-16189 GCA_964242145.1 uncultured Rhizobacter sp.
GCATTGACGCCTTTGCTCGAAGGTGGGAAGTCCCTTCGCATTCCAATCAACCGGATGAACCTGGCAGGCCAGTTCATGCAGCTCATATAAAACGTTAGGGCCGCTGCTCATGATCAAAGTTCTCTTACTCTTGACCGTTTCCTGCGCCATGTTCGGCACCGCAAAGGCTGCAGATCGCAGCACGTACGCCAGTGAACTCGCGACCATGCGAGTGGCAGATCAGTCACTTCGCGAATACTTCATTGAGAACGAGCAGCCATCTCAAAGACTTGGCAAGGCCGCTGAAGTCATAGACCGTACAAACACCCTGCGCATGAAGTCGCTGCTCAAACAATGCGGATGGCCCATGACGAGCAAGTAGAGGAAGGACGCAAGTTACAACGCATGGCTGCTGATTCAGCATGCAGACGAGGATCGTCCGTTTCAGCGAAAAGCCTTGGCGCTCATGAAACAAGCGGTCGAGGCGGGGGAAGCTCGTGGCGGGGATCTCGCGTATCTCAGCGATCGATTGGCACTCGCCGAGGGCCGGCCTCAACTTTACGGAACCCAGTTCGAAGGCGTTGAAAACTGCAAGATGATTCTGGCGCCTATCGACAGTCGTGAGGCCGTGAACCTGCGCCGCAAAGCAATCTCCGGAATGCCAACGCTTGAGGAGTACAAAAAGATGGTCAATGAGCACATCACACCTCCCGAATGCAGGCGTGCCGTAGACCGACGCCTAACTTTCCAATTGAAAGGACGTACCCCGGCAAGCCGGTGACGCCTCTCAGGTCAAACGATGGGGCACGGCAACCGCCGCGACGGGCGGCCCCACCAGCTGATGGCACGCCGGCCGATCCTCCGGCTCAGCCTCAAGTTCGGTGTTAGCTCAGCGAGAAAGCTTGATCACCCCGCTGGCACGCTCCATCACTCGGCGCGCTTGCAGCTCAGCCGACAGTGAGGCCTCCAGCGGCGAGCGGCACAGGCCGGCATGGCGGTAGTTCAGGTTCTCGTAGATCTGCGCGGCACCCGGATAGGCATCGAGCAGGGCGTTGAGCAGCGGGTGCCCTGCCGCCCGGCTCAGGTGATGGCTCAGGCTTTGAGCCACCGATCGGTACTGCAGCGGGTCGGCCGCGGCCGGGTTGGCATCGAGCCGGTCAATCAATCGGGCCAGCATCAGGATCACGGTCAGGTCGGCGGGCTCCGATGGGACTTCACTTTGATCAGAACGTTCAGGGGAAAGGGAGTGCGTGTTCATCATTTTCCTCATCTGCGTTTGTCTGCCGGGGTTGGTCACCGTCGGCAGCCTTGCAAGCACACGGCCATTGCCAGGTGCATGGAGGAAATCTGGCGCTTAAATCCTCGTTTTCAAGCCCCGCCATCAAGACCGCGCCTGATCGCCATGATGGAGTCTCGCGTTGACATCTCCCACGCCCTCTTTTGAGCACAGCTGCTGGCGGGAGTTCAGCGCTTGCGTGCGAGCGTGACGCCGTCGCTGAGCGGCAGCAGCGACAGATCGATGCGCTGATCGCCATGCAGCTTTCGGTTCAAAGCCTGCAAGGCGCGGGTATCGGGGTCGTTGATGTCCTGTGCCACGTCACCACCCCACAAAGTGTTGTCGATGACGATCAGGCCGCCGGTACGCACCAGTTGCAGGCAACGCTCGTAGTACGCGTCGTAGCTGCTCTTGTCGGCGTCGATGAAAGCGAAATCATAGCTGCCGGCTTCGCCAGCCGCCAGACGCGCATCGAGCGTTTGCACCGCAGGCGCGAGCTGCAGGTCGATCTTGTGCTCGACACCCGCCTGCGCCCAATATGGCTTGCCGATGCGGGTGTATTCGTCGCTGATGTCGCAGGCCAACAGGTAGCCGTCATCGGGCAGCGCCAGCGCCACCGTGAGCGCGCTGTAGCCGGTGAATACGCCGATCTCAAGCGTGCGGCGCGCGCCGATCAATCGGGCAAGCAGCGCCATGAACTGGCCCTGCTCCGGCGCGATCTGCATCACCGAATACCGATGCGTCGCTGTCGCTTCGCGCAAAGCGGTTTGGACCGTGGTCTCGCGCAGCGACTGGCTCAGCACATAGTCGTACAACTTGTCATCGAGATGAAGAAACTGATGGTTCATCGGGGTGCATTCCTTTTTTCGAGAGTTCGGCCAGCGAAGCCCGATGATGGTAGGCGACCACAAGGCGAATCGATGACACCGGCCCGATTTTGGCAAGAGCGCAACACCGTGCTGACAACAAGATCGAAATCAAGACCCGACGGCCACGCGCTCAGGCTTCGAGGTTCTCATGGTGCGCTGTCGCGCCACGCTTCCAGTAAGCCGCCGCACGGATCGCCCGGCCGTCATGGCCTTTTTCTTCGACCAGCACCCGACGCAGCGCCGCCATCTCGCTCGCCTCGCCAGCGCACCACGCGTAGCCCGCGCCTTCGGGCAATGCGAGCGCGCGAACGGCCGCCAGCAAGGCCGGCGCACCATCGACCCATTGCAGGTTGACATCGGCCACGCTGGCCAGCGCGCGCCGGTCGGCCTCGGCCACCTGCAGGATCACGATCGCCTTTTTGCCTGCAGGCAGCTCCTCCAGCCGGCGCGCAATCGCGGGCAAGGCGGTTTCATCACCGATCAGCAGATGCCAGTCGAAAGCGACCGGAATGATGAACGAGCCGCGCGGGCCGCCGATCGACAAGCTCTGCCCGACGGCCGCCTGCGCGGCCCAGCTGGCGGCCGGGCCGTCGCCATGCAGCGCGAATTCAATCGTCAGCTCACGGGCCTCGTTATCGAAGTGGCGTGGCGTGTAGTCGCGCCGTGGCGGCTCGCTGCCATCGGCCGGGGCATCGAAGAGAACCTTCACATGGTCATCGAACGACAGGCTGACGAAGTCGGCCAGCGACTCTCCCGTCAATGTGATGCTGCGCGAATGCGGGCTGAGCGTCTCGACATGCGCCACGCGCAGCTCGCGGCGTTTGAGCTCGTGGCGGACCCGCTGTACCGTGAGGGCGGAAGTTTCGGTGCTCATGCGTGCAACTCCTGAGATAATTGACAATGTCACCTATCATGGGCAAGAAGATGGACAATGTCAACCATTCCGGCAGACGCGTCGAAGACGACGTGCTGGAGCTCATTCACACGGTGATGCATCAGTACCGTTCGCAGCAATACCAGGTGCTGCGCGATGGCCCGCATGACATCACCCACATGGAGAGCAAGGTCTTGGGCTTCATCGGCCACCACCCGGGCGCGACCCAAAGCGACCTGGCCCGCCACAGCGGGCGCGACAAGGCCCAGCTTGCGCGGCTGATCAAGGGCTTGCGCGAGCGTGAGCTGCTCGACGCCGTGGCCGATGAAAGCGACCGCCGCAACATCCAGCTGTCACTGACCGCCGAAGGCCAGTCGGTGCTGCGGACCTTGCGGCAGCAAGCGCGCCGGCTCAGCGTTCAGGCGGTGGCTGGCTTGAATGCCTCTGAACAAGCGCAGCTGACGGCGCTGCTGAAGCGCGTTAACGCCAACCTGTGCGACGGCGGCTGAGTCGCCTCGCAAGCAGGGCAGTTCACGGTGCGCGCTCGCGCAGCCGGTTGACGTCGAAGGCCGATACCGCCGGTGCGGCGTTGCCCCAGCTGCCGCGCAGGTAAGAGATCACCGCGGCGATGTCGTCATCGCCCAGCACCGGCGCGAACGGCGGCATGCCGTAAGGGCGCGGGTTGCCCGCGGTGGCCGGCGGGAAGCCCCCCTCAACGACCACCCGCACGAGGTTCGCCGGCAAAGCCATCGTCACCGCGCGGTTGCCGGCCAGCTTCGGGTAAGCGCCGGGCACGCCTTCGCCCTGCTCGCCATGGCAAGCGGCGCAGTGCTGCTCGTAGACCTTGGCGCCGCGCGTTCTCACGGCGGCCGGCGCCGCGCCGCCTTCAATAGGCGCCACCGCCTTCACGGGCGGCAGGTCTTTCAGGTAAACAGCGATGGCCCGTGCGTCTTCGTCCGGCAGGTACTGCAGGCTGCGGTACACCACTTCGGCCATCGGGCCCAGCACCGACGCATGGTCGCTGCGGCCCTTCTTCAACAGGTCGACGATCTGCGCAATCTCCCAGTCACTCACGCCCGCCTCCAGCGGTGATCGCAAAGACGGCGCATACCAGTTCTGCGCGGCGACCATGCCGCCCCCCAACTGCCGTGGGCTTTGCGCTGCGCCGAAGACATTGCGCGACGCATGGCAGGCATCGCAATGGCCCAGGCCTTGAACGAGGTAAGCACCCCGGTTCCAGTCGGGCGAGCGCGCGGGGTCGGGCACATATTGGCCGGGCGTGAAGAACATCGCGCGCCACAGCGCCAACGCAACTTGCGAATTGAAGGGCCAGCGCAGGCTGTGCTCGCGTGCCGCCTGCCGCACCGGCGGCAGGCTGCGCAGATAAGCGTAGATCGCATCGGCGTCTTGTCGCGTCACCGCCGTGTAGTTGGTGTACGGGAAGGCCGGATAAAGCAGCCGCCCATCGCGCGAGCGGCCGTTGTGCAGCGCCCGCCAGAATTGCGTGGCCGACCATGTGCCGAGGCCGGTCTCGTTGTCGGGCGTCAGGTTGGGTGCGTACACGGTGCCGAACGGGGTGTCGATGCCGCGACCGCCGGCATACGGCGTGCCGCCGCGCACAGTGTGGCAGGCCATGCAATCGCCCGCCAATGCCAGGGCCTGGCCGCGCGCCACCTGCCCGGGCATCGGCACAAAGGGGGCCGGCAGTGCAGCGTTCTGGATGGCGGTGTCTTCTTCGTCGCGGAAATTCAAAGCCGCGACGATCACGCCGATCAGTGCGACGCCGGTCAGCGCCCAGGCCAGCAACTGCAGCTTGCGCTTCATCGCGCGCCCCCGTCGAGCGGCGCCGAAGGCCCGCTTGCACCGCAGCGCACTGGCAAGGGCTCCGCACGGGAGTCGGCCGGCTTGCCATGCTCGGGCACCGGCTGCGCAGCCAGCCACTGCGACAGCGCATTGACGTCGGCGGGCGTCAGCGCCTTGGCCACATCGGCCATGCAATCGGGCGACTGCGCACGGCGGCGATCGCGCTGCCAGGCGCCGATCTGGCCGTTGACGTAATCGCGCGGCAAGCCCAGCAGCCCCGGGATCGCCGGGGCGACGCCGGTCAAGGCCTTGCCATGGCACTGCACGCAAGCCGGAATGCGTCGCGTCGCGTCGCCCTGCATCACCAGCGCCCGCCCTTGCTCCAAGGTCGCAGCATCGGCGGTGGGCGCCTGCGGCGGCGGATAAGGCAAGGCCAGCGAGGCAAAGTGCTGCGCGATCTCGCGCAGGTAATCGTCGGTCAGCGTGTCCAGCAACTGTGTCATCAATTCGTAGTGGCGTCGGCCATCGCGAAAATTCAACAGCTGGTTGTAGAGATAGCCGGCCGGCTTGCCGGCAATGCGCGGGTAATAGCCTTCCGGTGCCGCCCGCCCTTCGCGGCCGTGGCAGCCCACGCAGGCTTGCGTGCGCTGGGCCAGGCTGTCTTCAAAGGCGGGCGCAGCCTGCACGGCCCCGGTGATCCACAGCAGCGCCAGGCCGAGCCGGCAGGAGGTGGCGCGCCATGATGTCGTTAGCCTTGAAACCGCGTGGGGCTGGGCGGTTTGGCGCGACCCGAACGGCAAATTGAAAGGCCATCTGACAGGCATGCGCGCGCGCAACCGGGTCGGTGAAAAGCAAGGGTTCATGGGCTGAGCTTATCTTGCCCCAGCACATTGCTCGGGCCCGTTGCTCGGCCACCTTACTTGCACCGCTGGCCCTGCGCGTTAGCAATACCCGCTCAGGCCGGCGCCGCCACCAGGCGCAGGTGCGTGATTTCCGAGGGCGCACCGAAACGCTTCGGCGGGCCCCAATAACCCGTGCCACGGCTGGTATAGACCCACAGATTCTTCAGGCGATGCAGCCCGGCAGTGAACGGCTGCTGCAAGGGCACGAACAAGTTCCACGGGAAAAACTGCCCGCCATGGGTGTGGCCGGACAGCTGCAGCTGGAAGCCCGCCTTCTCGGCCGCCTCCGCGCTGCGCGGCTGGTGCGCGAGCAACACGCGCACCGGCGCATGGTCGGGTGCGCCAGCGATCGCTGCCTGCGGATCGCTGCGATGTGCAGGGTCGAAATGATGGGCGCTGTAGTCGGCCACGCCGGCAATCACCAGCGACGCCGTGCCATGCCGCAGCACTTCGTGTTCGTTCATCAACACCCGCAGCCCCAGCCGCTCCAGCTCATGGACCCAGGCATGGGCACCCGAGTAGTACTCGTGGTTGCCGGTGACGAAGAAGGTGCCGTGGCGCGACGACAGCCTGGCCAGCGGCGCCACATGCGCCGACAAGTCCTGCACGCTGCCATCGACCAGATCACCGGTCACGGCCACCATGTCGGCACGCAGGCCGTTGACGGCGGTGACGATGGCCTGCAGATAGTCGTGCTTGATGGTCGGGCCGACGTGGATGTCGCTGATTTGCGCGATCGTGAATCCGTTCAAACCTTCCGGCAGGCCGCGAATCGGCACATCGACCGGCACGATCGCCGCCCGCCGCCGCGCGTTGAAGAAACCCCAGATCGTGACGACGCCGCCCAAGGCCAGCACCGCCGCCGCGCTCCATGCGGCCAGGCTCGCACCGTCGCCGCCGTGGCTTGGCTGCACCCATCGCAGCAGCGAAGCCCCGATCAGCAGGGCATCGCGCGCCAGCGTCAACACGAACAGCGATGAAAACAAACCCATGGCCAGCAAGCCGGCCCAGGCCAACACATCCGACAGGGGCTGACGTTTCACGCGGCTCGACAGCAGGCCCATCGGCATCAGCCCGGCCGAAAACGCCAGCAAGCCGCCGACGAGCCAGGCGTAGATGGGGTCGCCCGGCAAATCCGGAATCAAGCGCCAGCCCAGATAACCGTTCAGCAACGCAGAAAAAACGACGAGGGGCAGAAAGGCCATACAGGGTCCGATGACGGTGGTCAGAAGCTTTAAGTGCGGGCGCGTGCAGCGCATTCAACGCCAGGCGGGCCACGTTTTCTTTTCTTTGCATACGCGATTTCCGTCGCATCACATCGCATCACGTCACATCAGCTTGCTGCGGTCGTGGTCATGCGCTGAAAGGCAATGAGCCGCACCGAACCGCCAGGCGCTGTAGGTCTCGGCCGACACCAACTTGCGCTGCGGTCCGGGAGACATCGCCGCGCGCCTGCCAGACCATGCGTCATCCAGCAAAGCGAATCATCAAGGAGAGCGACATGGTCACGCTGCCGGGCATGCCCCATCAAGAAGACAAGGAACAGCCCGACTCGCTGCCGGTCGAACCCGATCAAGGCCCGGTGCTGCCGGCGCCGCCGGGCGAGCCCGCCAAAGAGCACAACGGCCCGGCCAGTGCTTGACGGTCAGAGCCTGAGGGCCACCGACAGGCCAAGCCCTCTTTTTGCGATCTTTCATTTCCACCCTACCCGACCCACCTACCCGACGGAGCACGCCATGAACCCCAATGATCCGCCCCGGACCCTCGGCGTCTTTTCGCCGGTCGGCCATGTGGTTATCTCCTTTCCGTCGGCATCTGACGCCGATGCCGCGGCAGCTGAAATCGCCGGCCTGGGTCTGCAGCCAGAAGACATCACGGTGTGCACGCCGGAAGAAATCAAGGCACGCGTCGAAATCGATCTGGCGCAAGCCAGCCCGATCGCCAACCTGGGGCAGGAAGTCAACCTCGCCCGCGCTCACGGCGCTCTGGCTGAACGAGGCTACAGCTTTTTGATCGTCAATGCGCCGAAGAACGCCCTGGCGCGGCAGGTGGCAGACATCGCCCGAGAGCACCACGCCGAACGAGCCCAGCACTATGGCCGCTTCGTGATCGAAGAGTTGATCGACGAGCCGACGCAGGTCGAAGGAGCTGAACAAGTGTTCGAGTCACCCGACCGCGGACTGGACGCGCAGACCACGAGCGGGCATGAAAAGGAACGCAGCGTGCGTTGAGGCAGATCGGGTTTGATTGCGCGGGCCGCGTGGCACCGATGCCGCCCACCCAAAGCACATCCCGACATGCAACCGAGAACAACCAAAAAAGCCGCGCCCTCGACAAGGCGACACCGAAAGGAAGCACCATGACACGCTTGACCAATACCGAATACGTCAATGAATTGAACCGTCGCCTCGAATCCGACCCGAGCTTCCGCTCCGGTACACGGGTGGTCGCCATTCCGGCCGATACGCAAGGCGCCGCGCGGGGCGGGTCGACCTGGGTCGGGCCGGACGACATGTTGCCGATCGTCGTGCGCATCGTCAAAGAAACGGCAGGCCAGTACGAAGTCGAACATCCATTCGTCGCCGAGCGAGGCTGACCGGGTCGTCACCGCATGCTGTGGTCAAGGCGGTACCGTTGACGGCCCAGTCGATATACCGGTCAACGCGCTCATTGATGCGCACAGCGATCGTGGTGCATCCCGTCATGCAGTGAACAATCGATCTCGCGCCGCATGGGTGATCACCGCGACGCAGGGATGGGTAATGCGCCGCTCGACCGATACCGCATAGAACTCTTCGACCAGCTCGGTGCTGCGCCCCAACACCTTGACGCCGTATTGCTCACAGGTTTCGTCCTCCAGCACGGTCGGCGACATGAAGACGCCCCGCCCTTCGCGCCCGAAGGCCTTCAGCAAGGCCGCATCGTCGAATTCGCCAATGGCGCGCACCTGGATCTGGTGTTTGGTCAGCCACATCTCCAGGCGCTGCCGCATCGCCGACGACGCCCCCTGAATCAGCATCGGCGCACCGCGCAAATTGTCGGGAAAGCTGCCCTTCAGGCTTCGCTTCAACGCAGGCGCAGCAAAAAAACTCATCGCCGTGGTGCCCAGCGCATGGTTGAACGCCTTGACGCTCAACTGCTTGCTCATCGCTTCATCGGCAATCACCAGATCAAGCCGCTGCACCGCCAGCTGGGCCAGCAAATCCTGGAACTTGCCTTCATGGCAGATCAGGCGCACCGTCTGGGCAATCTCCATCGCCGGCTCCAGCAATCGGTAAGCGATGGATTTCGGCACCGAATCGGCGATACCGACGCGGAAGTCCAACACACGCTCGCCTTCGCGGGTATGGCCAATCGCAGCTTCCATTTCAGCACTGAGCGCAAAGATCTGATCGGCATAACCGAGCGCCACCCGGCCTTCGTCGGTCAGCTCCAGGCGGCGCCCGTTCTTGCGGAACAGGCTGCAGCCCAAACGCTCTTCCAGCAGCTTGATCTGGCCCGACAGCGTCTGCGGCGTGATGTGCAACTGCTCGCCGGCGCGCATGATGCCCCCTGCCTTCGCGGTGGCCCAAAAATAGTGGAGGTGCTTGAAGTTCATGTCGTTTCCAGGAAGGCGGCCCCGCTGCAACCTTTCGGTTTTCTCGAAGCATTTTCAACAGAAGTTCGAATTTACGCGATGAATGGCCAAGCCTACATTGGTGGCTGTCAAACGAAGCGGCCTCCCTGCGCCGACCCGCTTCAGCCACTGCTGCACTGAGACCCCTCAGTCGCCAACCGGATTTACCATGGAACTGCTGCTCGACCCGCAAATTTGGATTGCCTTCGGAATGTTGACCGCGCTCGAGATCGTGCTCGGCGTGGACAACATCATCTTCATCTCGATCCTCGTCGGCCGCCTGCCGGCCGAGCAACGCGACCAAGCCCGCAAGCTCGGCCTGGGCCTGGCGATGTTGACGCGCTTGATGCTGTTGTTTTCGCTGAGCTGGGTCATGGGCCTGACCGCCACGCTGTTCACCGTGGCCGGCACCGAGATCAGCGGGCGTGATCTGGTGCTGCTGCTGGGCGGCCTGTTCCTGCTCTACAAGGCTTCGCACGAGATCTTCACCGAGGTGGAAGGTGGCAGCGGCGATGATGCTGCCGACGCCAGCGCCGCAGCGAAGAAAGGCGTTTTCTGGAGCATCATCGGCCAGATCGCCATCATCGACATCGTCTTCTCGCTCGACTCGGTGATCACCGCGGTCGGCATGGTCGACCAGCTGGGCGTGATGGTCGCCGCCGTGATTGCGTCGGTGGGTTTGATGCTGATTGCAGCCAAGCCAATCGGAGATTTCGTCGACCGCCATCCGTCCGTCAAGGTGCTGGCGCTGGCCTTCTTGGTGATGGTGGGCATGGCGCTGACCGCCGAAGCATTCGACATTCATCTGCCGAAGGGCTATATCTACGCAGCGATGGCTTTCTCACTGCTCGTCGAATCGCTCAACATCCGCTCCCGCGGCAAGAAGCTGGCAAAGAAAACCGCCTGATCTCGAACCTGATTGCGCTCAGACACTTCGTTTTCATCGAAGTCAATTATCCGAAAAATCGAATTTACGCGAAGTTTGAGCCCGCGTAGATTCGAGGCTGCCCATTCGGGTCAGCCCGTTCGAACCTGATCCTTCCGGGTCAGACTGTCATTGATCAACCATTGAGGACTTTATGAACCACAACCTGCAAACCCTTCAGTCGGCGTACGGTGGGAACGCCGGTTTGGGCGTCTCTGCCGAACAGCGCAACCGCGTGCTTCGCAATACCTATTGGTTGCTGGCGCTGTCGATGGTGCCCACGGTGCTCGGCGCCTGGATCGGCATCTCCACCGGTCTGGCCGCCGCGATGACGCCAGGCATCAGCATGATCGTGTTCTTCGTCGGCGCATACGGCCTGATGTTCGCGATCGAGAAGACCAAGAACTCGGCGGCCGGCGTGCCGGTGCTGCTCGCGTTCACCTTCTTCATGGGCCTGATGCTGTCGCGCCTGGTCGGCACCGTGATGGGCATGTCGAATGGCGCGAACCTGGTGATGTTCGCCTTCGCCGGCACCGGCACGATCTTCCTGGGCATGGCGATGCTGTCGACCGTCATCAAGCGCGATCTGTCGACGATGGGCAAGTGGCTCTTCATCGGCGCGATCATGCTGCTGGTCGCCGGCCTGGCCAATTTCTTCATCCAGTCGAGCGCGCTGATGATGACCTTGTCGGTGGCCGCGATCGGCATCTTCTCGGCCTTCATCCTTTATGACCTGAAGCGCGTGCAAGACGGCCACGAGACCAACTACATCACTGCCACGTTAAGCGTCTACTTGAGCCTGTACAACGTGTTCCAGTCGCTGCTGGCTTTGCTGGGCCTGGCCGGTGGCCGCGACGAGTAAGCGTTGATACGACCTTGAGATGAACCTGAAAGCGCCCTGCGGGGCGCTTTTTTTTTGGCCGGTCGCGCCGCCCAAATCAATCGCCGCTTTGAAGCCCTGAAGAGCGAATGGCGGTGCTTCAACTCAGAACGTGTTCACGATCTTTGAGGAGAGTGCGAGGAAGCGAGATGGATGAACTGCAAACTGGTGTTGAGCAGGCGTTCGCAGTTTTTCCAAAGTCGCCGGTTCTTGTCCAGCCATTCAAAGCTGCGCTCAACGATCCATCGCTGAGGAATGACTTTGAAGGTGTGCAACTCGCTGCGCTTGATGCCCGAGACCGTCTTGCCCGCGTCATAGCCCTTCAAGGCCTCCGTGTTTTTGACACTCTGTGCGTCAACGATCAACAGCGTACTGCTGGCGTTGCGCCCCATGTTCTCTCGGGCCGCGCCAACCTGATTTTTTTAAAGCCTGCTGCAGCAGGCTGATGCCCTCCTTATCGGGCTGGCTCCATTTGGCAAAGTATGAATGCACGGTGCGCCAGTTGGGACCATCGCTGTGCAGTGACCTCCATTGGCAACCCGTGCGCAGCAGGTACACCACAGCACACCACACCTCATACAGGTCAACGGTCCTCGGCTTGGTCCTTTGGCGTGCACTCTCCAGCAAGACCTTGATGCTCTCGAACTGTTCGCGGATTGTGTCGCTGGGGTACTTCCTGCTTCTCGTCCGCTTATTGTTTGCGAAATGATTGAGATCGTGAACACGTTCTAAGGGCGAGAAGAATCGATTAGTGGGGCTGAGTATCAAAATCACGGAGCTGCTGGCCGGGCGAAATCACTTCATGCGATCGCAGACTGCCGCGCTTTGATCTCACTGCGAATCGAGCCGGATCACGCTGCGCTGATAGCCCGGGTCTTGCGCGATCTCGGCTTCGGTGAACGGGAATTCGAGCCAGGCCTTGCGGGCATAACGCTCCACCGGTGCGTCACCATCGCCGTTGTCGACCGCCGTTTCTTTCAGCCCATGGGCCAGCAGCGTGCGCGCCACCACGCCTTGCGACCCGAAGCGCACGACTTGCAGGTAGCTGTTGGCGTGCGAGTCGACGCCCAGCACTTCGCCACCGCTTTGCGGATTGCAAGCCACCGTGAAGTAGCCGGCCGAATGGCAGCCCCCGTAAAGCGGCACCTGCTCGCCGCCACTGCGCACGAAGCGTTGGCTGCCCAGCGGCGCATCGAGCGCGATGTGGCGGCTTTTCATCGCGACGACCGCAGCCGCCAATGCCTGTGCGGCCCGGCCATCGGCCGGCGCACCGCGCGGTGTGTCCAGCGGCACATCGGCCGAGAACGCCGCCTTGTAGGGCGCCTCCGATGGCAGGGCTTCCAGCTGGGCCCAGAACGCATCCCACAACAAGGCACCGCGCGCATCGGCATCGGCGCGGCCAGACCATTGGCGCAAGACCTCGCAGGCGCGGCCGATGTCGACCTTGCGCGCAGGCCGGGGCTTCGCCGCCGGGCCGGCTTTCCCCGCGTGTTGCTTTGCTTGCTGCTGCACTTGCTCGGTCGCGCCATCAGGCCCAGGCGCTTGCCATACGACCGGGCTCACCGCGCAAGCCTGATCCAACAATTCGGCCTTGAACAATTCGGCCGAAAACGCACGCGGCGTCAAGGTGTCGGCCATCACCAGTTGGCTCAGCGCTTCGGCCGATGCAGCGCCGACAGCGGACAGGCTCAAGGCCATCTGATGGCCCAGGCGGCCGCGCAGCGACAAAGGCTGACGTTCACCACCGAGCACGGAGGCAAAGCCTTCCAGCGGCCGATGCGCGTTGGTCAGCCAGTAGCTGTCGTTCATGTTGGCGACATAGTCTTCGCGCAGCAGGCTCGGCATTTCGGCGGCGGGCAACGTCCCCGGCTGCGCCGCACGCGCATCGATGCGCCAATCACAGGCGGAGCGGCTGCCATCGAGAAGCGGCGTCAGCGGATCGAACTGCGCAAAGCCTTTTGACAGCTCGGTCGCACACTCGGCGCGCAAGGCATCGGGCACGTTCGGCACCGCGCCGACATCGCCATACCAGACGCGGCCGTCACCGCGCGCGATGGCCACGGTGTTGACCCAGGGCACCGCAGCTTCACGGCGCTGGATCGCGATGAACTCATCAAGCGAGTGCGACTGGTTCCAATCAAAGTAGTTGCGAAAGACGCGGAAGTTCGGTGCGTTGACATCGCGCATCGCCAGCGCATGTTCGCGCCCCCAGGCGAAGGCCGCGTTGTGGCTGCCGAGGTCGATCACCGGGCCAAAGCGCGTGCTGTAAAACTGGCGGGTCACAGTGCGCGAGCGGGCCTGGCCCGCGCCGGCGATCGCCTTGCCGTGCCGGGCCGGTGCGGGCTGCAGCGCCACGCTGACCTGCCGCGATTGCATGGCTTCGCTCTCACCATCGATCACCACGCGGGTTGGGTCGGCCGCATCCAGGCTCAAATCGAACAGGCCGAAGCGGCGCGCCTGCGACACCGTGTGGCTCCAGGCCACATCGGCATTGAAGCCGATCATCACCAGCGGAATGCCGAGAAAGCTCACGCCCGCCACATCGAGCTTGCCGGGCAAAGTCAAATGCATTTGATAGAAGCGATCGGGCCCGCCCCAATACCAGTGCGGGTTGCCAAACAACACGCTGCCGTTTTCGCCCGTGGCCTCGCGGCCGAAAGCGAATGCATTGCTGCCCAGACCGGCTTGTTCGCCCACCCGCTTGGACAGCAAGGCTTGCAAGGCTTTGCTTCCTGCGTGGCTGTCAGCGTCAGCCGGAGGTCCGGCATCAGCCCGCGCCGTGGCTGCAGGGGGTTGGGCATTGACGATCTGCGGAATCAGGTGCCCATAGCCCGCGGCCACCTGCGCGGCATAGAAGCGGCGGTAGATGTCATCGGCAGTGATCGGCCGCAGCCAGGCCGCTTTCGCGCAAGCAGGCTGAGCCGCCAAGGCCGGCGCCCCGCGCAGCTCGGCCAGTTGCCGGTTGTAGCCTGCGGCATAACCTTCGATCAGCTCGTTGAGCTCGCCCGGCTGCTGCGCGCGGTATTGCGCCAGCATCGCTTGATTGGCAAAGGCACGAAAGAAGAAATCAAGGTCGAGGTTGCTCGGCCGGCCCAAGGTCGAGTCACGCGCCGGCATCTGCTCGGCGCCAAAGAACCACGATCGCCGGCCTTCATACGTGACGAAGGCTTCGGCCAGCGTGCACAGCGCGTCTTGCGCCTGCACATAGCCCACGCCCGCGCCCAGCTCTTTCCAACTGCTTGCGCGCAAGTGCGGGATGCCATCGGTGGTACGCCGGATCTCAACGCCCTCCCCGGCTTTCAGCGCTGGTGGCAGCTCGACCGTGCGCGCCTGCGCAGGGCTTGCAAGCAGACCCAAAGCGAAGCAGCCCAACAAGCCACGGACACCGGCGATCACCGCCGCCGCGGCACGCAGGCCAGGCCGAGCCGCGCGGCCGGTGCACGCATCTAAGGAGAAAAGGTTCATGGCGAAACCTTTTTTGCAGCGTGGAGCTCGCGCGCTTCGGCCTGCGCCTCGGCTTCAGTCAAGCCCGCCATCATCGCCAGGCCGTGATACAGCGCCGGAAACAGGCTGCGGTTGAAGTTGTTCCAGCGCAGCTCGAGGATGGTGTCGTCGGGTGCGATCAATGTGTCCAGCACTTCGGTGATGACCTCGCCCGAATCGATGCCGTTGTCGACATGGTGGAACGACGCACCGGTCATCGTGATCGGCGTGATGTCGCGCGCTTCCATGGTCTTCCAGTCGACGACCTTCTTGCCGCGCGCGCCGTGCAGTGCGTCGAGCGTGGCATAGGCGCCGCGGCGTTCGTAAGGCGATTCGAGGCGCGTGATGCCCGGATGGATGTTGACGATCTTGCGGGCAAACGGCGCGCCCGGCCGCACCAGCTCATCGAGGATGACCAGCAAGCCATCGAGCAGCACCAGCTCGGCGCCCAGGCCCACCAGCGTGTCATGCAGCCGCCGCTCGAAGGCGCTCTTGCCCGGTACACGTTCGCTCGACGATAAAGGCAGGCGGCGGTAAGTCGACGGGATCGCCTGCAGCAGATCGTTCAAGGGCCGCCGCTGCACCTTCAGGTCTTGCGGATAAAACCAGCGCTTGTTGGGGTCCGCGGTGAAGCTGTATTCCTTCAGCTGCGCCTTGTCGCGCGGCGAGCCCTCGTCGTCGTCATGGATCACCGCTTCGAGCGAATACCGATCGCCCAGCGGCGTGGTGTTCAGCGCCTCGGCCAGGTATTCGAGCGGCGACTTCATGTAGCGCTGCCCGTTTTTGTAGGCGATGTGCTGGCCTGCCTTGTCGGCGGCCGCATTTCTCAGAGACCAGAGGTAGACGAGCTTTGTCTTCGGCATGTCGTGGCGTGCGGTTGGCTCGGAAGGCGTGATGGCTTCACGATGTTTCGGGTGGGCCTGGCGGGCCGTCATCCGACCGCAGCGGTCCAGGTCTCGCTCGCCAAGAGGCCCCTGATCGGTAAGACGAAGCAGGCGAACCGGTGTTTAGTGCCGCGCAAAAAAGCCTTCAGCGAACAGCATCAGCCGCAGCCGGTGACGCCTCGCACCACACCGCACCACCCCCGCTTGAGCCGCGCTTGCTCCCCGTTTGAGCCGCGCTTAAACATCCGCCGCACTGGCTCGTCTTACATCCCAATGCGCACCACCGCGCCGTTGAAGCTCGACCTCATGCAAGAACGCCGTGGCGCGCCTCTCCAACACCATCCGCAAGGAGCTGATCATGCTTGCTCACGATCTCATCGGCATCGGCTTCGGCCCTTCCAACGTCGCGCTGGCGATTGCGCTGGAAGAAAAACGCCATGCCTCGCGCCGTTTCGAAGCGATGTTCATTGAGCGCCAGCCCGCTTTCGCCTGGCACCCTGACATGCTGCTGGAGCATGCACACATGCAGATCTCGTTCATCAAGGATCTGGCGACGCTGCGCAACCCGACCAGCCGTTTCACGTTCATCAACTACCTGCACGAAAAGCAGCGCCTGCAGGACTTCATCAACCTGAAGACCTTCTACCCCAGCCGGCGCGAGTTCAACGACTACCTGCAATGGGCGGCCGCGCAGTTCG
>CAXTCD010000117.1:0-16029 GCA_964242145.1 uncultured Rhizobacter sp.
AAGGGAAGGCCAGGCCATGGTTGGCGCGGCTGACCGCTCGCCGCTGATCGTGGCCGGTGCGCGCCCTTCGCCGCAGCACTTGCCGGCCCGCGAGCCGGGCGGCCCGGTGTTCGCGCTGGCCGCGCTGCTGGGCTTGCCAGCGATCGGCGTGCACCTGACGACCGGCCTGTGGCAAGCGCCACGCCTCGGGGCCGGCTTCGCCGGTTTGCTGGTCGCGCTGCTGGGCCTCGTAGTGATCGCGGCATCGGCCTGGACCTTCCACTTGGCCGGCACGACCCGGCGGCCAGGCCGCCTGGTCGACGAAGGCCCTTATCGCTACAGCCGCCATCCGATGTACCTCGGGCTGCTGGCGCTGGGCTGCGGCGTGGGCCTCGGGTTGGGCATGCCCTTGCTGATGTTGGCAGCGGGTGTGTGGATCGGCCTGATCGCCCGCTTCCATGTGCCACAGGAAGAAGCCCAGCTGACGCAGCGCTTCGGTGGCTGGTATCGCGACTACGCGGCGTCGGTGCCGCGCTGGCTGTAGTGGCCGACGGCTTACCGCTTCGGCCTCATTTGAATGTGTCAGCATCCCGCCATGCACCGCATCCTGTTGATCGATGACGACGAAGAACTCGCCGCGCCGCTGGCGGCTTATCTCCAACGCTTTGACCTCGCTCTCGACAGCGCCGCACGGCCCAGCATCGGCCTGGCCAAGCTCGGCGCTCAAGCTTTTGACGCAGTCATCCTTGATGTGATGCTGCCGGAGATCGATGGCTTCGAGGTCTGCCGGCGCATTCGCCGCGACAGCGACATTCCGGTGCTGATGCTGACCGCGCGCGGTGACGTGACCGACCGTGTGGTCGGGCTCGAACTGGGGGCCGACGACTACCTGCCCAAACCCTTCGAACCACGCGAACTGGCAGCGCGGTTGCAGACCATCCTGCGCCGGCCGCGCACCACCGAGACCAGCCGCCATGCCCGGCTGGTGTTCGAAGGCCTGGAAATCGACCTGCAACGCCGCCAGGTGCAGCGCGAAGGCACGCTGCTGGAGTTGACCGGCACCGAGTTCGAACTGCTGGTGATGCTGGCGCGTGAGCCGGGCCGGGTGTTCGGCCGCGACGAGATCCTGAACCGCTTGCGCGGCCGCGACGCCGAACTGTTCACCCGTGCCGTCGACATCCTGATCAGCCGCCTGCGCCGCAAGCTCGAACCGCTGCCGCTGATCAAGACCTTGCGCAACGCCGGCTACACCTTTGTCGGCGTGACTTCGAACTTGCCGCCGACATGAAGACAGCGCGCGAGATGGGCCGCAGGCCCGCCGCCTGGCCGCACGGCTGGCACCGGCGCTTCCGGCATTCGCTGCGCTGGCGGCTGGTGGCGTTGTTTCTGTTGCTGGCGCTGGGCTCGACCTTCTTCTTCATCACTGGCACACAAGTCGCCCTGAGTGCCAGCTATCGCGTGCTCGTCAGGCCCTTGCTGTCGGATTACGTCGACCGGCTGGCAGCCGACATCGGCTCGCCACCGAGCGTGGCGCGGGCCAGCGAACTCGCATCGCATTTGCCGATTGCCATCCGCATCGACGGGCCGGTCGTCCACTGGGCCTCACAGGCGCCGCGCCCGCACTGGGGCCGCAATGAAATGGGCCCGGCCGGTGAACATTACAGCCTGCTGACACGCACCACCGCCGATGGCCACCGCATCCAGTTCGGCCTCGGCGAAGTGGTATGGCGCGAGCACCACCCCGGCTCGCTGCTGTTGCCGCCCTTCGGGCTGCTGCTGCTGACGCTCGCGGCGTATGCCACCGTGCGCCGGCTGTTCCGCCCGCTCGATGACATCCGCGCCGGCGCCTTGCGCTATGGCGACGGCGACTTCGACACGCCGATCCCGGTACGCCGGCGCGATGAACTCGGAGACCTCGCAACCCAGGTCAACGCGATGGCCAGCGGCCTGCAAGGCATGCTGAAAGGCCAACGCGCGCTGCTGTTGGCGATCAGCCATGAGCTGCGCTCGCCGCTGACGCGTGCGCGGCTGAACACCGAGCTGCTGGCCGATGGCCGCGAGCGCGAAGCCTTGCTGCGTGACATCGCGTTGATGGGTGAGCTGATCACCGACCTGCTGGAAAGCGAGCGCCTGTCGGCCGGCACGGCCGCGCTTCAACGCGAGCCCACCGATGGCAACGCGCTGGTGCGCGAGGTGATCGATCAACAGTTCGCCGGCCAGGCGATCCGCATGGCGCTGGCCGAAGGCTTGCCCACGCTGCTGCTGGACCGTTCACGCGTCGTGATGCTGCTGCGCAATCTGATCGATAACGCCTGCCGCCATGGCGCGGACGCCAGCGAAGCGATCACGGTCACGACGCGTGCCGTGCCCGATGCCGTGGAATGGGTGGTGCGCGATCACGGCCCGGGCGTGCCGCCAGAGCATCTGGCGCGCTTGGCCGAACCCTTTTATCGGCCCGATGTGGCGCGCACGCGCGGGGCCGGTGGCGTCGGGTTGGGCCTGTATCTCTGCCAGCGGGTCGCGCAATCACATGGCGCGACGATGGCCATCGTCAACGCGTCACCGGGACTGAAAGTCACGGTTCGCTGGCCAGCGTGATGTGACGGTCGGGTCGATGACCGCGGCACCGCGGTGTTTCTGTTTCGACCATTCGCGCACGCGATCCAGCACCAGTTCGAGGTCGGCGCCCTTGTCATGAAAGCCATCGGCGCCAAGTGCTTCGCATTGCCTGCGATAGGCATCGAGCGGCTGATGGGTCAGCACGATGATCTTGCAGTGCAGGCCTTCGGCGCGCGCCTGGCGCAGCACATTGATGCCGCTCCCAGGTGCTAGCGACAAATCGAGCAGCACGAGGTCGGGCTGGCAGTCGCGGATCATCTCGATCGCCTCCTGTTCTCCAACCGCTTCACCGACGACACGCGCCGCCGGAAGCGAAGTGAGCCGGCTCAGCAGAAGGCGCCGGATGGCCAAGGAGTCTTCGACGAGGATGATGTTCATGGCCAGTTGTGTTAACGCTGGCACATCGTCGGTTGGCACTTCGGCGAGCGTCAGCAGCAAGCTCACCCATCTTGCGTGCGACCAAGCCCTCACCCATTGCAGGTAATTTACCTACCGTTTGACAAAGGCGCGGTGATCGCCTTCAAACCTGAACACGCATGCCATCCACAGCACGTGACTAAACCGGCTCGGTCAGGCCGTGCTGCAAGCAATATTTCGTCAGTTCGGTGTTGTTCTTCCAACCGGTCTTCTCGAAGATCCGCGCCCGGTATGAGCCAACGGTCTTGACCGATAAATGCATCGCATCGGCGATCGCGGCCGGGCTCATGCCCGAGGCGATCAACAGCATGACGCGATGCTCCTGCGTCGCCAGGCGCTCGTGCGGCAGCGTCGTCGGCGAGCGGCCATCGAGCAGGCCGAGCAGGCGGTCGGCCATCTCGGCGGTCACGTAGCGGCGCCCGCTCAGCAAGCGCTCGACCGCGGTCACGAGTTCATCGCTTGCACGGTCCTTGGCCAGGTAGCCTGCCACACCCATCTGCATCAAACGCGCTGCGTACGCGGACTCCGCGTTCAGGCTCAGCACCAGGATCGGCGTTTCCTTGGCCAGGCGCAGCATGCGGGATGCGCTTTCGGTGCCAGAGGCATCGGGCAGCGAAAGATCCAGCACCACCACGTCGGGTGGATTGGCCAGAAAGGTGGCAACGCCCTCTTCCAGCGTCTGGGCCTCGTCGATGATCGCGTCGGGCCAAGCCTTCTGCAGCAGCTGGCAGACACCGAAGCGAAGAATCGGATGGTCGTCAATGATCAACAGCCTCATGCGGACCTTTTCATGGCAGTGGTGAGAGGGACATGCACGCGCACGCAGGTGCCGGCGTACTCGCCGGGGCCGAACTGCAGCAAGCCATCGATCAGCTGCGCGCGTTCACGCATGTTGCGAATGCCCGAGGCATCGGGACGAATGTTTCCAGGGCCGACGCCGTTGTCGCTGACTTCGAGCTGGTAGATGCCGTCATTGACGGCCGCCTCGATGCGCAGCTCGGTGGCCCGCGCATGCCGCAGCACATTGGTCGTCGCTTCTTGAAGAATGCGGAACAGCTGGTTCGCCTGGTTGGGTGACAGCACGCCGTCGTCGCTGACACGGCAGCTCACCTGCATGCCGCTCTGGCGTTCGAGGCCGCTTGCGAAATGCGCCACCGCTGCAGCCAGGCCCAGGTCATCGAGCAGCGGGGGGCGCAGCGCGGCCGAAATGCGCCGGGCAATGCCGATCGCTTCGTCCACCATCTCCAGCAATTCATTGACCGCCGGCTCGGCCACCGGCGGCTCGGTCTTGCGCAGGCTCATCACCACCATGCGGATGGCCGTGGCGATCTGGCCGAACTGGTCATGCAGCTCGCGGGCAATGCGCTTGCGTTCGCCTTCGATGCTGCGATCAAGCTCGATCGCAAACGACTGGATCTGGCGCAGCGCGAACTGAACCTGCGTCGTGCGCTGGCTGACTTGATGCTCCAGCGTCGCATTGACGCGGCGCAATTCGGCCTCGGCACGGTCGCGGCGGCGACGCTCGCCCAGATGGCGCCAGCCCGCACCGGCAATGAACAACACCCCGAGCAAGGCCAACACGTTGTTCAACAGGGCGATGCGTTGCTCGACCGAAGCGACAGCCTGGGCCTGCGCATCGAGGCGTTGCTGCTGCTCGGTGGCCAATTGGCTCAGTTCTGCCTGCATCGAGGCTCGGAGCAAGCGGGGTTCGCGCGCCGAGTCGGTATCACCGGCCAGCGCGTCGGCACTTTGGCGCAGCCGCGCCAATGCCTGCCTGGAATACGCGTCATGCCGAGCCATCATGGAATTCAGCCCCGCAGCATGGCCCGAATCCGGCAGGCCCAACAGGCGCGAGGCGAGTTGCGAATGCGCTGCCTGGAGTTTGGAGATCGTCTGCCGGTAAGGCTCGGCCATTTCTTCCTGGCCTGACACCGCCAAAGCTCGCTGGCCCAAATCCACATGCAGCAACAGCGTGCTGACCTGCTGGATGAGCAGCTTCGTTTCCATCGCTTCCACGCGTTGCTCGGTGTGATGAAAGACTTCATCGAGGCTCTTGCGGCTGGCATACGCCGTCAGCAAAAAAGCCATGAAGCCCAGCGCCATCATCAGCAGCGCGACGGAAGTCGAGCGGATGCGCAGCAGGTACGCTGACCCATGCCGGGCAACGTACGACCTTGCTGCCGGACCGGATTCGCTCACGGATCTGACTCCCACACCTTGTGAGGGCGCGGCGCACCCTACAAAAAGATTCTTGCGGATCGACTTGCAACATGCATCTGTAATGATTTACATGCGCTTGCAGGCACTTGTCAATTAATTCACACAACCGCGGCGAAAGCTAGATCCAACGTGCAACAAGGGGCTAACACAGCTCTCGCACGCAGCCAAATCAACGGATCACCAATGCCATCTAACTCGCCGCTTGATTTGTGTTTTCGTCAATCCCATGCGCGGCAATTGACAAGCTGAAGCGTAATTCTTTAACGCAAATTGACGGCCTAAGCGGCCTTTATTGAACAGACCGACCTGAGCTTGAATTACCGACCATGCGCGCAAAGCGTGTGCGGGACCGCGGCGCTTTGAGACCTTTGCCGCCTACTTCAATAAGGATCTGTCATGCGCGTCAACGAGCCCATCACCCAACGCGAATACGAGTTTCCCGACCATGCGACGCTGATGTCGACCACCGACACCCTCAGCCATGTGACTTACGCCAACGAGGCGTTCATCGAGGCCAGTGGTTTCAGCCGCGAAGAGATCAAGGGGCAACCCCACAACCTGGTGCGCCACCCCGACATGCCAAAGGAGGCCTTCGCCGACATGTGGTCCACGCTGAAAGCCGGGCTGCCCTGGATCGCGCTGGTCAAGAACCGCCGCAAGGACGGCGACCACTACTGGGTTCGGGCTAACGCGATACCGTTGGTGCGCCAAGGTCAGCACGTCGGTTATGTGTCCGTTCGCACCAAAGCCTCGCGCGACGAGATCGCCGCGGCCGAAAAGCTCTATCGCGATTTCCGCCAAGGCGACGCCGGCGCCTGCAAGATCCACAAGGGCTTGATCGTTCGCACCGGCCTGATGGGCTGGACCTCGCTGTTCCAGACGATGCCGGTGCGCTGGCGCATCCGCTCGGCGCTGCTGCTGTTGGCGCCGGCGCTGATGTCCGGGGCCTTGGTCGCGGGCCTCGGCGGCGGCGCGCTCGGGCTCTTTTCGGGCATCACGGTGGCGGCGCTGCTGCTGACCAGTTGGGCGCTCGAATCGCAGATCTCCAGGCCCTTGGAACAAACACTGGCGCAAGCGCTGCGCGTGGCCACCGGCGAAAGCCAGCAAGCGGTGCACATGAACCGCGTTGACGAGATCGGCATGATATTGCGCACCATCGGCCAGTTAGGCCTGATGTTCCGCTGGCTGATCGATGACGTGAGCCAGCAGGTATTGACCGTGCAAAGCGCGGCGACCGAGATTGCGCAAGGCAACACCGACCTCAGTTCGCGCACCGAGCAGGCGTCATCGAGCGTGCAGCAAACGGCCTCGTCGATGGAGCAAATGACGGCGACCGTCAAGAACAACGCCGAGACCGCAAGCCAGGCCAATCAGCTCTCGGGCAGCGCGCGCGACACAGCCGTCAAGGGCGGGCTCGCGGTGTCTGAAGTGGTGGCCACGATGACCGACATCACCGAGAGCTCGAAGAAGATCGCCGACATCATCGGTGTGATCGATGGCATCGCCTTCCAGACCAACATCCTCGCGCTGAATGCGGCAGTAGAAGCCGCACGCGCCGGCGAACAAGGCCGCGGCTTCGCCGTGGTGGCCGGTGAAGTGCGCAGCCTCGCGCAGCGCAGCGCCGAAGCGGCCAAGGAGATCAAGACCCTGATCGGCGCCAGCGTCGAGAAGGTCGAACGCGGCTCGAAGCTGGTCGACGAAGCCGGCAAGACGATGGATGACATCGTCTCGCAGGTCAAACGCGTCTCCGACCTGATTGGCGAGATCAGCTCGGCCAATACCGAGCAGAGCGGCGGCATCGCGCAAGTGGGCCAAGCGGTGCATCACCTCGATCAGATCACGCAGCAGAACGCCGCGTTGGTGGAGCAAGGCACTGCAGCGTCGAAAAGCCTGCAGCAGCAAGCCGAGCGGCTGGTCGAAGCCGTCAGCGTGTTCCGCTGAAGCACCTGCAGGGCGACCTCGGAAACCGTTGCAACACCCGGGGTCTCATCCAGAACGGCGCCGCAGGAAGTGCCAGTCTCCGGGCCTCGGCCGGACGTTTCAACACCGCCGTCAGCTCGACAATCAGCTCAACGGCGAGGGTAGGCAAATTGCCTACCTGCAGTGTCGAGATCTTCTGCCAGCAGCATCCGGCACCCCCTCCCTGCTGTGCCCTTTTCCACTTTCCGAAGACACCTGTGAGGCACTCATGCGTACGGACCGACCCCACGATCGCCGCAAGGCGATTGCGAGATCCCCGGAAATCCGCAGGCACAAGCCTTGTCCTGACAGGAGTTCCATCATGAACAGACCCCTCACCCGAATCCTTTTCGCCACCGCGATGACCTTCGCGGCGCATGGCGCATCGGCTGCCACGAGTTCTGGCAGCTTTCAAGTCAACGCCACCGTCGTCAGCTCATGCACGGTGTCAGGCTCGCTGCTGAATTTCGGCAGCGCGCTCGATCCGCTGTCGGCGGCGGTGCCGGTGGACGCGAGTTCCACCTTGACCGTTCAGTGCACCAACACCACGCCTTACGCGGTAGCCTTGAACGCGGGCGTGAATGCAGGTGGCGCGACCAACTTCAGCAGCCGCGCGATCAAGAACGGATCGAACACGCTGGCTTATCAGCTTTACACCGACTCCGGGCGCTCCACCGTCTGGGGCGATGGCACGGCATCGAGTTCGACCTCGAACGGCACTGGCACCGGCAGCACCCAGACACTGACGATCTACGGCCGGCTGCCTACGCTCGCCAACAGCGTGCCGGGCACCTACAGCGACACCGTGACCGTCACGATCACCTACTAACTCAACGGGAGCACGACATGGAAAAAGCCGCCTCTTTCGTTGCCGGCCTAGCCGCGCTGAGTTCTTTGCTATTGGTCAAGCCGGCCCAGGCCGCCGACATCGGCATCATGCCGGTGTCTGTTCAGCTCGATCGCAACCACGACCGCTCGACGGTGCAGGTCATCAACAACGGCACCGAGGCCGTGGTGCTGCAAGCCGATGCCATCGCATGGAAGCGTGAAGGCGGTATCGACAAAGACGGCCCGACCAGCGACCTGCTCGTCAATCCGCCTGTCTTCACGATCCAGCCCGGCCAGACGCAGATCGTGCGCGTGGGCCTGCGGCGCAGCGCGAATTCCCAGCAGGAGACAACCTACCGCATGGTGCTGCGCGAAGTGCCCTCGGTGAAGATCACCGACAGCGCCGGCGTCAGCGGCAGCGTGCGGGTGCTGGTCACGATGCGCGTGCCGGTTTATGTGGCGCCGCAAACGGTCAACCGCGATGAGCGCTGGAAGGCGGCGCGCAATGCCCAGGGCCAGATCGTCGCCAGCGTCGAGAACGCCGGCAACGTGCACTACAAGGTCGGCGCGCTGCGCGTGCGCGATGGCAGCCCGAAGCAGCTCAACACCTCAGACAACAGCTCCGGCACGGTGCTGTTTCCCGGCGAGACGCGCAGCTTCGCGCTCAGCAATCCGGGTGGCGTGGAGGTGGGCAGCCCGCTGACACTGGAAGTGATGACTGATCGCGGTCCGCAGCATGTCGCGCTCGAACTGGCTTTCAACTGAAGCCGTCCGCCACCGACTCACCCAGACCTTGCGCGCGGCCGGTCTGGGGTTGGGCATGGCGGCGCTGGGAATGACCCCGGCGCGCGCGATGCTCGGCTTCACGCCGAAAGACGCGTTGGCCCATGCCGCCGCGTCGAACGCCGACCCGTCGACGCAAACGCTGTGGCCGATGCTGCTGGCCGTGAGCTTGAACGGCATCGCGCAAGACGAAGCCATCACCGTGCTGCAAGGCCCGGGCGTGTTCGCCATTCCGGCGCAGGTCTGGAACACCATGCACCTGCGTGCGCCGAACGATCCACCGATCCTGCTCGACGGCCAGGAGTTCCATTCGCTCAACGGCATGCCCGGCCTGCACTGGCGCATCGACGAATCCAGCCAAACCTTGATGATCAACGCGCCGGCCACGGTCTTCGCTGGCGCGCGCATGGACTTCGACGCGCCCACACCGATCACCCACGCCACCCTGCCCCGTGGCGGCTACGTCAACTACGACCTGCAATGGCAGCGCAACGCCAACAGCGGCAGCTCGCGCATCGGCCAAGCCTGGCGCAGCGGGCTGATCGAGATCGGCGGCTTTTCGTCGTACGGCACCGGGCGCTTCACCGGGCTCGTGCGCAACGACAGCATGGACACGACCGCGCTGCGGCTGGACAGCACCTGGACCGTCGACGTGCCCGACAAGCTGGCCAGCCTGCGCCTGGGCGACAGCATCAGCCGCGCCGGCGCCTGGGGCCGCGCCGTGCGCTTCGCCGGTGTGCAGTGGAGCACCGACTTCTCGTTGCAACCGGGTTTCCTGAGCTTTCCGCTGCCCTCGATGCGCGGCGAGGCGGCGCTGCCGTCGACCGTCGATGTTTACGTGAACAACAGCCACCGCCTGCAGAGCCAGATTCCCGCCGGTCCATTCGATCTGACCGACCTGCCGATCGTCACCGGCCAGGGCCAGGTGCGCATGGTCGTGCGCGACCTGCTCGGGCGCGAGCAGGTGATCGTGCAGCCGTATTACGTGAGCCCGTCGCTGCTGCGCTCGGGCCTGCGCTCGTTCTCGTACGAGCTGGGCCGGGTGCGCGAAGACTACGGCCTCGAAAGCAACCACTATGGCCGCGTGATCGGCAGCGTGACCGACCGCCTGGGCGTCACCGACAGCTTCACCCGCGAATATCACGCCGAAGCCGCGCCTGGCCAGCTGACCGCAGGCGCCACCGGCCTGTGGCTGATCCCTTCGTTCGGCAGGACGAGCCTGTCGCTCGCAGGCAGCCGCAGTTCACCAGGCGCCGGTGTGATGCTCAGCGCTGGCGGCGAACGACAGAACAATGCCGTCAGCAGCAGCCTTCAGCTCAGCTACAACAGCCGCAACTTCCGCCAGATCGGCCAGCAGAGCGACGCCGGCTCGCCCCGCATCAGTGCCAGCGGCTCGTTCGGCGGAAGCTGGCGCGGCCTCGGCCTGGGCGCGGGTTATGTGTTCCAAACTACCTGGGATGGCGAACGCACCCGCATCGCATCGCTCAACGCCTCACGCAACCTCGGCAGCTTCGGCGCCATCGGCTTCTTTTTCCTGCGCGACCTCGACCGCAGCAGCACCACGGTCGCGGTCAGCCTGACGCAGGTGCTGGACGCCCGCACCAGCGCGCAGGCCACCCATACCCGCACCCGCGATGGCGCCAACACCAGCACGCTCAATTCGCTGTCGGTGCAGCGCTCGCTGCCGGCGGGCGAGGGCTTCGGCTACCAGCTGTCGGCCGATCGCGGCGACCTGCAACGCAGCAGCGCACAAGGCGTGTGGCAGACCGACAAGGCCAGCTTCAGTGCCGGCCTGGCGCACACCGCGGACAGCAACGACGTGCGCCTCGGTGTCAGCGGCGGCGTGGCCTGGATGAGCAACAGCATGTTCCTCAGCCGCCGCATCGAAGGCAGCTACGCGGTGGTCGAGGTCGACGACTACCCGGACGTCCAGGTGCTGCATGACAACCGGCCGGTGGCCCGCACCGATCAGCATGGCCGGGCCTTCATCAGCGGCCTGCGCGGCTATGAGCCCAACCTCATCAGCATCAACCTCGGCGACCTGCCTTTCGATGCCGAAGTCGAACGCCAAGACGCCGTGCTGACACCCGCGGCCCACAGCGGCACGTCGCTGCGCATCGCGGTGACGCGCACTTTGGCGGCCAGCTTCCGGCTCGTGCTGCCCAGCGGCCAGCCGGTGCCGCCGGGCAGCGACGTAACCGTGGCCGGGCAGACGCGCGAATTCCCGGTCGGCTTCGACGGCAAGGCCTTTGTTTCCGGCCTGGGCATGCGCACCCGGGTGCATGCCCGCTGGCAAGGCGGTGAATGCGGTGCGACCCTGACACTCAAGGCCGACATGGACGAAGTGCCCGAACTGGGCCCGGTGCTGTGCCAATGAAACGAAACCTTCCATTCGCGTGGCTGCTGCGCTGGATCGCCGTGCTCGGCCTCGTCGGCTGGAGCACGCCGTCGCAGGCGGCCTGCCTCGCACTGGCCGGCTGCAGCTGCAACGCCAGTACCTCCACTTTGAGCTTTGGAAACTACAACCCGCTGTCCGGCAGTGCAACGACCTCCGTCACGACGATGCAGGTGGGCTGCGGCGGCGTGGCGGGCCTGTTGATCCCGTACAAGATCGATCTGAGTACTGGCGGCGGCACCTACGCCACCAGGCGCATGAGCAGCGGCGCCAACAAGTTGTCGTACAACCTGTACACCGACAACACCTACCTGACCGTGTGGGGCGACGGCACCAATAGCACGCATTCGGTCAGCGGCAACATCACGCTCGACGTGCTGGGCAGCTCGCAATCCCGGACCATCTCCATTTACGGCCGTATCCCGGCCAGCCAAACCACCGCCGTGCCCGGCAGCTACACCGACACGATCACGGTCACCGTGACGTTTTATTGAGCAGGTCTAGGCGCCAACTTTGCTGCGCAAGGCCATTTCGCAGCAAGGTGGTTGATCGGTATGGCGGCGCTCTACTTGCCGCGTCGGCATCACCGCGTCGCAGTGAGACCAAACGCAAACCCGGGTGCTGCGCCACAGCGCGAGGTGTTCGCCTCACTGAGAGCGCCTCAAACCAGAGTCAGGCGACCACGAGGTGTCATGTACCAAGGCGTTGCCCGCATGCGACTCCTTACGCACCGACACGCATGGCACGCGTCACAGCCTCAACTCCATACATAATAATGAGAATCACTCTCATTTGTGTGGGCGTGCCGGACTGCAAGGAGATCGCCCCGTGTCGGTTGACGTTGGAAATTTGACTCTCGATGGCGCATTTGTGACGCATCGCGCTCAGCTGCGCGGCGCGGCGCAAAAAATCGTGGGCACCCGCGAGCTCGCCGAAGACATCACCCAAGAGGCTTATCTCAAGCTGATGGAAGCCACCGGCCTGGCGATCAAACAGCCGCTGGCCTATTGCTTCCAGGTGGTTCGCAACCTGGCGATCGACTACCGGCGCCGCATGAACCTCGAATCGCATGTCTTTGCCGAAGAAGAAGACGGCCAGCATGTCGCCGCGACGCAGGGCACGCCGGAGCAGATCACCATCAGCCGGCAGAATCTGGCGCTGGTCGATCAGGTGTTGAACGGCCTGCCCGCGCGCACGCGGCAAGCCTTCGAGCTGTATCGCCTGTCGGGCATGACCCAGCGCGACATCGGCGCGCAGCTCGGCGTGTCGGCAACGCTGGTCAACTTCATGATCCGCGATGCAACACAGGCGCTGATGGAATGCCGCCATCTGCTGGCACGCGACTGAAGAAGCCTTTCGGCTCACGGCGCTGTGCGCACCGAGTGCCGCGCCAAAAATCACGTGAGCCGTGCGGCGTGCCGGTGCCACGGAACGCCACCGCGGTTCACGCTGTCTAATTGCGATGCCCTTTTTTCCACTCCCACGCCAACCCATGAGCACGACCGAGCGCGACAACCCCCTCTGGAGCGCAGCCTGGGCGTGGGTGATGCGAGAGCACGAGACCCCGCTGGACGCTTCGGCCCGCTCCGAGCTCAACACCTGGCTGCGCGCCAACGCCGCGCATCGTTACGCCTACGAAGAAGCCTCGCAACTGTGGCTGATGGCCGGGCTCATTCCACCGGCCTCCAGTGATCCGCACGATCCGGATTCCCCCGACAACATCGACACGATGCCCGGCTGAGCCTGGTTCTTCTCTGCTGTCGGGTACCGCGATGGCCGGCGGTTGGCGCGATCTGCCTCATCTTTAAGCATCGCCCGGAACATCAATGCTGATCGGGATGCGCGCGTTGTCCAGCAACTTGTCCACAGCCTTGCCCACGGTGCGCAGGGACAACTTTTCAACAGAAATTCACGTTTCTCTACCACAGCTTGTGGCGTGGCTCGCCGGCCTGTGAATGCGGCCGTCCCAGGCCACTTCGAAGTTCAGAACAACTTGGCCAGCAGCATCGCGGCAAAGCTCAAGATCACGCTGCTGGTCAACGGCACGAACCAGTCACGGCCCGCCAGCCGGAACCGGAAGTCCCCCGGCAAGCGACCCAGCCCCAGCTTCTCCAGCCAGCGCTGCAAGCCGCTGAACAGCAGCAGCGCAATCAGCATCACGAGCAACCATCTCAGGCCCATCGGGTGGCCCTCACAAGGTCGCTCACAGCGCGTGCGTCCGGTCGCCACGCTCGAACCCGATCGGCGCCGTGGTGAACGCAGCCTCACAGCCGCGAGCGAAGCCGATCACCTTGAACAGCTCGCCCATCTCATGTTCGTTGAGCAGCTTTTGCGCATGCGCGGTGGTCACGATGTCGGCCCCTTCCAGCAGGCCCACCAGGCCGCAATTGATCAGGAAGTGGGCCTGGCTGGTGTAACCCAGCACGTCCAGCCCATGGTCTTGCGCAGCCAGCGCAATGCCGGTGAAGTTGATGTGCACGGTGATGTCCTTCTCGCCCACCTGCACCAGCGGGTCGGTGTCGGCCAAGTGGGCGCGGTGGCACATCAGCGTGCCGCCGGTGCGTTGCGGGTGGTAGTACTCGGCTTCGGGGAAGCCGTAGTCGATGAAGAAGGCCGCACCGCGCTGCAGCCGTTCGGCCAAGGTCGCAATGAACGCCTCGGCTTGCGGATGAATCTCGGTCAGCGTGCCGGGCAGAAACGGGCCTTCAAACGGCGGGCGCAGCACGCTTGGCCGATCAGCCCACACCAGGCGTTCGCCGTCGCATGCCACGCCACGCTCTTGCCATGCGCCGCCGTCGAAGTGAAGCAGCTGAACCGGCATCGCGTCCAGCACCTCGTTGCCAACTACCACGCCATGGATCGATGGGGGCAGCGCATCAACCCATTGCACCGTCTCGCCGAAGCGTGCGAGGCGCTCGTGCTGCCGTTGCCGAAGCGAGCCCGACAGGTCGACGATCACATAGCGCGACAGCGCCACGCCCTGCTCGGCCAAACCATCCAGCAACTGCTCAGCCAGCGCGCCTGAGCCGGCACCAAATTCCCACACCTCGTGGCCCTCGCAGGCACGTAGCGCCTGCGCGAGCTGGCGTGACAGCGCCCGGCCGAACAGCGGTGACAGCTCCGGCGCGGTCACGAAGTCGCTGCCTGATTGCGGCATGTGCCCGAACTTGCGGCTGCCATGGGCGTAATAGCCCAGGCCGGGCTCATACAGCGCGATGGCCATGAACTGGTCGAAGGGCAGCCAGCCGCCGTGGCCTTCAATGGCCGAGCGAAGCAGCGTGAAAAGCGGCGCCGATACACTGGCGGACTCGTTGGTCGTCATCCACTCATTGTAGAAACCATGCCCGCCCGACCCGTCGTGCTCGTGACTGGCGCTGCCCGCCGCCTGGGCCGCGCGATCGCGCTCGACCTCGCAGCGCATGGCTTCGATGTCGCAGTGCATTACCGCGCATCTGCCGAAGAAGCCCAGCAAACTGCAGCCGAAGCGCGCGAGCTGGGCGCACAGGCGCAAGCCTTCGCCGCCGATCTGTCGGATGAAGCGGCCTGCCGAGCCTTGGTGCCCGCCGTGATCGCGCATTTCGGACGCCTGGATGCCGTGGTCAACAACGCGTCGACCTTCGAATACGACAACCCGCAGCAATTCAGCTTCGCTTCGATGGACACGCACTGGCGTGCCAACACCGCGCCGGCCGTGCTGCTTGCTCAGGCCTTGCATCAGCACCTGACGCACAGAGACGCGCATGGTTGCGTCGTGAATCTGCTCGATCAGAAGCTGTGGAACCCGAACCCGGACTATTTCTCGTACACGCTGTCGAAGGCCGCGCTGCAGGCCGCCACCGTGATGCTGGCCCAGGCGCTTGCGCCCGCGCTTCGCGTGTGTGGTGTGGCCCCGGGCGTCACGATGCTGTCGGGCCCGATGACCGACGGCGAGTTCGCGCAGGCCCATCAGCTGACGCCGCTCGGCCGTTCGTCGACACCGGCTGACATCGCCCGCAGCGTGCGTTTCCTGATCGAGTCGCCCGCCATCACCGGCACCACGCTGATGGTCGATGGCGGCCAGCATCTGCAAGCTCAACACCGCGATGTGATGTTCATCGCCAACCCGAACAAAGAAGCCTGACATGCCCGCTGCCTTTATCACCGGCCCCTCGCTTGCAATTCTGGCCTTCAGGAGCTGATCGATGCACAGCCTGCTGGGCCAAGCTTCGCTGGCCGATTGCCGCCGCCTCTTCTTGCGCAACTATGAGGTGTGGATCAACATCGGCGTTCACGACTTCGAAAAACGTGGCGAGCAGAAGGTGCTGATCAACGTCGACCTCTACATTCCGCTGTCGCTGTCGACGCCAAAGGCCGATGACCTGAAGGAAGTGGTCGACTATGACTTCATCCGGCGCAGCATCGCGGCACGGGTGAAGCAGGGCCATATTCATCTGCAAGAGACGCTGTGCGATGACGTGCTGTCGCTGATGCTCGCGCACCCTCGCGTGAAGGCCGCGAAGGTGTCGACCGAAAAGCCTTATGTGTACCCCGACTGTGAATCGGTCGGCTGCGAAGTGTTTGGAATCAAGGACGTGTTGTGATGGATGCGGTACTGGAACGTGATGAAGCCAAGGCGGCCTTCGAGATCAACAAGCTGAGCAAGCGGCTGCACCGCCAGGTCGGCCATGCCATCACCGACTTCAACATGATCGAAGACGGCGACAAGGTGATGGTCTGCGTTTCGGGCGGCAAAGACAGCTATGCGCTGCTCGACATCCTGCTGAACCTGCAGCAGCGCGCGCCGATCCGCTTCGAGCTGGTCGCGGTCAACCTCGACCAGAAGCAGCCGG
>CAXTCD010000118.1:0-15842 GCA_964242145.1 uncultured Rhizobacter sp.
CGCTGTTCACCTTTTTGGGCGTGCTCTTGTACCTGATGAAAATCGACGGCGCCGATGTGCCGGTATGGACCGGCCTGTGGTTGGCGTTGGCGGCCTTCGTCACCATGCGGCTGTGGAGCCAGCAGGCCGATCTGAATCAGACCGGCATCGACGCGGCGCCGAGCCGGGGCTTGACGGTGCTGCGTGTGATGCATGGCGTCTCTGCCTTGGTATTGATCCTCGTCTTTCTCGCGCCGCATCTGTTCAATCATCTCTATGGATGGTTTGGCGATGACGCCCATCTGGCTTTGATGCGTGAATTGCGCAAGCTGTACCGGAACGATCTTGTCGAGCCGGCGATGCTTTTGGTGATGGCCTTTCAGCTCTTGTCCGGGTTGGCGCTGTGGCTGCCCAAAACCAGGCGGGCCGCCGATGGCTTGAGTGTGCTGCAGCTGGCCTCCGGCATCTATCTGAGCTTCTTCATTGCCTCGCATGTCAATTCGGTGTTCGTGCTCGCGCGCCATTTCGGAACCGACACCACCTGGGCCTGGGCCGTCGGTGCGCCTGCAGGCCTTGCGGCCGATGCATGGAACGTGCGTTTGATTCCGCATTACGGCCTCGCGGTCTTCATGCTGCTCGGCCACGGGGTCTGCGGGCTGCGGGTCGTGCTGCTCGGACACGGCTTGCCCAAGCGCGCCGTCGATCGTTGGATCTGGTGCGGGCTGGGCCTGTCGACCTTGTTCACCGCTGTGATCATGGGCGCCATGCTCGGTGGGCGCTTGTGAATTCTGCGAGTTGTTCATGCACAACAGCGAAGACCGCGCCGATGCTTGTTCAACGGGTCGATGAAGCTTGCCGCCGAGCCTTGATCCTCAATGCGGAGCGATGTTGACGCGGAACTGCATGCCCCAATGGGTGGCGCTGTCGTCTGACCAGTCGGGCACGCCGTCGAAGCGGGCTTTGTCGTAGCCATCCTGAATGGCGATCGACAGCCTCACCTTCCGGAAGTCGGCTGGCCGGATTGAGCGGCCTGTCGGCCCGAGCTCGGTGTAGCCGAGGCGCTTGAATGATTCGAGCGCCATCGGGTAGCCGTTGAGCACACCCTTGAATTTTGCTGCGCCGCTCACGCCCTGGTCATGGCGCTGCAGGTCGCCCACCTTGTAGCTGATGACGCGGCCCTTGTCCTGGTGGATTCAGGCCAGGTTGTCCATCTCCAGCTTTGCATTCGGAAAGATGGCGGCAGCCATTCCGTGCTGACTGTGTCAGGGACGGGCCGCAACTCGCGCAAGCACCTGGGCAGGCCGGGAATCGCAATAGGCGGCCACACCGCATTGCTCGCACAACGGTCGCTTCGCCTGGCATATGTAGCGCCCATGCAGGATCAGCCAGTGGTGGGCGTGTTTCAGGTAGTCCGCCGGCACCCGCTTGAGGAGGCCCATCTCGACTTCCAGCGGATTCTTGCCCGGCGCGAGGCCCGTGCGGTTGCTGACGCGGAAGATGTGGGTATCGACCGCCATCGTTGGTTCGCCGAAGACCACATTCAGCACCACATTGGCGGTCTTGCGGCCGACGCCTGGAAGCGCTTCCAGCGCTTCGCGCGAATGCGGCACTTGCCCGCCATGGCGCTCGATCAGCAGCCGGCAGGTTGCGATCAGATTCCTGGCTTTGGTCCGATACAGGCCGATGGTCTTGATGTATTCGCTCAATCCTTCCACGCCCAGGGCCAGCACTTTCTCTGGCGTGTTGGCGACCGGGTAGAGCTTGCGCGTGGCCTTGTTGACACCGACATCGGTCGCCTGGGCCGACAGCAGCACCGAGGCAAGCAACTCGAACGGGTTGGTGTATTCGAGTTCAGTGACGGGGTGAGGGTTGGCCGCTTGCAGCGTGGCAAAAAAAGGTTCGATCGACGACGTCTTCATGGGCGCCGATTGTCACCGCTGCATCACGCGAACATGCGAGATGGGAAGGGTGGCGCCTGTGGTCAGCGTGCCATCGAGCGTTGGATGGATTTCAGTCTCTGTAGCGCATCGCGGCATAGCTCGGCGTTGCGGCGGTGGCCTGGGCCACCGGCTTGGGCGGCGTAGGCGTGTCCGGCCGCTTGGGGCTTTTGGGGTCGCAGGAGAAGGCCATCACGGCGATGACGATCATGGCGGCTGCGAGCCCGGGGGATTTCATCGCGCGCCTCGACGGTACAACGGCGATCAATAACGGGATTGCAGTTCGCGGATCTGCTGGCGCGCTTCGTCTTGACGAACGCCATAAGTCCGCTGCAGCTTGCCGGAAGCGTGTTCGCGCAGGCCTTTCTCGATCTGATTTTCATCACCGGTCCAACGGCCCCAACCCTTGCGCACGTTGCCTTTGACCTGCTTCCACTGACCTTCCAAACGATCTCGATTCATTTCAACTCCTGTGATTGGGAAAGAACCGGGTCGTTGCTTGCGGCGAAGAAAATGTCAGACCCGTGCCGAAAGGTTATGGGCAGGCTCTCGGAGCTACCGTCAGAACGGTGCAAGGCAGTGGGTCGGAGCATTCCGCGTCCTGATGTAGGACACGGCTGACGCGCGTGGGCGGCGCGGCGGCGGATCGTCAGGCCGGCTTGCGTTCGCGTGCGCGGGCCATCGCGGCGGCGATCAATGCGCGTTTGGCCTCGGTCGCGGAAGTGGGCGTTGCTGCCGTGGGTGTTGCGGCAGTGAGATCGGGCTGCAGCATGGCGGCGGCCTCGGGCAGCGGCGCTGTTATGCCGGCTTGCACCGCGGCGGCGATCGGCCGTGCGCGGGCAGCCAGGCGAGCATTGCGCTCGGTTTCATCGCGGGCTTCGCGAAAACGATGGAAGTCGTAGCGTTGCGCCGCTTCATCGGCTTGCGCGTGGCTCCAGGCCTGCCAGCCGCTGCGCTCGCCACTCACGTTAGCCAGTGAGATGCAATCGACGGGGCAGGCGGGAATGCAAAGCTCGCAGCCAGTGCACAGCGCATCGATCACCGTGTGCATGGCTTTCGGGCCGCCGACGATCGCATCGACTGGGCAGGCGCTCAGGCACAAGGTACAGCCGATGCACCAGGCTTCGTCGATCACCGCCAGCAGGCGCGGCCCTTCGGTGCCGTGCGTTGCGTTGAGCGGCTTCTCGGGGCGGCCGGTGATGCGGGCCAGGCGGCCAATGCCTTCGCGGCCGCCCGGCGGGCATTGGTTGATGTCGGCCTCGCCATCGGCCATCGCCGTGGCGTAGCTGCGGCAATCCGGGTAAGCGCAGCGCGTGCACTGGGTTTGCGGCAGCGCACGGTTCAGCGCATCGATCAGCTCAATGCGTTGGGTGCAAGCCGCATTCGCGCTCACGCGATGCGGCTGCGCCAGTGACGACGCATCCGGCCCCTGCACTGCGGTCATGCCGCTTTCTTGCGCACCGAGGCCAGCTTCTTTTCGGGCGTGGCTGAAGGCGCACCGGCCTTTTGGTGGCTGGCAATGAAGTCACGCACCTGCGGGTAGACCTTCTCGCGCCAGCGGCGGCCCGAGAAGATGCCGTAATGGCCCGCGCCTTCGACGTCGTAGTGAAACTGGCGCGACTTCGGAATGCCGGTGCACAGGTCATGCGCGGCGCGCGTCTGGCCGGCACCAGAGATGTCGTCGAGCTCGCCTTCGATGGTCAGCAGGGAGGTGGTCGTGATGTCTTGGGGCCGAACCAATTGGCCACGCACTTCCCAGGTGCCGTTGACGAGCGCGAAGTCCTGGAACACGGTCTTGATGGTGTCGAGGTAGTACTCGGCCGGCATGTCGAGCACGGCGTTGTATTCATCGTAGAAGGCGCGATGGAAATCGGCGCTTTCGTCTTCACCGCGCATCAGGTCCATGAAGTAGTCGTAATGCGACTTCAAATGGCGGTCGGGGTTCATTGCGATGAAGCCGGTGTGCTGCAGAAAGCCGGGGTACACCGCACGCCCGTTGGCCGGATAGTTCACCGGTACACGGTAAATCACGTTGTTCTCGAACCATTCGTAGCTCTTGTTCATCGCGAGGTTGTTGACCGCGGTCGGAGATTTGCGAGCGTCGATCGGGCCGCCCATCATCGTCATCGTTTGCGGCGTCGGCTCGCCATTGCTGGCCAGCAGCGAGATCGCGGCCAGCACCGGCACGGTCGGCTGGCAGACCGAAATCACATTGACTTCAGGGCCGATGTGGCGGATGAACTCCTGCACGTACTCGACGTAGTCATCGAGGTGGAACGCGCCTTCTTCGATCGGCACCATGCGGGCGTCGGTCCAGTCGGTGATGTAGACCTTGTGATCGACGAGCAGGCTGCGCACGGTTTCGCGCAGCAGCGTCGAGTGGTGGCCGGACAGCGGCGCGACCACGAGCACCGCAGGCTGAGCCTTCATCGTGGACAGCAGTGGCAAGTCGTCGGTAAAGCGCTTGAAGCGCAGCAGGCGGCAAAACGGCTTGGTGACGGCAACTTGCTCTTGCACTGCGACGTCGGAGCCTTGCACCGGCACCGAAGTAATGTTGAACGCCGGCTTTTCGTAGTCTTTCGACAGCCGGTGCATCAAATCCAGCCCGGCCGAGACCCGGTGCGCCAGCGGCGTGTGGGCGAAAGGTGAGAGCGGGTGGCTGTAAAGCTTGGCCGAAGCGCTGGCGAATTCAGAGAACGGGCTCAGGATCGCGCGCTGAGTTTCATAAAGTTGGTACAGCATCTGGAATCCTTGTGAGCGTTGACGGGGTCGCCTGTGCGCGAGTGGTTGTGCACCGCACCATTCTAGGCAAGTGCCCTGAATCGTGCATTCATCCGTCACACATGGAAACCCGGAAAAGGCCGGGAATCGAAGCTCACCGACGGCGGCAGTGCCTCGGGCACGCCGCCGTCGGTGTCGATCAGCTGACCTTGACGATCGCGCTGACGACCGAATCGATGTTCTTGCTGTTCAGTGCCGCCACGCAGATACGGCCTGAATCAACGCCGTAGATGCCGAACTCGCTGCGCAGGCGTTGCATCTGCTCCTTGGACAGGCCCGAGTAGCTGAACATGCCGCGCTGTTGGGTGATGAAGCTCATGTCCTGCTTCAGCCCGGCCGCTTGCAGCTTTTGCAGCAGCGCACCGCGCATCTCCTTGATGCGAACGCGCATGCCGGCCAGCTCTTCTTCCCATTGCTGGCGCAGCGCCGGCGTGTTCAGCACCGTGGCCACGACCTGCGCGCCATGCGTGGGCGGGTTCGAGTAGTTGGTGCGAATCACGATCTTCAGCTGGCTCAGCACGCGAGCCGCCTCGTCTTTGTTCTGGCAGGCCACGCTCAGGGCACCAACGCGTTCGCCATACAGCGAGAAGCTCTTTGAGAACGAGGTCGACACGAAGAAGTCGAGGCCGGCCGCGACGAACTGGCTGATCACCGCGCCGTCTTCGGCAATGCCGTCGCCAAAGCCTTGATAAGCCATGTCGAGGAACGACACGAGCTGGCGGGCCTTGATGACTTCGATCACCTGGCTCCATTGCGCTGCGGTGATGTCGTAGCCGGTCGGGTTGTGGCAGCAGGCATGCAGCACGATGACCGTGCCGGCGGGCGCAGCATTCAGGGCCGACAGCATGCCGTCGAAGTTGATGCCCCGTTGGGCTGCGTCGTAGTACGGATAGGTTTCGACGGTGAAGCCCGCGTTGTTGAAGAGCGCACGGTGGTTTTCCCAGCTCGGGTCGCTGATCAGCACCTTGGCATTCGGATTGACACGCTTCAGGAAGTCGGCGCCGATCTTCAGGCCGCCGGTGCCCCCAATGCCTTGCACCGTGGCCACGCGGCCAGCGGCCAGCACAGCGCTGTCAGCACCGAACACCAGGCCTTGCACGGCTTTGTCATAAGCGGCGATGCCGTCGATGGGCAGATAGCCGCGCGCCTTCGGTGCTGCCTGCATCTGGCGCTCGGCTTCGGCCACGCATTTCAGCAGCGGCAGCTTGCCATCGTCGTCGTAGTAGACGCCGACGCCGAGGTTCACCTTGGCCGGGTTCGGGTCGGCGTTGAACTGCTCGTTCAGGCCCAGGATGGGGTCGCGGGGGGCCAGTTCAACGGCAGCAAACAGCGAGGTCATGGACAGTCCTTGTCTCAACAAATGAAAGGCCGCTTCCGGTACCCGGGGTTGAAGCTCGCTGGAGCCGGCGCCTGGGATTGTCAGTAGAGCGGATCATGGATTTGGGCTACTCTTTCCGATTGCCCTTGCGCTTTCCCGGCACCCACGCCGGGCGCGGGGAAAGCCCGAGGATTTTATCTGCCATGGCTCCATTGACCGACGCTGCTGTTGCATCTATACCCACCGATGCACCGACAAAAGGCGAGTTCGTCAGCTTTCCTGACTCGCCCTTCCAGTTGTTCCAACCCTACCCGCCAGCGGGTGATCAGCCGAACGCGATTGTTCAACTGGTCGACGGGGTGAACGACGGCCTGAGTTTTCAGACGCTGCTGGGCGTCACCGGCTCCGGCAAGACCTTCACGATGGCCAACGTGATCGCTCAACTTGGCCGACCGGCGATCGTGTTCGCGCCCAACAAGACGTTGGCGGCCCAGCTTTACAGCGAGTTCCGCGAGTTCTTTCCGAAGAACGCGGTCGAGTATTTCGTCAGCTATTACGACTACTACCAGCCTGAGGCTTATGTGCCTCAGCGCGACCTCTTCATCGAGAAAGACAGCTCGATCAACGAGCACATCGAACAGATGCGGCTCAGTGCTACCAAAAGCCTGCTGGAGCGGCGCGACGTGGTGATCGTGGCGACCGTCTCGGCCATCTACGGCATCGGCAACCCGAGCGATTACCACCGCATGGTGATGACGCTGCGCGCCGGCGACAAGATGGGCCAGCGCGATGTGATTGCGCAGCTGATTCGCATGCAGTACCAGCGCAACGAGATGGACTTCAGCCGCGGTACCTTCCGCGTGCGGGGCGACACGATCGATGTGTTCCCGGCCGAGCATTCGGAGCTTGCGATCCGCATCGAGCTGTTCGATGACGAGGTCGAATCGCTGCAACTGTTTGACCCGCTGACCGGCAAGATCCGGCAGAAGATTCCGCGCTTCACCGTTTATCCATCGAGCCATTACGTGACGCCGCGCGATCGCGTCGTGGCCGCCATCGACACCATCAAGGACGAGTTGCGAACCCGGCTCGATGAACTCGTCAAAGCTGGCAAGCTGGTGGAGGCGCAGCGCCTGGAGCAGCGCACCCGCTTCGATCTGGAGATGCTGCAGGAGATCGGCCATTGCAAGGGCATCGAGAACTACACGCGGCATCTTTCGGGCTCTGCGCCTGGTGAGCCGCCGTCCACGCTGGTCGACTATCTGCCGAGCGACGCACTGATGTTTCTCGATGAATCGCATGTGCTGATCGGCCAGTTCGGCGGCATGTACAACGGCGACCGCGCCCGCAAGACGACGCTGGTCGAATACGGTTTCCGGCTGCCTTCGGCACTCGACAACCGGCCGCTGAAGTTCGAGGAATTCGAGAAAAAGATGCGGCAGGTGATGTACGTCTCTGCTACGCCGGCGGCCTATGAAAAGCAGACTTCGGGGCAGGTGGTCGAACAACTGGTTCGGCCCACGGGGTTGGTCGATCCGATCGTCGAGGTCAGGCCGGCCACACGGCAGGTCGATGATGTGCTGCAGGAAATCCGCGACCGCGTCGACATCCACGAGCGGGTGTTGATCACGACCTTGACCAAGCGCATGGCCGAGCAGCTAACCGACTATCTGAGCGACAACGGCGTCAAGGTGCGTTACCTGCACAGCGACATCGATACTGTGGAGCGGGTTGAGATCCTGCGCGATTTGCGGCTTGGCGCTTTCGATGTGCTGGTGGGCATCAACCTTTTGCGCGAAGGCCTCGATATTCCCGAGGTGTCGCTGGTGGCAATTCTCGATGCCGACAAGGAAGGCTTTCTGCGCTCGGAGCGCTCGCTGATTCAGACCATCGGCCGCGCCGCGCGCAATCTGAATGGCAAGGCGATTCTTTATGCCGACAAGCTGACCGACTCGATGCGCATGGCCATCGACGAAACCGAGCGCCGGCGCGCCAGGCAGACCGCGCACAACCTGGAACAGGGCATCACGCCGCGCAGCATTAACAAGCAGATCAAGGATCTCATCGACGGCGTCTATTCCGAGAAGTCGAAGGATGCGCAGCGTGTGGCGCAAGCCGCCGAAGTGGAAGCCTTGTCGGAGAAAGACCTCGGCAAACGGATCAAGCAACTGGAAAAGCAGATGCTGGAGCACGCGCGCAATCTGGAGTTCGAGAAGGCGGCCCGCGTTCGCGATCAACTCGCGGTGCTGCGCGAGCAGGCTTTTGGCGCGGCCGGCAGCGACAACGTCGTGCCTTTGGCCGCTGCGCCCGCACGAAAGGGCCAGCCATGACCGTGCATGTGCTGATGGTGTGCATGGGCAACATCTGCCGCTCGCCGACGGCCGAAGCGGTGTTGCGGCACAAGCTGAAAGCGGCGGGCCTGGAAGGGCAGGTGATCGTTGATTCGGCCGGCACTCATGGCTGGCATCAGGGTGACCCGCCCGATCCGCGTTCGATCGCGCATGCCAGGCGCCGCGGCTTCGACCTGTCCGCCCAACGCTCGCGCCCGCTCACCGAAGCCGATTTCGAACGCTTCGATTTGATCCTTGCAATGGACTGGGACAACCTCAAGTTCATGGAGCGGCGGTGTTCTGAGGTCCATCGCGGCAAGCTCGGTCGGCTGACGAGCTATGGGCAAAAGTTCAGGAGCGACATCGTTCCAGATCCGTACCAGGGAGGTGCCGCCGGCTTCGACCAGGTGTTGGATCTGATCGAAGATGCCTGTGATGGGCTTGTTGTTGATTTGCAGCGCAAAACCATTTGTCGGATGTCGGGAACTTCCTGAGCCAATTCCTACCGAAACATTAGGTTTCATGTATACTTGAGTAAACTCGTCGGAATCAACCGCGGGTTATCCCGCTGACCGCGGGGTGCTCGACAAAGCGTGAACCTCACGATCGCTCGCTTTCATTGATTTGTTGTGCTGTCACCGGCACCAGGAGGATTCCATGCGTCTAACAACCAAAGGCCGTTTCGCTGTCACCGCCATGATCGATCTCGCACTGCGCGAGAACACCGGCCCTGTGGCCTTGGCGGCAATCAGCGCGCGGCAGCAAATATCGCTGTCCTACCTTGAGCAGCTTTTCGGCAAATTGCGTCGGCATGAATTGGTCGAAAGCACGCGTGGCCCTGGCGGCGGTTATTCGCTGGGCCGCAAATCCGAAGAAATCACCGTGGCCGACATCATTGTTGCGGTCGATGAACCGATCGACGCTACAGGCTGCGCTGGCAAAGAGAACTGCATGGGTGAAGATGCAGGCCGCTGCATGACCCACGATCTGTGGGCGAGTCTGAATTCCAAGATGATCGAATATCTCGATTCGATTTCTCTGCGCAAACTCGTCGAAGAACAGCTCGCTAAAGGCATCTCGATCGAAGAGCATCCGGTCAAGCGGGCCATTTCGACCCAGCCTGTGGTTCGCCCGATCAAGATTACTGCACCGAACTCCGTCTTTGCGCTGGGTAATGCATTTTCAAAATAAGCCCTCAGCAGTACCGCTATGGACATGACCCCTCATTTCCCGATCTACATGGATTACGGTGCGACCACTCCGGTCGACCAGCGCGTGGTGGACGCGATGATTCCGTGGTTGCGCGAGCATTTCGGCAACCCCGCATCACGCAGCCATGCATGGGGTTGGGAAGCTGAGGCGGCGGTGGAGAAGGCGCGTGTGGAAGTCGCTGCGTTGGTGGGAGCCGATCCGCGCGAGATCGTCTGGACATCCGGTGCCACTGAATCCATCAATTTGGCGATCAAGGGTGCGGCTCAGTTCTACAAGACCCGTGGCAAGCACCTGATCACGTTGAAGACCGAGCACAAGGCGGTTCTCGACACGATGCGTGAACTGGAGCGCCAGGGTTTTGAAGTCACTTACCTCGACGTTGAGGAAGATGGCTTGCTGGACCTGGACAAGTTCAAGGCTGCACTGCGTCCCGACACTATTCTTGTGTCGGTGCTGTTTGTGAACAACGAGATCGGTGTTATTCAAGACATTTCAGCCATCGGTGCAATCTGTCGTGAACGCAGCATTGTTTTTCATGTCGATGCGGCACAGGCCACAGGCAAGGTGGTCATTGATCTCGCTTCCTTGCCGGTCGATCTGATGAGCTTGGCTTCGCACAAGACCTATGGCCCGAAAGGCATCGGGGCGCTGTATGTGCGCCGCAAACCGCGTGTGCGCATCGAAGCGCAAATGCATGGTGGCGGCCATGAGCGCGGCATGCGTTCGGGCACGCTGGCCACGCATCAGATTGTTGGCATGGGTGTCGCGTATCGATTGGCCCGTGAAGAGATGGGTGTCGAGATCGAACGCATCCGCATGCTGCAGCAGCGCTTGATTGCGGGCCTGTCTGTCATCGAGCAGACTTTCTTGAACGGGCACCCGGAAAAACGTGTTCCACATAACGTGAACATGAGCTTCAACTTTGTCGAGGGTGAATCCTTGATCATGGGTATCAAGGGCATCGCGGTTTCATCTGGTTCCGCTTGCACTTCGGCGAGCTTGGAGCCGAGCTATGTGTTGCGGGCATTGGGCCGCAGTGACGAGTTGGCGCATTCATCCTTGCGCATGACGATTGGTCGATTCACGACCGTTGAGGAAGTTGATTACGTGATCACGACGCTGAAAGATCGCGTTGCGAAGCTTCGCGAACTGTCGCCGCTGTGGGAGATGCACAAGGATGGCATCGACATCAGCACGATTCAGTGGGCAGCCCACTGACGGCGCCGGATGATGATTTTGGAGAACTGATATGGCATACAGCGAAAAAGTCGTAGAGCACTATGAAAACCCACGCAACGTGGGCTCGTTCGAAAAGGGTGACGATACCGTCGGTACCGGCATGGTCGGTGCGCCTGCTTGCGGCGACGTGATGAAGTTGCAGATCAAGGTCAACCCCCTCACCGGCTTGATCGAAGACGCCAAATTCAAGACTTATGGCTGTGGTTCGGCCATTGCATCCAGCTCGCTGGTGACTGAATGGGTCAAGGGCAAATCGCTGGATGAAGCGCTGACGATCAAGAACACACACATCGCCGAAGAACTGGCCTTGCCACCGGTAAAGATTCACTGCTCCATCCTCGCTGAAGATGCGATCAAGGCAGCCGTCAGTGACTACAAGGCCAAGAGTGCCAACGCACGCGCTGAAGCGTTGCAAACCCACTGAGAGCCATGGCCGTCACTCTGACTGAAGCTGCTGCGCGTCATGTGTCGCGCTACATCGTGAAGCGTGGCCGTGGTGTGGGTGTACGTCTGGGCGTAAAGACCACCGGCTGTTCCGGCTTGGCCTACAAGCTGGAATATGCCGATGATGTGGCCCCCGAAGATGTGATCTTCGAAGGCCACGGCGTGAAGGTGTTGATCGATCCGAAAAGCCTGCCTTACCTTGACGGCACCGAACTCGATTTCGTGCGAGAGGGACTGAACGAAGGTTTCAAGTTCCACAACCCGCGTGAAAAAGACCGTTGTGGATGCGGTGAATCCTTCCGCGTTTGAGCCTGCGTTTTTCCGTCTCGGGCGCGACTTGTTCGCGCCTTTGTTTTTTCTGATCCACGCATCGTGATGGGCTGTTGATGTGCTTGGGTCTTATTGGCTGATGAGGCGTTTGGGTGAATGGCCTCTTGCATGACGAGCGCTCTTGCGCGAAGGCTTTGACGTGAAGCTGGACGAAAACGACTTTGCTTTGTTCGGATTGCCTGCGCGCTTTGCGCAGGACCGCACTCAGATCGACATCCAATGGCGTGTGCTTCAAGGCGAGGTGCACCCGGACCGCTTTGCCGCACAGGGCGCATCGGCGCAGCGTTTGGCGATGCAGTGGGCGGTTCGCGTCAACGAGGCCTATCAGCGGCTGAAAGATCCGTTGCGGCGTGCGGCCTACCTGTGTGAGTTGAACGGTGCGTCGATCGATGCTGAGAGCAATACCGCGATGCCATCGGGCTTCTTGATGCAGCAGATGGAATGGCGCGAAGCGCTCGACGATGCTGGCAATCTGGCTGCCATCAAAGCTTTGGCTGAAGAGGTGGCGCAGCATCGCCTGGCAGCGCTTGCGGCTGTGCAAGACACGATCGATGGCCAACAAGATTTCGCTGCGGCTGCGCAGCAAGTAAGAGCCCTGATGTTCGTTGAGCGCTTTGCTGCCGACATCGATCAGCGGCTGGAAGCGCTGGGACAATAACGACATGGCTTTGCTTCAAATTTCAGAACCCGGTGGCGCGCCCGATCCGCATCAGCGCCGCATCGCGATAGGCATCGATCTGGGCACCACCCACTCGTTGGTGGCTGCGGTTCGCAATGGCGTTAGCGAATGTCTGCCCGACGAGGCGGGCCGGGTGATCCTGCCGTCAGCGGTTCGTTATCTGCCCGAAGGGCGGCGGCAGATCGGCCATGAGGCGTTGGCCGAGGCCGCCGTTGATCCACGAAACACCATTGTCTCGGTCAAGCGGTTGATGGGGCGCGGCTTGGCTGACATCGCATCACGTGCCAGCTTGCCTTATGACTTCGTCGAGTCGCCGGGCATGGTGCAGGTCAACACGGTCGATGGCGTCAAATCGCCGGTGCAGGTGTCGGCCGAGATCCTCGCCACCTTGCGCTACCGCGCTGAAGACACCTTTGCGGATGACTTGTTCGGTGCCGTGATCACCGTACCGGCTTACTTCGACGATGCGCAGCGTCAAGCCACAAAAGACGCGGCACAACTCGCTGGCATCCATGTGCTTCGCCTGATCAACGAGCCGACAGCTGCTGCCATTGCCTATGGCCTGGAGAACGCGTCCGAAGGTATGTATGCCATCTACGACTTGGGTGGTGGCACCTTCGATGTGTCGTTGCTGCGCTTGACGCACGGCGTTTTCGAGGTCGTGGCGACCGGCGGTGATTCCGCGTTGGGGGGCGACGATTTCGATCTGGCGCTTGCCGAGTGGGCCTTGATGGAATCGGGTTTGAAGGTCGAGTCGCCGCAAGACAAGCGAGCCGTGCTGGTGGCTGCGCGTGCTGCCAAGGAGAAGCTGTCTGCGGCAGACCATGCGTTGCTGGCCTGCCCGCTGACAGCGGGCGAGCTGTCGGTGCGCATCAGCCGCGAACAGCTTGAGCGCATCACGAGCCCGCTGGTGGCGCGCACAGTGGTTGCCCTGCGTAAAGTGCTGCGCGATGCCAAGGCGGCGAAAGACGATGTGCAAGGCATCGTGATGGTCGGTGGCTCTACGCGCATGCCGCAAGTCCAGGCAGCCGTCGGTGAGTTCTTCGGGCGTGCGCCATTGACCAATCTGAACCCGGATGAAGTCGTTGCGCTGGGTGCTGCCATTCAGGCCAATGCCTTGGCGGGCAATGCCAATGCCGATGATTTGTTGCTGTTGGATGTGATTCCGCTGTCGCTGGGCCTGGAAACCATGGGTGGGTTGGTCGAGCGCATCATTCCGCGCAACAGCACGATCCCGACGGCGCGGGCGCAAGACTTCACGACCTTCAAGGACGGCCAGACGGCGATGTCCATTCATGTGCTGCAGGGCGAGCGTGAATTGGTCAGCGATTGCCGCTCGCTGGCGCGATTCGAATTGCGAGGCATTCCACCGATGGTGGCCGGCGCGGCGCGCATCCGGGTCAGTTTTCAGGTCGACGCCGATGGCTTGTTGAGTGTCAGCGCGCGCGAAGAGGGCTCCGGCGTGGAAGCCGCGATCACCGTGAAGCCCAGCTATGGGCTGTCGGACGATGAAGTCGCTCGCATGCTGACCGAGAGTTTCACGACCGCCGAGATCGACATGGAGGCGCGCAGCCTGCGTGAATCACGTGTGGAGGCTGAGCGCATGCAACTGGCGACCCGCGCCGCATTGGCGGCCGATGGCGATCTGCTCAGTCCTGCAGATCACACCCGCATCGAAGCGCTGCTGACGGCATTGGCGGCCAGCGCCGAAGGTGAAGACGCTGCGGTCATCAACACGGCCGTCGAAAACCTGGCGCACGGAACCGAGGCGTTTGCCGCCGAGCGCATGAACCGCGGTATTCGCCATGCGCTGGCCGGCCGGCGCGTCGAAGAGGTTTGATGCCGATCAATTTTTCCGTGTATTGAGAGCGCTCTTCACGATCGCCCAATACAGCCCTTATCCAGATTCATTCATGCCCATCATCAAAATCTTGCCCCATGCGGAATACTGCCCGAGTGGCGCGCAGATCCAGGCCGATCCAGGAACTTCGATTTGCGAAGCCATGTTGGAGCACAACATCAACATCGAGCATGCGTGCGAGTTGAGCTGTGCATGCACGACCTGCCATGTCGTCGTGCGTGAAGGCTTTCAATCCTTGGGCGAACTGGATGAATCGGAAGAAGACCTGCTGGATCGTGCCTGGGGCCTGGAGCCGACTTCGCGGCTGTCATGCCAAGCCATCCTCGCGCAGAAGGATGTGACGGTCGAGATTCCGAAATACACGATCAATCACGCCAAGGAAAATCATTGAGCTTCCAGGCTTCATCGCATCAGTGGGCGCTGCTGCACTGACTCAGTGCCGGCGTCTCCTACACGCCAAAAAAAAACCCCCTGGCATTGCGGCCAGGAGGTTTGACAAAAGGGCAGGGGCCCTACTGAGGAGATAGACGGCAGTCGCTTCGCTCTTGCCGAAGTTATAAAAGCAATCGCTGTGCCACTCTGCATGATCTCAGGCTGCAGCGGGGGCTGCCGCGCCATGGCGCGTGTAGAGAAATTCCAGAACCTGTTTTCGGTATTGGACGTAACGCGAATCCTCGGACAGCTCAACCCGATTGCGCGGCCGCGCCAGTTCGACCTTTAGGATTTCGCCTATCGTTGCGGCCGGGCCGTTGGTCATCATCACGATGCGGTCTGACAACAGTACGGCTTCATCGACGTCATGCGTGACCATCACGACGGTGCTGTGGGTGCGCGCCACGATCTTCAGCAACTCGTCTTGCAGATGGGCCCGAGTGAGCGCGTCCAGCGCACCGAAGGGTTCGTCCATCAGCAGCACCTTGGGCTCCATCGCCAGTGCGCGGGCAATGCCCACCCGCTGCTTCATGCCCCCCGAGATTTCGTGCGGCCGCTTGGAGGCTGCATGGCCCATGTTGACCAGCTCGAGGGCCGCCAGCGTGTGCTCGCGTTGCTGAAGCTTCGAATGGGTGGCGCCGAATACGCGCTCGACCGCCAGATGAACGTTCTCGAAGCAGGTCAGCCAGGGAAGCAGGGAATGGTTTTGAAACACCACCGCGCGCTCAGGGCCAGGTGCGGCAATTTCCCGTTGGTCGCACAGCAAGGTGCCACGGCTGGGCAGCGTCAGGCCGGCAATCAGGTTCAGCAGCGTCGATTTGCCGCAACCGGAATGGCCGATCAAGGTCACGAACTCACCTTTGTCGACGCTCAGGTTGATGTCACGCAGCGCATGGAAGCTGCCCTTCTTGGTGTCAAAGACCATCTCGGCCTTTTGAACTTCGATGAAGTTTTTCATGAGAGGGGCGGGCTCAGACATCGTCGTAGGTGAAGCGCTTGGCGATCGACACCAAGGCCCATTCGAGCAGCAGGCCGACGATGCCGATCACGAAGATCGCAATCAGGATGTGACTGACGTTGAGGTTGTTCCATTCATCCCAAACCCAGAAGCCGATGCCAACGCCGCCCGTCAGCATTTCTGCGGCCACGATCACCAGCCAGGCCGTGCCCACCGACAGGCGCACACCGGTCAACATGTAAGGCAGCACCGCAGGAAAAAGAATGCGCGTCATGACCTTCCATTCCGACAGGTTCAACACGCGGGCCACGTTGAGGTAATCGCTCGGCACACGCTGTACGC
>CAXTCD010000119.1:0-3914 GCA_964242145.1 uncultured Rhizobacter sp.
CATTCTCATCAACTGGGCGCCCCAGGAAACGCGTGTCGCGGTGGTCGAGAACGGCGCCGTGCAAGACCTCTATGTCGAACGCACGCTGGAGCGTGGGCTGGTCGGCAATATCTACGCCGGTCGCGTGGCCCGCGTGCTGCCGGGCATGCAATCGGCATTCATCGACATCGGCCTGGAGCGCGCTGCGTTCCTGCATGTGGCCGACGTTCATGTGAACGGCCATGTGCCACGCAACGATCTCGGCAATGGCACGACGCAACAGCCGATCGAGCGACTCGTGTTCGAAGGTCAGACCCTGACCGTGCAGGTCATCAAAGATCCGATCGGCACCAAGGGTGCACGTCTGTCGACGCAGATCAGCATCGCCGGGCGCATGCTGGTCTTTCTGCCTCAAGACGACCACATCGGCATCTCGCAGAAGATCGGCTCGCATGACTTGCGCGAGCAGCTGCGAACCCGCATGAACACGCTGGCCGGCAAGGCCGAAGATGGCACCTATCACGGTGGCGGCTTCATCCTGCGGACCAATGCTGAAGACGCGACCGATGTCGAACTCGGCGACGACATTGCTTATCTGCGCAAGACCTGGGGCGTGATCCGCGAGCGCAGCTTCAAGTCGCCATCAGGTACCTTGCTGCATCAAGACCTGAGCCTGGTCGAACGCGTGCTGCGCGATCTGGCACACGAAAGCACCCAGTCGATCCGCATCGATTCGGGCATGCAATACGAGGCGCTCGCGGCCTTTGGCGCCGAGTTCATGCCGGGTTCGGCGGCCAAGCTCGTTCACTACAAAGGCGAGCGTCCGATCTTCGATCTCTACAACGTCGATGAAGAAATCGCCCGGGCGCTGGCACGCCGTGTCGACTTGAAATCGGGCGGCTATCTGATCATCGATCAGACCGAGGCGCTGACGACGGTCGACGTCAACACCGGCGGCTATGTCGGCGCACGCAACTTCGACGACACCATCTTCAAGACCAACCTGGAAGCCACGCAGGCGATCGCCCGCCAGCTGCGCCTGCGCAACCTGGGCGGCATCATCATCATCGACTTCATCGACATGACGCGCGATGAACATCAGGCCACCGTGCTGGCCGAGTTGCGCAAACAACTGGCACGCGACCGCACCAAGATCACCGTCAGTGGGTTCACGCAGTTAGGCTTGGTCGAGATGACCCGCAAGCGCACCCGCGAGTCGCTGGCCCACATGCTGTGCCAGCCCTGCCCGATCTGCAGCGGCAAAGGCCAGGTGAAGACGCCGCGCAGCGTGTGCTACGACATCCTGCGCGAGATCCTGCGCGAGGCGCGCCAGTTCAACCCCAAGGAATTCCGCGTGATCGCCTCCGCCGCGGTGGTCGAGATGCTGCTCGACGAAGAAAGCCAGCACCTCGCCGGCCTGTCCGATTTCATCGGCAAGCCGATCTCGCTGCAAGCCGAAGTCGCCGGCTCGCCGGAGGCTTATGACATTGTGTTGATGTAGGCAAATGTCTTGCAACGTGCGCCACATCAACATTCCAGGCCACAGCGAATGAGCCTTTGATAGCGGGCTTGAGTATTTCATTCAGATCGGCTCGCCTTTCCATTTCGATCGAAATCAGAACGCTGGCCAATATGGTTCTGGGCGTTTGGACAAGCTGGAGGGCTGCCCAATCTTGTGGATCACCTGAGTTAGCATGGAACCATATGCATGTTGAAGAAGTTGGCGTCACTCAGCGCCACAAGATTTCTCTCGCGACGGTCACCCTGTGTTGCATTGACTGCACGGCGCGTTTGCCATGGGCCATCAGGGCCATGGATCAGTGCATGCAGGGAGTTAGCTTTGGCGATGTAATTCTGTGTACTGACCGAACTTCGCTGACGAGTCAGGCCATTCCACGTGGCATACGAGCCGTCGAGATCGACCCCATCCGAAGCATCGAAGGCTATTCTGAGTTCATGCTCAAGAAATTGGCGCCGATCATCCAGACCGACCATGTTTTGATTGTTCAATGGGATGGCTATGTTTTGAATCCAATGGCTTGGCGCGAAGAGTTTCTTGCATATGACTACCTGGGTGCGCCATGGCAGCATTATTCCGAGCCGTGGAGCGTCGGGAATGGCGGATTTTCGCTGCGCTCTTCGAAGCTTCTCAGGGCACTTGAAGATCCGGCGATCATTGCCAGTCATCCTGAGGACAGTTGCATCTGCCAAACCTATCGAGCCGAACTGGAGCAAAAGGGAATTCGATTCGCTCCACGTGAAGTGGCCCGCTATTTCGCCGTAGAGGACGGGCCACTGTTGCCCGACGTATTTGGTTTCCATAGCCCTTGCCATTTGCCGGCCGTACTGAGCTTGGAAGACGCCGATGCCTTTATTGCGTCGCTTGGGCCGTCCGTTTTGAGGGCTCACTACTTTGGCAGTCTCTTGCGAGAACTCACAGCCGGTGTTAGCAAGCGGCCAGAACTTGCCCCATTGCTGCATCAGTTTCAACAGTTGATTCTTTCTTCAATCGACGGCATGTCTGATGCCGATTGCATGACTGCAGAATCATTGGGGGTTTGCAAAGCGCTGATCCGTTATGGGGAGCATGCGGCCGCAGCCCGATTGTTGAAGCGCAGGCGTCAAGTCATCGGTCGACCTTGGGCGGAACTCAGGCTATGGTGGCGATTAAAGGTCAGCTCTTTGTTTCAATACCTTGCCAAGCCTAAATAGTGGCCGGCCCTTGGGCTCGGATTAATGGATGATTAAGCTACTGCGGCGATATGCAGAAGCGACTTGGAAACCTCCATTCGCTTTGACATTGCCTTCGGACGCGGGCTCATACGCCGATCGGATATCGGTAGGCCGGGTCGTTTGGCGTCGCGCATTGCGCCAATTGAATTTGGCTTGGCATGGACAGCGCCATTTGGAACGGCCACACATCGATACCCGTGTTCACCGGCGAATTCTGTGGATTCATCAAGGCACGCCTCAAGTTGGTGATTCCTTGATGGATTTGGCTGCGCGCGAGCTTATGCGCGGACGAGTGCAACGTTTGGATTTGCTGACGGAAATACATCTGTTGCCCCTGTATCGGCACGATGATGTCTTCACGAAAGTGGCTTCAGACCCATCTGAATTAATTGCCGCTGATTACGATCTGATTTTGCTTCACAGCACCTCATCAAGGTCTGTGCGTGACAAGCTGGTTTTTTACCGCGAAGTACCCTTCGTTCACATACAGGGTTATTTTACCGGACCGGAATTCAATCGAACTCTGTTCGGCTTCTATCGATTGGCTCAGTTGCTCAAACTCCCCTTGGGAGCTGACGCACTGGATTCAATCGCCAAGCCAATGATGCAGGCCTCGCAAGATGAGGAATTCGCCGCCGATGCGCTTGATCTGCTTGGCAGGCCGATGGCAATTTGTTTGGGAGGCGTACGTGATTGGCGCACTTACCATCAATGGCCCGAGGTGATTCGAATCCTCCATTCTTCGGCGCCGACAAGTTCGATTATTTTGCTGGGTGCTGAAAATGGGCTTCAAATGCGAGATGAGATTCTCGCCTCTGGATTGAACGCCTTGATCATTGATCGTGTCGCCAAGCACACGCTACCTGAGGTCTATGCAGTGATGAAGCGCTGTTCCGTTGTGCTCGCTGCAGACGGAGGCCTCTTGCATCTGGCTCATGCCGCCGGTGTGTCTGCTGTGGCGATTTTTGCTGGGCCGATTCAACCGAGTTTCAGAGTGACTGCCGCTAATTCCACTCAAGCGTTGTACGGTAGCTTGCGCGTGGACGATGTCTCGCCTGAAATCGTTGCGGCTTGCGCTGTCAAAGCATTGCAGAACGGTCGGAGCTGAATATCAGGCCACCAAGTGGTAGTGCTTTCGGCTGAGATCCAAAGCAAACAAGCGTTCGAACTGCATCGATAGTCGGTGCTTCAACTCGCGTTTT
>CAXTCD010000119.1:3924-15826 GCA_964242145.1 uncultured Rhizobacter sp.
GATTCGGGTTTGGCAAGAATTCAGGTTCCGCTTCATTGCACAGCCAATCGGTCACCAACGCTGGATGACTTCCGGAAAATGGTCGCAGCGATTGCGGATCGATGTTTTGATACTGGACGCATGGCGAACCATGCGACCAGTATTTGCTGACTTGGTCCAGTTTGGCCTGCATATAGTCAGCGCGCCGAATGTGGCCATAGTGATAGATATGAGCGTTGGCCAACGCCGCATTGGGAAGTCGTCCTTTGCGATGCCTGTCCATCACAACCCAGAACTGTCCATCCGGTGCATAGCTTCTAATGGTGTTCCGGATCAATCGGCACTCCCGCCGATACCAGGCGGGGCTGACGGCTATCCACTCCGCTGAGCCGTAAAAGTGAAAATAGTCGAATACCAGGGCTTCAACCCGCGGGTTGACATGATGTCGATTGATTGAAGTTCGAATTGCAACCAAATCGGCTTCATGCAAAACCTCGTCACCCTCCAGATAAAAAGCCCAATCACTGACACACGCATATTGCGCAATCATTTTTTGTTGGGCATAGACGAATCCGCGTTCGGCCATGCGCTCGTTCCACACGGTGTCGATCAATCGAATCTTTGGACTGTCGATTGCCAGCAGACGCTCGCGGGTGCTGTCTTCTCCACGTCCCACTGCAATGACGAATTCGTCAACCAACGGCAGCAGCGAACGTATGGAAGCTTCGAATGGGAAGCCCAGTTTGACGCCATTGCGCAAGAACGTGAATCCACTGACTGTCGGTTCAATCATGATCGTCATATCGATGAGGTTCAACCAATCGTTTCGCTTTCAAGCCCCAAACATAACGAAGCGTACGAAAAGGGTTGCTGGACAACTTGCTTTCTTTCGAGATGCCATGCAAGCGATAACGATGCTTCCATAAAAACAGCGCCAGACGGAATGAAAAATACTCTTTTTCTCTCGCGATCCAAAGCGTCAACAGTTCTTTAGCCAGAGCCTGACCCTTGCCGCTGATCGAGGCAAATAATTCCAGTCTCATACGAAAGTCTTTCAACTCTCTGCTGCGGAAACCTCGTTGACGTATCGCAGGCTTTTCGCGACTACCGGTGATGTCGGTGATGGAGTACGGATGCTGTCGGTAGCGGACGAGCGATTGGTTCAGGAAGCTCACGTGCCCGATCGACGCCGCCACATAAGCCAACCACCAGTCATGAAACAAAATCTTGGGGAATGGGAGTGCCTGATCCAACAGGCTCCGCTCAAACAACATGGCATGCCCGCTCGCATTGTTCCTGAACCAGTAGGGCAAGGGGTCATCCGTGCTGAAGCAATTCAGTTGATCGGAGATGTATTTACCCATGGATTCGCCGCGTGCATTCATCAATACCGAGTCGCAATACACCAGGATCGATTGGTTAGCTACGATCGCTGCCATCAATGCGCTGATCTTGTTGGGTAGCCAGATGTCGTCTTGATCGCAGGGTGCAATCCACTGACCTTGGCATCGCGATATGGCTTCTTCAAAATTCTTTTGATAGCCTTGATTGACGATGTTTTGGCTGAATTGAATTCGTAGATCCCTGCTTGAGAATTCTTCGAGGATTTTGGGAGTTTCATCCGATGACGCGTCATCGATGGCAATGATTTCCAGACGAGGCCAATCTTGTGCCAGCAAGGACTCCAATTGCTCGCGCAAGTGCAACGCGCCATTGAAGGTGCACATGGCAATCGACACTAACGGATAGTTGGTAATTGTCATGTCATCGCAAAAAACTGAAGCGCGTCGAGCCTGAGTTGATGACCATGGATGGCTCGATATATCGCTGATGAAATGTTTGTTCAATGAGTTCGGGTGCGCCCCTCGGGCTTCAGAGGCGGCTCATCGATGCCAGATCGACAACAGCCGCCCAAAGCGAAATCGTGCTCTATGCGAGGCAAGCACCGCGCTCGCCTCCAAATGCGGGGCCGCACCGTGCAGATGACGGAAGCGGGGCTGCGGCCTTTGCGCAAAAGTGCATATCGAGCTAATCAGGCTGTCCCATACAAATGCCTGCCGTTCCCCGTCATTCCTGAACGGCCTCGATATCCGCGACGGGAACATGATGGCTTGTCCTGAACTGCAATGAATGCAAATGCGCAAACAGTCCGTTGAGCGCAAGCAGTTCCGCATGTGAGCCTTGCTCGACCACGCGGCCGCCTTCGAGCACGAGCACGCGGTCGGCGGCCTTGATGGTGGACAGGCGGTGGGCGATCACGAGGCTGGTGCGGCCTTTCATCAAGGTCTCCAGCGCCTCTTGCACCAGGCGCTCGGATTCGGAATCGAGCGCCGAGGTGGCTTCGTCGAGGATCAGGATCGGCGCGTCTTTGTAGATGGCGCGGGCAATCGCAAGACGCTGGCGCTGACCGCCTGAGAGTTGGTTGCCGTTGTGGCCGATCAGTGTGTCGATGCCTTGCGGCATGCCTTCAACAAACTTCAGCAGGTTTGCGCCGCGCAAGGCTTCTCTCACGCGAGCCGGATCGACGGCGCCAGAGCCGCCCAGGCCCACATTGGCCGCGACTGTGTCATTGAAGAGCACGACATCTTGGCTGACGAGCGCGAATTGGCGGCGCAGCGCGGCCACGTCCCAGCTTTTCAGCGGCTGGCCGTCCAGCAGCACTTCACCGCTGCTGGGCTCCAGAAAGCGGGGCAGCAGGTTGACCAAGGTCGACTTGCCGGCGCCCGAGGGGCCGACCAATGCCACGGTTTCGCCCACCTCGAGTTGCAGCGTCACATCGGCAAGGGCGGGCAACTGATCGTCCCGGTAACGCAGGCTCACCTCGCGCAGTTCCAGCGCACCACGGGCCCGGCCGGGGTCGAAGCTGCCGCCCTTTTCTTGCGGCACATCATTGATCAGCGCAATGCCGCGTTCCAAGGCGGCCAAGCCACGCGAAATGGGGCCGGACACTTCAGACAGATGCTTGATCGGTTGCAGCAGCTGAAGCATGGCCAGCATGAAGCCCATGAAGCCGCCGGCCGAAGTGCCCTGGCTGCCGCTTTGCCACAGCGCGGCCACCACCACGGCCGACAACGCGCAGGCGGAAATGAGCTGCGTCAATGGCGTCATCGTGGCGGCCGCCACGGTGGACTTCAAGGCCAGCCGCCGTAGCGCATTGCTCAGCAATTCGAAGCGCTTGGCTTGATGTTCTTCGGCGCCATGCAAGCGCACGATGCGCCAGGCCAGCACGTTTTCTTCAACGACATAAGCAAGCTGGTCAGTGGCTTTCTGACCTTCGATGGTCAGGCGGTGCAGCCGCTTGCTGAGCGTGCGCATGACGATGGCCACCGCAGGAAACAGCACGCCGACAAACAGGGTCAGCTGCCAGTTCAGATAGATCAGGTAGCCGAGCAGCGCCACCATCGTCAGCGAGTCGCGCACCAGGGTCATCAACGAGCCGACCAGCACGGCCGCTCCACCTTGCACCTCATAGGTCAGCGTGTTGGTCAGGCTGCTGGCAGTGTTGTGGCTGAAGATCGGCGGCGCAGCGGTCATCAGCCGGCGGAACATCGCAGCGCGCATGTTCTGTGTTCCGCGGTTGGCCGACCACGCCAAGCCGTATTGGGCGACCAGGCCCGACAAGCCGCGCACGCCGAAGATGCCGATGATCACCACCGGCACGATCCACAGCGGGAAGCTGCGGCCATCGAAGCCTTCATCGAACAGCCGATGGATCATGTACGGGATCATCGGCTCGGTTGCGGCGCCAAGGATGGCCCCGAGCGCCATCAACACGAAGCCTTTGCCGCTGTCAGCGAAATAAGGGGTGATCCGCGAGACGCGGGTTTTGAGAGGCAGTGTTGTTTCGCTCATGGAAGGCGGATTATCCAACGCCGCGCTTGCCTACAATCCTGCCCTTTGGCTTGCCACCGTCCACCGCTTTCATGTCTGCCGTATTGCTGTCGGTCACCGTCATCACTCACAACGAAAGCGCGCACATTGCCGCCTGTTTGAAGAGCGTGGCATTTGCGGATGAATGGATTGTTGTCGATTCGGGCAGCACCGATGGCACGCGTGAAATCGCCGAGTCGCTGGGCGCGAAGGTCACGACCACCACCGATTGGCCGGGCTTTGGCGCACAGAAAAACCGGGCCTTGACGCTGGCCACCGGCCGCTGGGTATTGAGCATCGATGCCGATGAGCGGGTGAGCCCTGAGCTGGCAGCGCGCATTCAGGCTGCTGTGGCTGGGGCGGCAAACAGCCCGGCCGCTGGCTATGAGTTGTCGCGCCTGTCGCGCTTTTGCGGCCAATGGATGCGCCATGGCGACTGGTACCCCGACCGCGTGCTGCGCCTCTTTCAGCGCGATCTGGGCCGGTTCACGCCGGACCGTGTCCATGAGCGGCTGGAAGTGAAGGGCACGATCGCGCGCCTGCAAGGCGATCTGCTGCACGACACCATGTCCACGCTCGATGACGCGATCGACAAGATGAACCGCTACAGCGCGGCTCGTGCCCAAGACAAGGTGCAGGCTGGCCGCAGCGGGGGGCTGGGCGCGGCGTTGAGCCACGGCCTGTGGGCGTTCTTTCGCAGTTATGTCGTCAAGCGCGGCTTCCTCGATGGACGGCTGGGTTTCGTGCTCGCGGTGTATGTGGCCGAAGGCACCTACTATCGCTATCTCAAAATGGGGCTGCTCGCAAGCCAAGCCCTTCATCCCATTGAACCAATCTGAAGAGAAGAGGTCTGGAGACTTCATGTTGAATCGACGCACTTTTGCCGCAGCCTCCGGCCTGGCGGCTCTCGCGGGGCCGGCATGGCCTCAGTTCCGGGTAGAAATTTCCGGGGTCGGCGCGACCCAGGTTCCGATCGCCATCACGCGCTTTCGCGATGAAGACCGAACCACGCAGGTCTTGTCGGCCATCATTCGTGCCGACCTGGAGCGTGCCGGTGTCTTCCGCGGGGTCGACAACAGCGCGCAGCTCGATGAAACCTCGCAGCCGCAGATGGGCGAGTGGCGCGCCAAGTCGGCCGATGCACTGGTCGCAGGCTCGGTGACGCGCCTGGCCGATGGCCGCTTCGACGTTCGCTTCAAACTCTGGGACGTCGTCAAGGGCAAGGAGATCGGCGGGCAAAGCAATGCCGTGGCGGCCACCGATCTGCGCTTGGCGGCTCATTCGATCGCCGACTATGTCTATGAGAAGCTGACCGGCGAGAAGGGCGTGTTCTCGACCCGCATTGCCTACGTCACCCGCACCGGCAACCGCTATGCACTGCGCGTGGCCGATGCCGATGGCGAAGGCGGCCAGGTCGCGCTGAACAGCCCGGAGCCGATCATCTCGCCGGCCTGGGCGCCCGATGGCCGCGAGTTGGCCTACGTGTCCTTCGAGAGCCAGAAGGCGGTGGTCTACGCGCAAGACGTGTCGTCGGGCAAGCGCCGCTCGATCGCCAATTTCCGCGGCTCGAACAGCGCGCCGACCTGGTCGCCCGACGGCCAGACGATGGCCGCCACGCTCAGCCGCGACGGCATCTCGCAGATCTATGTGATGGGGCGTAACGGCGAGAATCCGCGCCGCGTCACGACCAGCCAATCGATCGATACCGAACCGGTTTTCACGCCCGATGGCCGCAGCCTCTATTTCGTCAGCGACCGCAGCGGCGGCCCGCAGGTTTATCGCACTGCCGTCAGCGGCGGCAGCGTCGAGCGCGTGACCTTCACCGGCAACTACAACATCAGCCCCTCGCTCAGCCCGGATGGCCGTTATCTCGCCTACATTTCGCGCCAGGGCGGAGGCTTCAAGCTCTACGTCACCGAACTCGCGAAGGGCTCGACGCCGCAGGCGATCACCGAATCTGTCGATGATGAAAGCCCGAGCTTCGCGCCCAACGGCCGCCTGATCATTTATGCCACGCGCTCTGAAGGGCGCGATGTGTTGATGACCACCACGCTGGACGGCAAGATCAAAGCCAAACTCGTGTCGACTTCGGCCGACGTGCGCGAGCCCATGTGGGGCCCTTACGGACGCTGATGCGCCGTCAGGGCCTGTTTTATTTTTGAGCTGAATCTTTCCTTCCTATCCCTTTTATCGACCCCGGAGACCATCATGAAAAAAGCCTTCCCTCTGACCGCTGCTGCTTTGGCAGTTGCCTTTCTCGCCGGTTGCGCATCGAGCGTAAAGCTCGACGACAAGCCCGCGCCTGTTGAAACCCGCACGCCGGCCACCAACGACTCAGCTGCTAACGCAACCCCGTCGCAGACTCAGGTCGCAAGCGTCGATGTCAAGGACACCGCTTCGAACAACCTGCCGCGCGTCGTGTACTTCGACTACGACAGCTTCGTCGTCAAGGACGAGTTCCGCCCCGTGGTTGAAGGCCAAGCCAAAGTCTTGAGCGCCGACCGCAAGAAGAAGATCGCCGTCGAAGGCCACACCGATGAACGCGGTGGCAGCGAATACAACCTGGCGCTGGGCCAGAAGCGCGCTGAATCCGTCGTCAAGGCGCTGACCTTGCTCGGCGCGAGCGACTCCCAACTCGAAGCCACCAGCTTCGGCAAAGAGCGCCCAGCCGTCAAAGGCAGCGACGAAGCCTCGTGGGCCAAGAACCGCCGCGCTGAGCTGATCAACCGCTGAGGCCGGGCCCATGCACCCCTTGATGCGTCTCGCACCTGTGGCCGGGGTTCTGGCCGTTGCGCTTTGGGCGCCCGTATCGCATGCGGCCCTGTTTGAGGACGATGAGGCTCGAAAGGCCATCCTTGATCTGCGACAGAAGCAGGAGAGCGAAGAGCGTCAGCGGGTGCGGCTCACGGACAGCAATACACAGCTGATCGAACAGATCGGCCAACTCAAGCGCAGCCTCCTGGACCTGAACACCCAGTTGGAGCTGATGCGCTCCGACGTCGACAAATTGCGTGGCCAGGGCGAGCAACTCAGCCGCGACGTGGCCGAACTGCAGCGTCAGCAAAAGGACGTGCAGCAAGGCGTTGACGACCGCATCCGCAAGCTCGAGCCGCAGACCGTTTCGGTCGATGGCAAAGACTTCCTGGCCGATCCCGAAGAGAAGCGGCAGTTCGACGAGAGCCTGGCCGTGCTGCGCAAGAGCGACTTTGCGGCAGCCTCTGCGGCACTCGTGGCCTTCAATCGGCGTTATCCCGCCAGTGGCTATCGGCCTTCCGCGTTGTTCTGGCTCGGCAACGCGCAGTACGGCATGCGTGACTACAAAGAGGCCATGGCCTCTTTCCGTGCCTTGGTGGCTGCAGCGCCCGACCATGCGCGTGCACCGGAAGCCTTGCTGTCGGTGGCCAATTGCCAGATGGAATTGAAAGACGCCAAAGGCGCACGCCGAACGATCGATGAGCTGATCAAGACCTACCCGAAATCCGAAGCGGCGCAAGCTGGCAAGGAACGCTTGCCTTCGCTGAAGTAAGCCGTGATGAATGCGCCGATGGATGGATTGTTGCCGGATCTGGAGCGCCGCTTTGGCGGCCTGCAGCGCTTGTATGGCGACATCGGTTACCGGCGCATCCGCGCGGCACGTATTGCCGTGGTCGGGCTCGGCGGCGTGGGTTCATGGGCTGCTGAAGCGCTTGCGCGCAGTGGCGTGGCCGAGTTGACGCTGATCGACATGGATCACGTCAGCGAATCCAACATCAATCGGCAGATCCAGGCGATGGGCGCGACGGTCGGCCAAAGCAAAGGCGAGGCGCTCCGTGAGCGCATCGCCGACATCCACCCCGGTTGCGACGTCGTGTTCATCGACGATTTCGTGACGCCCGACAACTGGCCCGCCTTGCTTGTGCGCGAGGTCGACGTGTTGATCGATGCTTGCGATCAAGTGCATGCAAAGATGACGTTAGCTCAGTGGGGGCTGCAATACAACAAGCCGGTGGTAAGCGTCGGCGCGGCCGGTGGCAAGCAACGGCCGCAAGCGGTGGAAGTGGATGATCTGGCGCAGGTCACGCACGACCCCTTGCTCGCCTCGTTGCGGCAGCGGCTGCGCAAGCATCATGGCGCGGCTCGCACCGGTGCCATCGGTGTTCGCTGCGTGTTCTCTCGTGAGCAAGTGCAGCCGCCTGCTGAGGCTTGCGATGTGGACGGCAGCCTCAACTGCCATGGCTACGGATCTAGCGTGGTGGTGACCGCAACTTTCGGTTTGGTGTCGGCATCAGAAGCGCTACAATGCTTGCTTCGCTGAGTTAGTTGATTCGGCCTCGTAAAGCCAGCTATAATCATGGGCTTGCCGGGTCGTTAGCTCAGTCGGTAGAGCAGCGGACTTTTAATCCGTTGGTCGCGTGTTCGAGTCACGCACGACCCACCATGTTTCATCATGGGGCAGTCCAAAATTTGGGGCTCTTAGCTCAGTTGGTAGAGCAGCGGACTCTTAATCCGTTGGTCGACAGTTCGAATCTGTCAGGGCCCACCAACTTAAATGCCTCGCGTCGTAGCCGTGACATCGGTGAGATGCGGGGCATTTGTCATTTCCCTCTCGGTTCACAACCGGAGCAGAGAAATGGCAAGACGAGTGACAGCCCTCAGTAACAAGGGCGGTGTAGGCAAAACGACGGGCCTGGCCAACTTGGGCGCGGTGCTCGCTGACATGGGGGCGCGGGTTCTGTTGTTCGACGCGGACATTCAGCCCGCGTTGTCCAAGCACTTCCCCATCGAATACGAGGCCCCCAAGGGCATCGTGGAGGTCATCACCCAAGGGTGGATCGACCAAGACTGCATCTCGCGGACAACGATTCCGCGCTTGCATCTCATCAAGTCGAACGACGGCAAGGCGCAGCTTCAGCACTGGCTGTACGCCCGAACCGACCAGCGCACGCGCCTCAAGAGCGCGCTCGCCACGCCGCTGATCGACGACAACTACGACTTCGTCCTGATCGACACCCAGGGTGCGATCGGCCCGGTTCAGACCGCCGCGGCCTTTGCCGCGCACATCCTGATCTCGCCGCTTCCTCCGGACAGCCAGTCCATCCGCGAGTTCGCCACTGGCACCTTGCAAGTGCTGAAGAACCTTGAGTGTCGGCGCCGATTCAAATCTGAGCCACCGCGCCGACCGAATATTGAGCCAGGGGTGGAAGCCGACTTTGAGAGGGTCGGCTGTGGATAAGTTTAGGTCCTGGACTGTTTCGTTGACGTCCTTGAGGCTGTGTTGATCGCGCGGCGCCCGGTCAGAACGGCTCGGCTTCTGGCTCGGTCTTGGCACCTTTGCGTGTCTGCTCGCGTGCCTTGATGCGCTTCTTGGCCTCGGCCGTGCTGCGGCTGAAGCGGATCGACTCGTTGCCCGTCTCCACGATGTGGCAGTGGTGCGTGAGGCGGTCCAGCAGCGCCGTGGTCATCTTCGCGTCGCCGAACACGCTGGACCATTCGGCGAAGTCCAGGTTGGTCGTGATCACCACGCTGGTGTGCTCGTACAGGCGGCTGAGCAGGTGGAACAGCATGGCCCCACCGGCCTGACTGAACGGCAGGTAGCCCAGTTCGTCGAGGATGACCAGATCCAGGCGCAGCAGGCTCGTGGCGATGCGGCCCGCCTTGCCTTGCGCCTTCTCCTGCTCCAACGCATTGACCAGATCGACCGTAGAGTAGAACCGCACACGCTTGCCCTGCCGGGTGATGCCGGCCACGCCAATGGCCGTGGCCAGATGCGTCTTGCCCGTGCCCGGTCCGCCCACCAGAACGACGTTGTGCGCGTCGGCGGTGAATGCCGTCGTGGCCAGTGTCGTCACCAGCTTGCGGTCCACCGACGAGACCTCGAAGTCGAATCCCGCCAGGTCGCGATGCATCGGGAACTTCGCGGCCTTCATCTGGTGGCTGACCGAGCGCATCGCACGGTCTGTGCCCTCGGCCTGCAGCAGATGCTCAATCAGCCAGCGCGAGGACTCCACGCCGGTGTTGCCACCTTGTTCGAGCAGATCAGCCCACGCGCCGGCCATGCCGTGCAGGCGCAGCGCCTTGAGTTCGACCAGCACGTCAGGCTTCATGGCTGGCTCCCTCGGGGGTGGCATCCAAGGCGTCGGCGGTGCTGCCATCGCCACGCAGGGTGTCGTAGCGCGCCGTGTCAGCCAACGGCGGCGTGGTGGCCTTCAAGTGTGTGGCCGCCGTCGGCGGCGCCGGCACCGCGTTCAGCCTGCCCAGCACGTTGACCACGTGTTCGACGCTGACCTTGCCGGGTGGCCCCGTCTCCAGCGCCAATTCCACCGCCACCAGCACGGCATCCAGTCCGGCCGTCAGCACGATGGCCAGCACCTGCGCCATCACACGGTCCCCACCCGGGTTGCGCAGCAGCGCGCGGCGCAGCCTGTGCAGCGGTTCGGGCATGTCGGCGAACGGCGCGCCGTTCCTCAGTGCACCGGGCTTCCTCTGTAGCAGCGGGATGTAGTGCTGCCAGTCATACCTCGTCTCCCCAGCGTTGCTCAGCCGGTCGTGGCGGGCCACCATTCTGTCGTCGGCCACCACCACCACGCTGGCCGGGTACAGCCGCGTGCTGACCATCTGCCCGTACAACTCGCACGGCACCGAGTAGCGGTTGCGCGCCACCGACACCAGGCAGGTGCTCGACACCCGCGCCGGCTTCTCGACGTAGCCGTCGAACGGCGTGGGCATGGGCATCAGGTGCGCCCGCTCGTGCTCCAGCATCTCGGCCACGCTGAACTGCTCATGCTCGGGGTGCCGAACCTCCTCCCACAGGGCCCGGCAACGATCAGCCAGCCAGGCGTTGAGCTCGGTGAAGCTGCCGAACTTGACCTTGGCCGCGTCAATCCAGATGCGCCGGCGGCTGTCCTGCACGTTCTTCTCGACGACACCTTTCTCCCAGCCACTGGCCACGTTGCAGAAGTCAGGGTCGACCAGGTAGTGCGCGCACATGGTGGCGAAGCGCACATGGTGGCGAAGCGCTCGTTGACGACGCGGCCCTTGCCCTTCTTCACCTTGTCGACTGCCGTCTTCATGTTGTCGTAGATGCCGCGCCGGGCTACACCGCCGAGCGCCGCAAACGACCGGGTGTGGGCATCGAACAGCATCTCGTGGCCTTGGCTCGGATAGGCCACCAGCCAGAACGCCCGCGACGCGCACAGCTTCATGTGCGAGACCTGCACCCGGTAGTAGATGCCGCCCACCACCAGGCCTTCCTCGCTCCAGTCGAACTGGTACGCCTCGCCGAGCTCGAAGGCTAGCGGGACGAAGGCATTGACCGCAGCACCCTGGCCTTCGCCCTGGCGCCACGCCCGAATGAAGTCAGTCACCCGGCTGTAGCCGCCGTCGTAGCCAGCCGTCTTGATCTCGGCGTACAGCGCGCGGGCCGTGCGCCGCTCGTGCTTTGGCCGCCGCGCGTCGGCCTTCAGCGCCTGCTTGAGCGCCTCGTGGAATACGGTGAGCTTGTTCGGCTGCTCGCCGCGCCGGTACTTCGGCGGGCCATCAACTTCGCCGTGCAGCCACTTCGCAACCGTGTTGCGCGACAGCCCCGTGATTCGCGAGATCTCGCGCTCCGACTTGTTCTTCCGGCTATGCAAACGCCGGATCCTGCCAATCATGTCCATGGTGATCACTCCTCGTCCTCTGCTGCACAAAAAAGCAGCAGAGTAGTTGTTCACCTGGCTCAGTTTTCGGTCGGCACTACCCTCAAAAGTGGCTCAGTTTTCGGTCGGCGCCAACAGCCTGAGCGTTTCGAGGCCTATCTGCTTCCTTCCAACAAGTAGACAGGCAGAGACATCTGAGGCTCGGATACAGCTGGCTCAAACGTCCGGCGCTCGGGCTCTCATCGAAACCTGGACGCGCGAGCAGGATAGGCCTGGGGCAGGGTTGGGTGGTCATGCTGAAGCAAGCTTACCGACGACATGGGCTGTGGCAGCGACGAACGACGTGATGACCCCTGAGAGGTCTTCTGCGCAGCAAGTCCACATCGACTTCCAGACCAGCTGGGGCCTTCGGCTCGCAGCCACCCGCCCGATATGAG
>CAXTCD010000120.1:0-15791 GCA_964242145.1 uncultured Rhizobacter sp.
TGGTTCAGCTTGACAATGTCAAACACGCTGTTGACTATGACTGAAGTCCCTGTAAGAGGGTTAGCCGAAGCGCTTGGGCGACAAGGACTTTGCAGTCCGTGCCCGCCGTACATCGATGGGCTTTCAGCCCGCCGCCTCGGTCGCCTCGGCCGGTGGGCCTACCGCATGGAGGGACGATATCGGCTCCGCAGGCGCTTCAGTGGTTCAATTCAAGCGCCTCGTTGTTGCCTGCACGGCGCCAATCGGAATTCAAACCATGAACGTCGACACCGAACGCCTGAACGGCATCACCACCTTCATGCAGGCCGTGGAGGCCGGCAGCTTTGCGCAGGCGGCCCAGCGCATGGGCGTCACCCGCTCGGCGATCGGCAAAAGCATTGCCCGCATCGAGCAGCGCCTGGGCGTGCGCCTGTTTCACCGCACGACACGCCGCCAGAGCCTGACCGAGGACGGCCACGCCTATTACGAACGCTGCCTGCGCGCGCTGGCCGAACTCGACGCCGCCGAAGCGGGCTTCGATGCCGGCCGGCGCGAGCCCACCGGCCGGCTGCGGCTGGCGGTGCCGGTGCTCTTCGGGCGGCGCTGCGTGCTGCCGGCCATGCTCGGCCTGGCTCGCCGCCACCCGCAGCTGAAGATCGACATCGCCTTCAGCGACCGGGTGGTCGATCTGCTCGAAGATGGCTTCGATCTGGCGGTGCGCATCGGCACGCTGCCCGACAGCAGCAGCTTGGCCGCGCGCCGCCTGGGCAGCCAGCGCATGGGCATTTGCGCGTCACCGGCTTATCTGGAAAAGCAGGGCCGGCCAACCCATGTCGATGAACTGGCCGGGCATGCCGGCATCGTCTATGGCCGGGAGGGGCAGCTTCGGCCCTGGCACATTCGCGGTGCGGATGGTCAGGTCCATGAGGTGCGCATGAACCAGCCGATGTTCCTCGACGATCTGCAGGCGATTGCCGATACCGCCGTGGCCGGCCTGGGCCTCGCGTGGCTGCCTTGCTGGCTGATGGGCGACTATCTGCAAAAAGGCCAGCTCAGCCTGGTGATGAGCAGCGAGCGGGTACTGCCGACCGATGTGCATGCCGTCTGGCCGCAGTCGCGCTATCTGCCGACCAAGACCCGGGCCGCGATCGATGCGCTGGTCGCTGAGGTGCCGGCGATGCTCGGCGAACTCCCTGCGGTCGGTGCGCCCTGCGTCGAAGCTTGCCCGTGGGCCGAGCCCGGCGCTGACGCGCCGAGTGTCGCGAAGCCGGTGGCCCGCGCCTCCATGGCCGCGCGGGATCTGGCCGATATCGGGCAATGACTGACCGGCCGGCCGGCGGCGTCGACCCAGGGTTTCGGCCACTGACACAGTCAGGCACCTCTGGCATGCAGGAAGGCGAATGTCGACGGGCAGCCTCCTCCGCCTTGGCGATTCGAGCCGGCGCGTCCGATCACCGCGGCTGTTGAACCTCACGCCCCCTGCCGATGAAATTCGCCGTCCAAGGTCTGGTCACGAAGACGAAAGTCGATGAATACCTGCTGATGGCCACCGGCCTGTGGGTTCGATCAACGGATGCTTGCATCCGCAAGGCGTGGACGGTGAGGCCCGGCGCCTAGAATTTGCCGATGCGTTTTGCCCGAACCCCATCGCCGTGGATGTCATGGATCGCCAGCCTGGCGATCGCGATGGCTGCGCTTGCGCCGGCCTTGTCGGGCGCGGTGCCTCGTGCGTATGGGAAGGGCTGGGCAGAAGTCTGCAGCGCGGCAGGCCCGCGCTGGGTGCGCGCGTCGATCGACGCCGACGGCACGCCGACGCCGGTGTCGCCGATCGGCCATGCGATGGCGCATTGCGCGTTGTGCGCAACGCACCATGGACCCGACTTCGCGCCGCCACCCGCGACGCTTGCTGACCTGAACGCACCGACCTTCGGCTTTGCTCGGCCGATGCGCCCCGGCTCGCCGGCACATGCGCCCGCAGCCTGGCCGGCGGCACAAGCCCGCGCCCCGCCGGCCGCGTGAGAGCACGTCGGAGGCCGAAGCGCGGCCACCAGGAAAGTTCATTGGAATGGTCAGCGAGCCTGGCGCATGGAGGAGGCCGACGGCCCGACGCGGCAGAGCCCTCTGAATGCGCTGGGGCTGACCTTTTCCGCTGAACCTGACGCTGGATCAGGGGCGGCCTGCCAGCGCAGGCCGGCCCCTGGTTCGGTCATCCGTGCGCGCCCTTCCTCGGACGCTTCCCTCCGCTTGCCTGCAATCGGTGAAGCACTCACCGCCGCAGCAAGCTGCAGCCCGAGCCTTGTGCTGATTTTTCATTGCCGGGCGGCCTCGACGCATATTGCCGCGTCGGCTCGCCAGGCCCCAATCAGCCTTCAATTTCCGCATTCAAGAACAAGTCATGAACCACAAGCATTTCATCTGCTCGGCGCTGGCGCTACCCGCCTTCCTGAGCGCACAGGCGCAAGAGGCCGGCTCGTCCCAAGCCCTGCCCGGCGTCACCGTGACCGGCACCGCGATCAAGCAGGGCCAACGTGCGCCGAATCTGGCCACCGGCAGCGCCGGCTCGGTGCTGGAAACGCCCTTCTCCACCGACAGCGTAGAGACCGACATCGTGCGCCAGCAAGGCGGCACGACGCTGCAGGAAGCGCTTCGCAATGTTCCCGGCGCGCAGGCAGACGCTGGCTTCAACGGCTCGCACACGCAGTTCTTCGTGCTGCGCGGCGCGATCGCCGACAGCGGCACCGGCTCGAACCGCGTGCTGCGCGACGGCGTTCGCCTGTCCAACTATCCCTATGTGCCGGCCTTCGTCGAGAGCGTCGATGTGCTGCGCGGCCCCGGTGCGGCCATCGGCGTGCGCAGCGAACCGGGCGGCACTGTCAACCTGAGCACGCGCCAGCCGCAGATGTCGAATTCCGGCTCGGTCTACCTCGGCGTGGGCCGCAGCGATGCACGCGAACTGTCGGTCGATCTGAACCGCGTGTTGTCGTCAGCCAAGCCGGTGACCCGCGGATCGCCATCGGCGTCAAACGACCATGAACCCGAAGGCGCCGGTGATGGCGGGCAGACCGCGTTGCGCGTGATCGCCACCCGTTCCGAAGCCTCGCAATGGCGCCATGTGCCGGACCGGCTCGATGGCGTCAAGCTCGGCCTGGCCCATCAACAGGGCGAGCGCTATCACCTTCGCGCCGGCGTCGAGGCCACCAACCAGACCTATCGGCCGGACTACGGCCTGCCCGCGTTGAATGGCCGGCCGCTTGATGTGCCGCGCGACCGCCAGCTCGGCGAGCCTTTCGGTGACTCGACGCTGCATAACCGCCTGATGGATCTGCATGGCGATGTCGCGCTGGGCGCCGAGACGCGCTTGTCGGTCGATGCAACCCACCTGGAAGCGCATTCGACTTCGATCAAGAACATCCTGGTCGACTCGCGCCCGCCCAACAGCCTGCCGCCCGGCGTATTCGCGCGCCAGTCGAGCTGGGAGCCCGACACCACACGCCGCATCGATTCGATCGCGACAACGCTCTCCGGCAACCACGCCACCGGCGCGCTCATGCACCGCTGGCATCTGGGCCTCGACCGCTACCGAGAGAAGCTGGACCAGCCCTCGCTGTCCGTACCCGCGGCCAACAGCCCGCCGATCGACGTCTACAACCCGGTCTACGGCCAGGTCAGGGCGCCAGCGCCCGGCAGCGCCACAGCGGGCCCGCTGACGGTGGAAGATCTCGACGCCACCGGGCTCTCGGCCCAAGACGTGATCGAGTCGGGCGCGTGGTCGCTCGTCGCGGGGCTGCGCCTGGATCGCCAATCGTTCCAGTACGGCGGCATCGCAACGCAAGCGGTGAACGAGTCTCGCTGGTCGCCGAAGCTTGGCGTGCTGCACCGGCTGTCTGCGGCCGACACGCTGTATGCCAACCTCGCCACCGGCATCGCGCCGAACCAGGTGTCTTCGTCGGGCAATCAGTCGCTGCCGTCGCGACGCTCGGCGCAGGCGGAACTCGGCTGGAAGTCCCTGTGGCAAGCCGGGCAGCTGGTGTCGCAGCTGGCGGTGTACCGGCTCGATCAAAGCCACATGCTGGCCTCCGACCTCAGCACACCGCTGAACCTGTTCGATTTCACGATCGCCGGCAGTGCACGCTCGCAGGGCGTCGAAGCGTCATTGAGGGGCGAAGTCGTACAAGGGCTGGAGCTGCTGCTGAGCTATGCCTATACCGATGCGGTCTATCAAGACAACCCGCTGTATGGCGGCAAGCAGGTACCGAACGTCGCGCACCACGTGCTGAACCTGTGGGGCCAGTACCGCTGGAGCGATGCCTGGCGCAGCGGTGCGGGCCTGTATGCGCAGGGCCGCCGCTACGCCGATGAAGCCAACAGCACGGTGCTGCCGGGCCATGTGCGCATCGACCTGACCCACGCATGGTCACATCGGTTCGAGGGCGACCGATCGCTGGACGTGCAGCTCGCGCTGCGCAACGTCTTCGATGCAAAGTACAGCGCGGCCAGCCACCTGCATGTCTCGCGCTGGATCATGCCGGGCCAGGGCCGCAACGTCGCGCTCTCGGGCACTTATCGATTCTGACGCAGCGCTGCGGTTAAGCTGCGGTTTGCGGGCGCTGCTCTTGCAGCGCCCGCAAACGCATTCTGTGGTACGCCACCTTTTCTTCCACCATCCACCCATCACCTCCTGCCATGGCCCGTCACCGTTTCGCTGCAATTGCCTTCACCTTGTTCGCGTTGCTACCCGGGCTGGCCTTGGCGGCCAGCACGCCTGCGCGCCCGGCCGTCGCCCCACCGGGCCCTTTCACCGGAAAGGCCCTGGCCTTCGAGCCCACCAGCGGCAAGGTCGTCGGCGTCTATGTGCCGAACTGGAAGCCGACCGAGGCGCTCGAACAATTGCCGGCCGGCAACGTGACGCACATCCTCTACGCCTTCCTGCGCATCTGCGGCCCGGGCCAGTTGCCGAAAGATGCGGCAGCTTGCGCGGGCAAGGCCGAGTTCGAACTCGCGACTTCGGCCACCGAGACGCAGTTCAACGCCAGCTTCGCGCGCTTCAAGCAGCGTGCACCGAAGGTGAAAGTGCTGGCCTCGGTCGGCGGCTGGGGTGGCTCGGACCCGTTCTTCCATCTGGCCAACGAACCGGTGCGTCGCACGGTGTTTGCCAAATCCGTGGCGGCCTTCCTGCAAGCACACCCGGCGTTCGATGGCATCGACATCGACTGGGAACACCCGACCTCGAACGGCAGCGCCAATGGCGTGGCGCTCGGCACGCCAGCCGATGGCCAGGGTTATGCCGACCTGATGGTCGACCTGCGCTACCAGCTGTCGGTGCTGTCGGCCCAGACCGGCCGGCCCTACCTGCTGACCGCGGCGATCAACACCACCGAGGCTTTGGTCGGCAAGGTCAACCACCGCGATGCCGCGAAGGTGATGGACCTGGTCTTCATGATGACTTATGACTTCGCCGGCAGCTGGACGCCGAAGGTCGGCCACCACGCGGCCTTCAAAAGCCCGACGCCCGCTTCGACCGACAGCCTCGAAGGCGCGGTGAAGGTGATGACCCAGGCCGGTGTGCCGGCCAGCAAGCTGGTCGCCGGCATCGCGATGTATGGCCGCGGCTTTGCTGGCGTGGCCGGGCCCGGCCCGCAAGGCTTCAGCGGTGTGGACCGCACCGACGTCTTCCCGGCCGGCGAAGGCGCAAGCGATTACCGCGACCTGGCCGTCCACTGGATCGGCCCCGAAGGCCGTGGCGCGCAAGGCTGGCGCCTGGTGCTCGATGAGACGCTGCAGTCGTATGCGTTGTGGAACGAACGCGAGAAACGCTACATCGGCTATGACGACCCGCGCACCGTCGTCAACAAAGGCCGCTTCGCGGTGCAGCAAGGCCTGGCCGGCGTGTTCGCCTGGGAGCTGACGCAAGACAACGGCGACATCCTGAACGCGATGAACCTGGGCATCGGCCAGAAGCTCGCTGCGGTGCCGGTCGTCAAGCCGGAACGCAAGCCGGTCAGTCCGCAAGCCGCCAAGGAGTGACGGGCGAAGGAGTGACGGGCCAAGGGGTGACACAGAAAGGTGACACAGAAAGGAGGGCGGCCGGCAACATCGCAGCCGCTGTCGCGCCCTCACTTCAGCTCCAGCCTCGACACCTGCAGCCCCGATGAACCCACTCGATCTCGACCGATTCCCGCAGCCCGATTCGAACGATTCCGGCACCGTCAGCGACGCGCTCGACGCGCTTCGGAATGCCTGCGACGAGTCGACCGCGAATGAAGCCTGCGACGCGTTTCTCTGGGCCGTCGGCAACAACCACACCGGCACCTTCCATCCCATCGTTCTCGGTGTTCTTGCGGAGCTTGAACAGATTCTCGTACGCGGCACGGCGTGGGCGCAGCAGGCCGTGATGGAGTCGCTGATCGATATGGGTGGTTCCTTCGTTCCGGAAGAAGGCTACGAGACCTACCTCGGAAGTTCGGTCCAGCAGACGCTTGACGCATTCATCCAATCAATGCGCCATCATGTTGCGCCACTCGCCGAGGGCAGCGATGCACGGGCCCGGAGTGCGGCCGAGTTGCTCGAGCTGATCGATGATCAAGCAGCCGAACCAGCAACCTGAGCCATCCCTCGAGAGAACGCCAAGCGGATCGTTGCCCAGGGCGTGCCCGCGCTCGGCTTGCTCAGCAAAAACCTCATCGCGCCGCCCGCTTCGACGCCAGGCTCTCCAGCGAGCCGAATGACGCGGTCGTCATGCCGTCGACATGGCGCGAGCGGTAGGTGTTGCGCCCGGCGCGCTTGGCTTCGTAGAGGGCTTCGTCGGCAGCGTCCAGGATCGCGCTCTCGGGCGAGGGGCGCTGGCAGTACGCTACGCCGACGCTGGTCGTGACGTTGACCGTGACGCCGTGCAGCTCGAACGGCCTGCGGATCGCCGCCACCACTTTTTCGGCCACCAGCTCGGCCTCATGCTCGGCATGCAGGCCTTCGAGCAGGATCACGAATTCATCGCCGGCCAGCCGCGCCGGCATGTCGGTCAGCCGCACTGCGCCGCGCAAGCGGTGTGCGAACTCCTTCAGCACCGCGTCGCCCATGCTGTGGCCGAGTTCATCGTTGATGCTTTTGAAGCGATCGACATCGAGGAACATCAACGCCAGCGGCTTCGATGCGCGTGAGGCCCGGCTGATCGCCTCGACCATTTGCTCCTCGAAGCGGCGACGGTTGGCCAGGCCGGTCAACGCATCGACCCGCGCCAGCTCGCGCAACTGCACCTCCACTTGCTTCAGGGCCGAAACGTCGGTGCTCAGCGTGTAGACGCCAGCCACGCTGCCATCGGACTGGATGTCGGGGATGTAGACGTTCTGCAGGCTGCGCACCGAATCGAGCGTCTGCGATTCCAGTTCGAATTCGACCCGTTGACCTTGCAGCGCCAGTTGCAGATAACCGCTGCGCTGCTCGTAGTGGTCGGGCCCGGAGGCCTCCTGCATCGTCTTGCCGATCAGCAGTGCCGGGTCGATGCCCAACCACTTGCGGTAGGTGTCGTTGAGGAAATGGATGCGCTCTTCGTGATCGATGTACGAGATCAGTACCGGCAGGTTGTCGGTGATGGCGCGCAGTTGCCGCTCGACGCTGGCACGCCGCTGCTCGGCCTCTTTCAATGCGGTGATATCGAAGGTCATCAGGTAGAAGCCGCGTTGCGCGCCGCCTTCGATGCGGTCGGGGATCAGATGGGCCTGGAAATGCGCGTCGCGGCCGGGGTAGCTGATCTTGCCGGTGAAGCGCGCGCGCTGGCCGGCCAGCGCTCCCTTGACATAGGGCTCGTGCTGCGTGAAGTTGGTTTCGCCCAAGGCCTCGCGCAGCGTGATGGTCGACAGTTGGTCGCGCTCCAGGCCGAGCGAGGTCAGTGCGGTGTCGTTGGCATAGAGGCAGTGCCCTTCCATGTCGAAGTAGCCGACCAGCGCCGGGATGTTGTTGGTCAGGTCGGTCAGGCGCTGCTCGCTGCGCGCGATCGCCACCTCGGCCAGGCGGCGTTCGGTGATGTCGATCGTCAACGCATAGCAGCCGCGCACGCTGCCATCGGGCGCGATGTCGGGGATGTATTCGGTCAGGTAATACACCGTCTGCCCATAGCGCGTGCTTTGCCGCTCCCAGCGCACCCGCTTGCCGGCCAGCGCCATCTCCAGGTTTGGCCGCACCATGCCGTAAAAATCGGCGCCGACCGCATCGCTGATGTGGCGGCCGATCATGCGCTCGGGGTCGGTGCCGAGCCAGTCGCGGTAGCGGCAGTTGGCAAAGCCGAAGCAGTGGTCGCGGTCGATGTAAGCCACCAGCGCCGGCACGTTGTCGGCGATGTCGATCAGCAGCCGTTCGCTGGCGGCCAGCCGCAGCTCGGCCTCTTTGCGATCGGTGATGTCGAAGGTCAACGCGAAGAACCCGCGCACCCGGCCATCGGCATCGAGGTCAGGCACATAGGTCGACTGCCGGTGCGAGATGCGCTGGTTCTCGTTGCGCGTGGTCTCGAAGCTGACGCTGTCGCCGCTCAAGGCACGCGCCACATAAGGCGCCAGGAGTTGATAGATGTCATCGCCGCGCACCTCGCGCAGCGTGCGGCCCAGCATCGACTCGGCACTCTCGCCGCCGGCACGGGCGAAATGCGCGTTGACGAAGCGGTAGCGCTCGCCGGCATCGACATAGGCCACCCGCGCCGGCAGGGTGTCGGTGATCAGCTTCAGGCGGGTCTCCGACTCCTTCAGCGCGGTGCTTTGCTGCTGCAGCGCAAGCGTCATCGCATCGACCGCGCGCGCGGTATCGCCGAGTTCGTCCTGCTCATCGCTGGCGCAGCGCACCGTCAGATCGCCGGCGCGAATGGCCGTCACCGCGGCCTGCAACTGGGCCAAGGGCTTGAGCACCCGGCGCGACACCAGCAGCAGGAAAGACGCGCCCAGCAGCAGCAAAGCCACGGGCGCTGACAGCACCATCACGGTGTAGACGGCCTGGTCACGCCGCTGTGCATCGCTCACGGCAAGCGCCCAGCGGTGGCGGCTTTCGACGACCTCCTGTGTCTCGGTCAGCAGCCGTTCCAGCAGCAGCTCGCGCCGTCGCTGCGACAGCGTGTCGGGCGGATCGTGGCCGATCAGCACCAGCGCTTCGAACAGCGGCAGCAGGTCGTTGACGTCGCGGCGCAGTTCGACCAGTGGGGCCAGCGGTGCCGTATGGCGCCTCATTGCCGAATCGATGGAGATCGCGAGCTGGCTGTGCCGCGTGCGCCATTGCGCTGCCGCGCGCTCGCTGCCGTAAACGGAAAACTCGTTGGTCAAGGCCAGCATGTTGGCCACGCCGCGCACCACCTCTTGCGCCTCGCCCTGCTCGTCCATGCCGGCCTGTGCCTGCCGGGTCACGTAGATCAGCCCGGCCGCCACCACCACCGACAGCAGGCCGGCCAGCGCAGCCGAGACAAGAAGTTGGGTACGGATGCGCATCGGTCAGCCGCGGCCTCAGTTGACCAGCTCGACCGAGCCCGGCGCCGCACGGCGCAAGAGCGAAGGCTCGATGCTGCGCATCACGCCGCCGGGGCCGCCCGGCAAACGGCCCAGGCCCTGCCGCTGCGCCCACCGCGCCTGCGCCTCCATCGTCGCGATCAGCGACTGCGGCAGGCGCAGGTTGAAGTCATGTTCGGACAGGTCGACGCGGGCACCGTCCTGCGGCATCCAGCGCTTCAGCAAACGCTCGGCCTGCACGGGATGTTGGGCAATGAAGCGCTCCGAACGCACCAGCGCGTTCAGCACTTTCAACACATCGGCCTCGCGCTGCTGCAAGGTCGAGCGCAGCCCGATCAGGCTGAAATGCTGCGTATAAACACGCGGGTTCTGCAGCACGATGGCGCGTTCGGCCAGCAGGCCGATGGCCTGCGATGCGATCGGCTCCCAGATCGCGATCGCATCGACATCACCCGACAGCAACGCCGGTACCAGCTGATCGGGCGGCAAGGCGTTCAGCCGCACCTCTTGCGGGTCGATCTGGTGAAAGATCAGCCAGTTGTCGAGGAAGTACTGCGCCGAAGTGCCAGTGACTGACGCAATGCGCTTGCCGCGCAGATCGGAAGCCTGGCGGATGCCGGCATCGCTGCGGGCGACCAGCTTGATGTGGCGGGTCGAGGCGCTGAGCGTCGCGATGATCGCGCTGCCTGTCGCGGCACGGGCTGCGGCCGGGTCTGGACCCCGAACCTTGTCACGGGTCGATGAATCGGAACCTGCGCGCGAACTGGTGCTGGAACCCGCGCTGGAACTCGCCGCAGGGAACGCGGCTTGCGGATCGCGGCCCGCCCCCTGAAGCGCATCCAGCGTCACCATCAACTCGGCCGCGGTCGCGAGATCGGCCTGGCGGCTGGTCAGCATCTGGAAGCAATGGCGCCCGCTGCTGCAGGCCAGCAGCCGAACGCCGACGCCGGCTTCGGCAAAGTAGCCCTCCGATTCAGCGACGTAGATCGGCAACGAAACTGGCCCTTGCGATACCGCCAGCCTGACTTCGGCCGCGCCGGCGAACGCGATGAACGGCGGCACGATGAAGCTGATCAACACCAGCCCGGCGCGCGATGCCCACAGCCGGGACCGCGCCCACCGCCATGCGGCCGAGAGCGGGCGTGGGGTGACGATGCCTTTAGTGACAGGGCGTGTCTCGTTGAGGCAGGGCGCGATTGCGCCCGCCCAGCGGGGGTTTGCAAAGCCTTGCGTGCGGCCCATGGCTTATTTCCCGGCCGCGCCGGCGAGCGCTTTGCGCAGCGGCGCGGCCTCGATGAAGTTGAGGAAATTGGGCGACTTGACGGCGCTCACATGGCCTTCGCGCAGCGCCCAGCGAGCCTGGCCTTCCATTGCGCTGACCAGCGATTGGTCCAGCGTCAGCCGGTAATTGAAGCTCGGAAAGATCGAATCGATGTCTGCGGCATCAAGCCGAGTGCGGGTGTGGATCAACTCTTTCGCGCGCTGCGGGTGATCGATGATGAAGCGCTCGGCACTCGCCAGCGCGCGCAGCACTTTGACGATTTCGGCCTCGCGCTGCGCCAGCGTTTTGCGGTCAACCACAAGGTTATAGGTTTCGGTATAGATGCGTGGGTCGCTCAGCAGCGCGGCATCGCTGCCCAAGGCCTTCAGGATCGGAAAGATGTGGCGGCTGTAGCCGGCGAAGGCGTCGATTTCTCGCCGCTGGATCGCCGCGAGGATGTTCTCGGGCTGCAGGCCGACGAGCTGGATCTTCTTCGGGTCGAGCCCGTAGAACAGTAAGTAGGCATCGAGGAAGTAGTGCGAGCTGGTGCCGACGATGACGCCGATGCGCTTGCCCGCCAGCTGCGATGGCTCGGCCACACCGCTGCTCTTGCGGCCCACGATCCGGATGTTGCGCGCCGAGCTGGCGATGCTGGCGACGATTGCATGGCTGCTGTGGCTGAAGCTGCTCATCACCACCGGTAACTCGGTCGAAGCGGTCATCTGGACCTCACGGTCGAGCAGCTGCTGCAGGCAGCGTGGCCCGGTGGTGCAGTCGACCACGCGCACGCCAATGCCCTCGGCTGCGAAGAAGCCTTCGGCCAGCGCCACGTCAATCGGTAAGGACAGCGCCGACGGTGTCACAGACATCACCAGGTCATGGGCCTCGCAGCGGGCATACATGCCCAGCAAGGCAACCCCAGCCGCGATCCAGGCCCACACCTGGCGTTTGGCACGAACACTCAAGACAATTTTGCGCACGCTGATCCTCGATGATTCATGCCCCGGCAATTGTCAAAGCACCTCATCGCAGCAGATTCGAGGAACAGGGGGGTGTTTGCAGCGCTTTATGGCGCGGCGCTGTCGAGCCGCGCGAACGCAAACTCGATCGCCACGAGCGTGCCCTGGCCGGGCCGGCTGCTCACGCTCAGGCGCCCGCCCATTTGCTCGACCAGCTTCTTCGTGATGTTCAGACCGAGCCCGACATCCGCCACGCGCAGAAAATCGGCCGCCGGGCGCGGCCCGGGTTCGAAGAGATGCTGCAACTGCTGGGGCGACATGCCGATGCCCGTGTCTTCAACAGTGATGCGCACCCGCTCGCCGGCCGCCGCTTCGGCGCGAAACCTCACCTCGCCACCGACCACGTTGTATTTGACGGCGTTCGCGCCGATGTTCAGCACGATCTGACGCAGCCGGGCTTCATCGACCCGGACGCGCAGCCCCTTTGCCAGCTCATGGCGCAGGCGCACCCCGCGCAGCTCGGCCAGTGGCGAAAGCAACTCGATTGCGGCGGGCAGCAGCTTCTGCAGATCGTGCGGCGCGAGGTAAAAGCGCAACTCGCCTTCGTGGGCGCGTTGCAGGTCCAGCACGTCGTCGACCCGCGCCCGCAAGTGCTGGCCGGCCTGCAAGACCGGCTCGGCTTCGGGGCTTGTCAGCGCCGCGTCGCGGTGCCCGTGCTTGTGCGCAGCGCCTGCCTTCATCAACTCGGCAAAACCGAGCGCCGCATTCAACGGCCGGCGCATTTCGTGGCTCACCCGCGCCAGAAGCTCTTCGCGGCCACGCTGCGCCAATTCGTCAACGCCGTGCTGAATGCGCTCGCCAGCCAATTCGGCCAGCCGCGCGGCGGCTTCTTTTTGTGGGCTGAGGTCGTGCACTTGATATAGATAACAGGTGCTCTGGCCGGCATCGGCCAGCAATGAGGCATTGATCAGCACCCAGACCGGCTCGCGCTCACTGGGCATCAGATAGCGCTTCTCGAACTGTGTCACGCGGACCCGGCCGCAGCGCAACTCCTCCAGCCGGTCGAACTCATGCGCCTGATCGGCCGCGAAGGTCAGCATCGCCTGGCGGCTGCTCAGCAACTGCGCAGCATCGCGGCCGAGCAAACGGCACAAGGCGTCGTTGACCTGAACGAAGTGGCCATCCAACGCCACCAGGGCCATGCCCAGCGGGGCGAATTCGAAGGCATGTCGAAAGCGCGCCTCGCTTTCGCGCAGCAACGTCTCGTGATGAAAACGCTCGCTGACGTCGCGCAACACCAGCACCACGCCGAGCAGCCCGCCCCGGCTGTCCAGAATCGGCCCGGCCGATTCATCGACCGGCCGGCTCGGCCCGTGGGCTCGCGTCAGCAGGCGGCCATGGCGCACGCCCATGACCCGCCGATCGAACAGCACCTGCATCGCAAACGAGGCCGGTATCGGATCATCGAAGCGCACCACTTCGTCGACCGAGAGTCCGGTCACCTGCTCGTTCGACACACTCAGCAGCCGCTCGGCCGCCGGGTTGATCAGCCGCACATGGCCGCTGGCATCCACCGTCACGACACCATCCTGGACGCAATGCAAGGTCGAGGCGAACCAGCGTTCGGACTCGCGCAGCTGCAGCTCCAGCCGCGATTTCCACAGCGCCACCTCGATGCCGGCACGCAGCTCACGCGGCTGGTAAGGCTTGGTGACGTAGCCGTAGGCCGCGGTGCGCGCGGCGCGCTGCACGGTGTCGGCATCGCTGAACGAGGTCAGGAACAGCACCGGCGTGCCCAGCTCGCGGTGCAGCCGGCCCGCGGCATGAATGCCATCGGCGTCGCCGCGCAGCATCACATCCATCAAGGTCAGGTCGGGATGGAACTGCGATGCCAGCGCGACGGCCTGATCGGCGGTGTCGGCCGTGCCGACAACCTGGTAGCCCCAGGCCTGCAGCCGCAGTTGCAGATCCAGCGCCACCACCGATTCGTCTTCCACGATCAGGATCGTCGACGCCCTCATTCGTTCTCCTTGACGGCTGCCGGCGCCTGCAGGCGGCTGAGCTGGGCACTGAAGACCGCGCCGCCGCCCGGCGCGGATTCGGCCTTCAGCTGCCCGCCCAGTTGCCGCGCGAGATTCGACGCCAGCTGCAGCCCCATCGTGGCTGCGGAATCAATCTGAAATCCTTCTGGCAGCCCGACGCCGTTGTCCAACACCTGAAGCCACGGCACGCCTTGCTCCAGGCTCACCGTGACCCGCACCTCGCCGGCCGTGCGGTGGACGAAGGCGTGCTTCAGCGTGTTGCTGACCAGCTCGGTGACCAGCAGGCCGAACGGAATCGCACCATCGAGCGCCATCGCCATCGGGACCACACTGGCGCTGATGCGCAGGTCGCGCCCGCCAGCGCCGTTGACTTCATCGATCTGCTTCAGCAGATCGGCGGTGTAGTCGGCCAGCGAGACCGAGGACAGGCTGCCCGCCTGATACAGCTTCTCATGCACCAGCGCCATCGCCCGCACGCGCTGCACGCTGTCTTCCAGCGCCGCGCGCCCCGGGCCATCGACCAGATTGCGAAGTTGCAGGCTCAACAGGCTTTGCACCACCTGCAGGTTGTTCTTCACCCGGTGATAGACCTCCTTCAGCAGCGTCTCACGCTCCTGCAGCGCCGACTGCAGCCGGGCCTCGGCCTGCTTGCGCTTCGTGATGTCCTGGGCAATCACCGCAAATTGGCCCGGCGCCGGCCGATAGGCCACGATGTCGTACCAACGTTCCAGCAACTCGGAGCGCTGCTCCAGGTGAGCGGGCTCGCCGGTCAACGCGACGCGACCGAAGATGCGGACCCAATCGACCGCATGCTGGCGGCTCTGCGGCATCAGCTGGCTGGCCAGGCGGCCGATCGCCTTCGCCGGCTCCAGGTTCGACATCGACGCAAACGCGGTGTTCATCGCGAGGAATTTGTAGTCGATGGGCTGGCCGGCGTCATCGATCACGATCTCGTGCAACGCGAAGCCGCTGTTCAGGTGATCGAACAAGGAGCGGTAGCGCTGTTCGCTGTCTTTCAGGCGCAGCTCCAGCGCCTTGCGGCCGGTGATGTCATAGGCCATGCCGAAGAACCCGGCGATGACGCCCGGCTCCGGCTGATCGGGAATCAAGGTCATGCGCAGCTGCCGCAAGCCGTCGGTGGTCAGCAAGGCCAACTCGAACTCGCAGCGCCGGCCTTGCATCACTTCCACGATGTGCGGCTGGATCACCGGATAGGCCGTCGAGTCAAGCGCGTCATAGATTTCGCGCAGCGGCCGACCGACGATGCGCTCAGGCGGCAAGCCCGTGGCCGACTGGAACTCGCGATTGGCAAAGCGCGTCTGGCCATCGCGGCCCCAATGGCCGAGCATCGCCGGCACGTTATCGACAATGGCATCGAGCTGCGCATGTGTGCGGCCCAGCTCTTCATTGAGCCGCTTGTTGTCGCTGAGGTCTTCGAGCACCGCCAGCGAAAGCGCCGGCTGGCCCTGGGCGTCGCGCTGCAAGGTCGCCGACAGCAGCACATCGATCAAGCTGCCGTCCTTGCGGATGTATTGGTATTCGACGCGATCGCAGCGCCCGGTCGCGTAATAGGCCGGGAACACGACCTCCAGCGCCTTGACGCGTGAGGCCGGCGCCAGAAATTCATAGGAAGGCCGCCCCATCACCTCGGCGCGCTCGTAGCCCATTACCTCCAGCCAGCGATCGCTGACGTGATTCATCTTCCCCGAGACATCGATGGAGTGAAGCATCGCCGGCGTCGATTCATACAGGAGCCGAAAGCGCTGCTCGCTGTCGGCCAGCGCCTGCTCGATGACCCGCTGCTCGGTGATGTCGCGCCCGACCGACTGCAAGCCGACGGCGCTGCCGGCGGTATCGAGCAAAGGGCGATTCGTCCATTGCACCCAGCACGGGCGCGGGCCCTGCGACACCATGCGGTAGACGTTCGAGACCATCCGTGTCTCGGCCATCACCTCGGACAAATGAATCCGCGCATGGTCGCGGTCACGCTCGTCCACGAAGTCATAGAGGCTTTCGCCGATCATCTTCGACGGAGTGCGGCCGAATTGCCGCGCATACGCGCCATTGACGAAGG
>CAXTCD010000121.1:0-15708 GCA_964242145.1 uncultured Rhizobacter sp.
CGCCAACGCCAACGCCTGCACCTGCACCTGCACCTGCACCTGCACCTGCACCTGCAAATCCCTCGGCTTCGGCCTGGGCCGAAGGGCGCACCTACCGCGTGGGGGATGTCGTGAGCTACAAGGGCGCGTCGTATGCCTGCCAGATCGCCCACACGGCTTGGGCAGGGGCGGGCTGGTATCCGGATGTCCCGGGCGTCATCGGCGTGCTCTGGCAGCGCAGATAAGCGCAGCGCTTGGCCCTCCCCACCGGTGCGATGCGCAGGGGGAGGGCGGTCATTGAATCCGCGCGCATCCGGACGCACTTGCGCGAACCAGCACAAGCCAGCGCGGGTGTGGGCGGCGCTCATCGATAGGGTTAGAAAGATGATGGGAATCACCGGTGCTGCACGATCCGTCGTGGCGTGATTTCTGTGACCGAGCCTTCCCTGCTTTCGAGGAAATGCGTCGCAGCGGGTCGCGGAGGTGACCGAAACTCGCTGAAATTTGTGCTAAGGCGATGAGAAAGCGGAGGAGAAGTTGTCCCTGTCGGCCGTGGGCAAGGCTGTGGACAATTCCATGGACAACCCGGCAGCCCCATTCCCTATTGAGCAAACTTGCCGTGCCTCAGAAAGAGGCAGATGCTCGGCGCGGCGGCTGGTCACAGGCCGCATTGGCCGCAAGGGGAAGTCGATGGGGTCTTTCTGTACCACAGACCCGAAACCGGGCGGAGCCGGTGATGGTGGCGGTGGCGGTGGTTGACGCATCCCGCCGATGGTCATGCGGGTGCGGATGGTCAAAGCGAAGTGTCGCCATGGCCTCAGCGCAGTCGGGTTGCTGGCGCAATGAATCAGCTGCCCGTGCCATCGCTGACAAGGTCGGTGTGCGTCGAGTGATCGAGCCGGCCCCGCCGTTGCTTCGCCGCCTGCACAGCGCCTTGCCTGCGTCCTACATGACTGCCGGACATGTCTGACATCCAGATGATGACAGCGTGATTAGAGTTGGCACAACGCAATCGGCTTGATTCGCCGAAATCAAAAAGGCGTCATCGCCAGGCGGGTTCAGCCCGGCACCCATTTCAACTGAAGGAGTTTCTCTTATGCATCGCATCCAAAAATCACTCTCTGTCCTGGCATTGACCACCTTGTTCGCAGGCGCTGCTTTCGCCCAGGGCGAAACGCCGTCGACCGGTCAAGACACCAACCGCCCGCCAGGCAACAGCGGAACGGAGAGCGCTCCCGCGAAGGTCAAGAAGCATGCCGATGCAAACGATCAAACCATGGCGGATGAAAAGGCAATGAAGAAGGCCAAGTCCAAGCACCACAAGCGCGCTCACACCGATGCCACCCCGGGCCCGGGCGCCAGCAAGAGCGACGACCAAACCAATCGCTGATCGAGCGCTGCTCGTCAACAACAAAGGGCCGTGATCGGCCCTTTTTTCATGCTGAGCCCTGCCTGAACGAGGGCGGGCGCGCGCCCCCGTCCTGCGATCACGATTTCGGCCGGGGCAGCATTTTGACGGCACAGGAATAAAAGGTTAGTACAGCCCGCAGATTGGAAGGGGATCTGCCGAAATCGATGGACTGATGTGCACAGGTCTCGCATTCTTCGCCTCGTTCCGTGCCGCCCTTGAGTGCCAGGTGGTCATGGCAAGTTGCCTGGATGAGGAGGCCGCATCGGCGCGCCCCTGGCTCGCTTGCGAACCGGCGCTTTCTTCATTGATGCCGACCGATGTTTCCAGATCCGATGGATGGGGTGACGACATTTCTGGCCGTGGCCGAGACTTGCAGCTTCACGGTTGCGGCACGTCGGCTCGGCGTCACGACCACAGCGGTCAGCAAAGCGATCCGCATCGTCGAACTCCGACACGGCACGGCGCTGTTTGAGCGGACGACGCGCCGGGTCGCCCTCACGGAAGCGGGCGCGTCGCTGTTCGAGCGCCTGCGGCCGGCGGCGGCCGAGATCATCGACGCCTTTGCGATCTTGGGCCGTGAGGGCGTGCAGCCCCGAGGCAGCCTGCGTGTCGCTTGTTCAAACGGCGTTGCCCGCTTGTTGCTGAGCATGCTGGTGCCCGCCTTTCGCCGAGCCTGCCCGGAGGTGGCGCTGGAGATCGTGATGGACGACGCCAAGCTTGATCTGGCATCGCAGCGACACGACGCATGCATTCGCCCGGGCGAGGCGGTGGAGAAAGACATGGTCGCGGTTCGGTTGATGCCACCGATCGCGTGGTCGGTGGTGGGGGCGCCGAGCTATCTGCGAAGTACAGAGCGGCCTCGTGTGCCTGAAGATCTGGTGGGTCATCAAACGATTCGCTGTCGCTCGATGGCCTCGCAGGAACGGCATGGCTGGAATTTTCGGCGCGGTCAGCGCGAGTTTGTGCTTGACGCAGGCGGGGGCTTGGTCGTCAACGATCGCCACCTGTTGGTCGATTTGGCGGTGCAAGGTCTGGGGCTCGCCTTCGTGGCCGATCCCGAAGTGCAGGCGCCAGTGTCTGCAGGTCTGCTGGAACCGATGCTCAAGGCCTACATCCCTCGCGGGCCGGGCCTGTATCTCTACCATTCCGAGCGTTCGCAGTCGCAGCTCAAGCTGCGCTTGTTCGTCGATCTGGCAACGAAGCTGGCGGGGGAAATGACGGCGGCATCGGCTGATCAAATGCCGCTGCCCGAAGCGCTGCTCGCCACGCCGTGATTCATCGCCGATGCCCGCTGACGCCTGAGGGACGAAGCGCCTGTTCAGCTCGCCACCGCATCGCCATCGATCACGGTGGGTGTGTTGTCGCGGTGTGAGAACTGGCTGGCCGGGGCCCGGCTTTTCGATCGATCAGGCGCCAGCCGCTTGCGCACAATGTCGTTATTCGCAACGCAAAACCGGCCGCACGATTGGGCGGAACACCGGGAACCCGTCACCCAGCGTTGACAGATTCGTCTTCGTGGCTTTGATGCCCGATGTCCGAAAGCCAAGCCCGCCGCCAGTCCTGGTCGCGGGCTTGGCTTGCTTGGTGCGCGCCTTTCCCGGTTGCCTTTCAGCGGCGCTATGGCGCGATCGCTTCCGTATCGCGAAGTTCTTGCATCGCATGTTGGTGGAACACCAGCGCGCAGGTGCGTGCATCGGTGGCGTCGCCTCGGGCTATGGCATCGACCAGGCGTTGCCGGTCGTCGCGCAGGCTGGCGCGGATGCGTTTCCAGGCGCTGTGGGGAGCCGATGAAATCTTGTTCGTCAAGCCGGCCTGAAAGCCCGCGAGGAATTTACAGATCGCCACCAACAAATGATGGTGGGAAGCCTCGGCCAAGTTGAACAGGAAGCTCTTCAAGGCCAGACTGAGCTCACCGGGTGTCGTGGCGGCTTCTATCTGACGCAAGGATTCTTTCAGCTTGTTGATGTCGTTGGGCGTTGCGCGAGCGGCTGCCAGTTCGGCACCGTAAACGTTGAGCACCGTCAATACGCCAAAGGTGTCGGGCAGCTCGATCTTTTCGAGTTGGATCATCGAATGCAACGATTGAGCGATCAGCTGTTCCGCATCGGCCGTCACATAAGCGCCGCTGCCATGCCGCACCTCGATCATGTGGGTGCTGACGAGGGCGCGCAGTGCTTCGCGGATCGTGGCGCCGCTGACGCCATAAGCAATGGCCAGTTCGCGCTCGGTCGGCAACTTGGTGCCTCGTGTCAGAACGCCGTCGAGGATGCGATCGCGCAATTCGTCGCGTATCTGCTCGGCAACGCGTCCACGATCAAGGATGCGTTTCACGGGGAGCCAAGCGCTGCCGGTGCTGCTGGATTCAATGGTGTTCATGCACCAATTGTCCTCAGGATGAGCACCAAACGTCACCGGGTAATTGCAATAGGCTCTCGCCTCACCTGCGTGGTGACTCTTTCGACCGCCTGGCCAACCGCCATGTATCGGGGCTCAACGCGCCGGAAGCCCAACCCGCCACCTCGATCGACAAGTCAGGGCCTTCATGCAACGGGTGGCCGGGAGGCCAGTTTGCGCAGCGCAACATAGAATACCGGTGTCAACAACAGGCCGAACAATGTGACGCCCAGCATGCCGGCGAAGACCGTGATTCCGGTGGCCTGGCGCACTTCGCTGCCCGCGCTGTGGCCCAGCAGCAAAGGCACCGAGCCGGCGATGAAGGCGATCGAGGTCATCACGATCGGCCGCAGGCGCAGATGGCAGGCTTCCAGCGCGGCTTCGACGATGCCCTTGCCTTGCCCTTCCAGTTCGCGTGCAAATTCGACAATCAGGATGGCGTTTTTGCAAGCCAGCCCCATCAGCACAACCAGCCCGACCTGCACAAACACGTTGTTGTCGCCACCGGCCAGCCACACGCCGAACAGCGCCGAACACATGCACACCGGCACGATCAGGATCACCGCGAGCGGCAAAGTCCAGCTCTCATAAAGCGAGGCCAGCACCAGGAACACCAGCATCACCGCGAGCGGGAACACGACGATGGCGGTATTGCTTTGCGAGACCTGCTGATAGCTGAGGTCGGTCCATTCCAGCTCGATGCCCGCAGGCAAAACGCGCGCCGCGATCTCGGTCAGCTTCGTGATGACCTGGGCCGACGACAGCAGTTTCGGGTCGGAGTCGCCGAGCAGATCGGCGGCCGGGTGGCCGTTGTAGCGCACCACCGGGTCGGGCCCGAAGCTCGGCACGACCGTGATCAGCGAGCTGATCGGCATCAAATCGCCCTGGCCGTTGCGCACCTGGATCTTGCCGATGTCTTCGGCCTGCTGGCGGTGCGGCGCATCGGCCTGCACCATCACGCGGTAGACGCGGCCGAACTGGTTGAAGTCATTGACGTAGACCGAACCGAGCTCCGTCTGCAGGGCGTCGAACAATTCGGTCAGCGACACGCCCAGCGCCTTGGCCTTGACGCGATCGACGATCACTTCGAGCTGCGGAATGTTGGCCTGGTACGAACTCACCGGGTAAGTCATGCCCGGCGTTTGCGCGACCTCGGCCTGGAAGGTGTTGAGCGCATCCTGCAACGCGGCGTAGCCGAGGCCGGCATGGTCGCTCAGATAAAGCGAGTAGCCCGAACCATTGCCCAGGCCTTGAATTGCCGGCGGCAGCAGCGCATAGACGATACCTTCTTTCAGATTGGCGAACTTGGCGTTGAGTTCGTCGTTGATGGCCGTGGCGCTGCGGCTGCGCTCGTGGAAGGGCTTGAGCATGATGTACGACGCATTGACGTTCGGTGTGTTGACCGACTGCAATGCGTTGAAGCCCGAATAGGCCGACACGATGTCGACGCCGTCCACGCCCAAGGCGATTTCGTTCATCTTGCGGGTCACGGCATCGGTGCGGGCCAGCGACGCGCCTTCCGGCAGTTTGGCGCCGCCAAAGAGGTAGAGCTTGTCTTGCGTCGGAATGAAGCCGCCGGGCACCGATTGAAATAACACGACGGTTGCCACCAGCAGCCCGAGGTAGACGGCGAACACCAGCGAGCGCCGGCCGAGCGTGCGCGCGACCGCGCTTTGATAGCGCACCGAGCTGCGTTGAAAGAAGCGGTTGAAAGGGCGGAACAGCCAGCCCAGACCGCGGTCGAGTGCGCGGGCCAGAAGGTCTTTCGGCGCGTCGTGCGGCCGCAGCAGCTTGGCGGCAAGCGCCGGCGACAGCGTCAATGAGTTGATCGCCGAGATCACGGTCGAGATCGCGATCGTCACCGCGAACTGCTTGTAGAACTGACCGGTGACGCCGGAGAGAAACGCCATCGGCACGAACACCGCGCACAGCACCAGCGCGATCGCGATGATCGGGCCTGAGACCTCGCGCATCGCCCGGTGCGCGGCGTCGCGCGGCGCGAGCCCCTGGCCGATGTAGCGCTCGACGTTCTCGACCACGACGATCGCATCGTCGACCACGATGCCGATCGACAGCACGAGGCCGAACAAGGTCAGCGTGTTGATTGAATAACCCATCAAGTAAAGGAACGAGAAGGTACCGACGATCGACACCGGCACCGCGATCAACGGAATGATCGAGGCGCGCCAGGTCTGCAGGAACAGCACGACGACCAGCACCACCAGCACGATCGCCTCGATCAGCGTGGTCTTCACCGACTGGATCGAGTCGCGCACGAAGACGGTCGGGTCCCAATCGGCGCGGAATGCCACGCCGGGCGGGAAGTGCTTCGCCAGCGCATCGAACTTGGCGTAGACGGCATCGGCCACGCTCAGCGCATTGGCGCCGGGCGACAGGAAGATGCCGGCCGAGACGGCGTTCTTGTCTTCGGCCAGCACACGCATCGTGTAGTCGCCCGCGCCGAGCTCGATGCGCGCCACATCGGCGAGCCGCACGATCTGCCCGTTCGCACCGTGCTTCAGCACGATCTCACCGAACTCCTGTTCATTGCGCAGCCGGCCGCGCACGTTGATCGACAGCAGCAGATCGGTGGCTTTCGGTGACGGTTCGGCGCCGAGCTGCCCGGCCGAGACCTGCACGTTTTGTTCGCGCACTGCGCTCAGCACGTCGCTTGCGGTGATGCCGCGCGAAGCCAGCTTGCCGGGGTCCAGCCACAGCCGCATCGCATAGTCGCCCGAGCCGTACAAGGCCACGTCGCCGATGCCGGCCAGCCGCGCGAGCTCGTCCTTCACATGCAAGGTCAGGTAGTTGCGCAGGTACAGCGCGTCATGGCTGTTGTCGGGCGAATACAGGCTCACGTACATCAACGGGCTGGGCGACTGCTTCTGGGTCGTCACGCCGTACTGCCGCACTTGATCGGGCAGGCGAGACAAGGCCTGGCTGACGCGGTTTTGCACCCGCACCGCGGCGGTGTCGGGATCGACCGAAGGCTGGAAGGTCACGACGACCTGCAGGCTGCCGTCGGAGCCGGCGACCGACTTCATGTACATGAAGCCCTCGACGCCGTTGATCGCTTCTTCGAGCGGAATGGCGACCGACTCGGCCATCTCCTTCGGGTTCGCGCCGGGGTAAGTGGCGCGCACGACCACGCTGGGCGGCACGACGTCGGGATACTCGCCGACCGGCAGCAGCGGCACCGCAATCAGCCCGAGCGAAAAAATGATGACCGACAGCACGATCGCGAAGATCGGCCGGTCGATGAAGAACTTGGAGAAGTCCATGGCGGCGCGCTCAGTGGGCAGCCGCAGCCGTGGCCATCGCCACTTCGGTGGCATGAACCGCTGTGCCCGCCGCATAGATGCGCTGGACGCCGCCCACCACGACCTTATCGCCCGCCGCCAAGCCCGACTCCACCACGCGCAGGCCCTCGCTTGCGCGGCCGAGGGTGATGTCTTTGCGCCAGGTCTTGTTGTCGGGCCCGACCCCATAGACGTATTTGCGGCTCTGGTCGATCAACACGGCCTTCTCGTCGATCAGGATCGCCGGAGTTTCGATGTCCTGGCCGAGCCGCACGCGCGCAAACAGGCCGGGCGTGAAGACACGGCCTTCGTTCTTCAGGCGGGCCCGCGTGCGGATCGTGCCGGTGGCCGGGTCGACCTGGTTCTCGACGAAGTCAACGACGCCCGCATGCGGGAAGCCAGGCTCATGCGCGAGCCCCACCTGAACGGCCATCGGCGCCGATGCGCCTTGGGCCTTGCGGGCACTCGCGTAGCCGAGATAGCTCTTCTCGTCGGGGTCGAAATACACATACACGAAGTCTTGTGACATCACTGTCGTCAGCACGGTTTCGTCGGCTCGGGCGAGATTGCCGATCGTGAGCTGCGTGCGGCCGGCGCGGCCGCTGATCGGCGCACGAACGTCGGTGAAGGCGAGGTTGAGCCGGGCCACGGCCAAGGCCGCTTCGGCATCGCGCACATCGGCATCGCTTTGCAGCTGGTTGGCCTGGCGAATCTCGGCATCGTCCTTGGAGATCGCCTGGGTCTCGAGCAGCGCCTGTGCCCGCTGCGCTTGCGACTTCGCGAGGCTGGCCTGCGCGCGTGCGCGCTGCAGCCGCGCCGTCGCGCTCTCCAGCGCGGCCTGATAAGGGCGATCGTCGATCTTGAACAGCAGATCGCCGCGCTTTACCGCCTGGCCTTCGGTGTAGGCGATGCGCTCGACATAGCCGCTGATGCGCGGGCGGATCTCCGCCGAGTCGACCGCGGCAATGCGGCCATTGAACTCGTCCCATTGGCGCACCGGCTTGACCACGACCGTTGCCACATCCACCTCCACGGCCGGTGGTACTGCCGCGGCATCGGCCGCCTGGCCACGACCGCAGCCGCTCAATGCGAGCGCGGCGAGGCACAGCGCGGGCAGTGCGATCGCGGGCCGCGCCGACAAGCGCAGTGCGGGTTGGAAGAAGGAGCGGAAGGGCGGCAGCAGAGATAAGCGTGGAGCGGTGAAAATGCGACGGCAAAACACTTGGGTTCTTCTCAGGAGTTACATCGCCTCTTCTCTTTGCGTCGGGCTGCGAGAACGGCGGCGGCAGACGGGCTGCCAGGTTCATGACGGTTGCGATCCGCAGGTCTTGGGCAGATCGCTCAGGGCCACGCGGCGGCTGGCGGAAACAAGGCGGGCGCGGCGTGGCACTCTCAACGCGTCGATGTTGGTCCTGTTCGAGCAGCGAAGAAAGCACCGGAAATCGATATTTGTGATGGACCATGGACCATGACTGAGCGCCTCTCGCTGATCATCGACCGAGCCTCGCGGCTGACGCTCGCAGAGCAAATTCATCGGCACATCGCGGCCGCCATCAACAACAAGTTGCTGCTGCCCGAGGCGCGGCTGCCCTCATGGCGCGATCTTGCGGCACAGCTCGGTGTGGCACGAGGCACGGTGCGCACGGCTTATGAGCGGCTGATCGATGCGCGGCTCATCGTGTCGTCCACACCGGGCGGCACGCGCGTGGCAGCGCGGCCGGCGCCGCCCCGGCTCAAGCCCCAGGCGAAGGCCGGGCTGCCGCCATCGGGCGGCCCGTCGATCATGGACATCTACCCCGACTTCACGGCGCCTGCGGCGATGTTCCAGATGGGCATGCCATCGCAAGAGGGCTTCCCGTCCAAGCTTGTTGCGCGCCTGCGCTCGCGAGCGGTGCGGCAGGAGGTAAATGCCTCGCCCAACTATCCCGACCCGCGCGGCGAGCTGTGCCTGCGCCGCGAAATCGCGGCCCACCTGGCGATCGCGCGTGGCCTGGCCTGCGAGCCGTCACAGATCTTCATCACCTCCGGCTTCAGCGGCGCCCTGGGCCTGAGCTTGTGCGTGCTCGGCCTGGAAGGGCGCAAGGCATGGATCGAGAACCCGGGCTTTCCGATTGCGCGCAAAGGCCTGGAGGTCGCGCGGCTGAAGCTGGTGCCGGTGCCGGTCGATGCCGAAGGCATGAATGTGGACCATGCGTTGAGCGCCGCACCCGACGCTGCGCTGGCACTCGTCACCCCCGGCCAGCAGGCGCCGCTCGGGCCATCGTTGTCGCGCAGCCGCCGCCTGCAGTTGCTGAGCTGGGCCGCGCGCAGCGGCGCGTGGATCATCGAAGACGACTATCTGAGCGAGCTGCAGTTGAAGGGGCGGGTGGCACCGGCCTTGGCGTCGCTCGATGACTTCGGGCGCGTGATCCATGTGGGTTCGTTCAGCAAGACCATCAGCCCGACCTTGCGACTGGGCTTTGTCGTGATACCGCCGGCCTTGGTGGCACGCTTCACCGAAGCGGCGGCTTCGTTGTACCCGGCGCCCGGGCCTTCGGTGCAGATCGCTACCGCCGATTTCATGCGTGAGGGCCACTACCTGCGCCACCTGCGCAAGACCAAACGCATCTATGCCCATCGGCGCGACGTGATGATGGATTTCTTTGCGCGCCAGGGCTTGGAAGCGGTCGCCGCCGGGCTGGCGGTGATGCTGCGCCTGCCAGACCCCGTGCCGGACCACGAGGTCGCGAAAGCGGCGCTCGCGCAAGGGCTCGCGCCAGCGCCGCTGTCTCAGTGGTACACCTCGCCCGAGTCACAGCGCCAGGGCTTGTTGCTCAACGTGGCCGCCGTGCCCGACCAAAGCATTCTCGATTCATGCGAGCGCCTGTGCGAGCTTGTTGCGAGCTTTGCGTGAGCGAGCTTGTTGCCCGCTGTGCATGAGCTGACCTGCTGTCAATGCGCTCGGGCACCCAGCCCGACGCGTTGAGCCGCATCGAGCCGAAGACCGTGCCACTGATGACCGAGTGGCCCAAGCGTGCATGGTTTGATCATCAACGATCTGCGGCGCCGACTATTTCTCGATCGGGATCGCCCAGCCGGTGGAGGCAACAAGGTAGCCCGGCTTCAGGCTGCGGGCAACACCATCAAGCGCTACGGCGCTGGCCCGGCGATCGGGGGCTCTTGCGCCCCTTGAACCGAAGCCGGCCCGGCCGCCCACTGCAGCGGGCGCATCGAGCCCTGCTGGTACATCATCACCTAACCCATCATCAACGCGCGTTGGAACGGCGACCCCGCGCTTTGACGGCCGCTTGAAGGTCACGGGCGGTGCCCGCTTTGCTTCCGACCAACCGATGGCCAACCCGGCCTATGCGTATCTGGTCGGCGCCTCGATTGCCAAAGGGCGCATCCGCGGCATCGACGAGCGTGCCGCGCGCGCGGTGCCCGGTGTGCTGGAGGTGTTCACCCACAAGAACATCGGCTCGATTCAACCGGGCAAGACCTTCTCGCAGCAGGGCTACATGGGCACGTCGATCGCGCCGATGCAGGAAACCATCTTCCATGACGGACAGATCGTTGCGCTGATCGCTGCCGACACCTTCGAAGCGGCGCGTGAAGCGGCCCGGCGGCTGGTCGTCGATTATGTGGAAGACAAACCATCGGCCACCTTTGGCAGTGCCGGCTTGAAGCTCGGGCCGGTGGAGCCGCCGCCGCCCGAACCGAGCGAAGACCCGAAGGTCGGCGACTTTGCTTCGGCGTATGCGAAGGCGCCGGTCAAGATCAGCGCGAAATATGAAACCCCGACCCAGCATCACAACCCGATCGAGCTGTTTTCGACCGTCTGCGCGTGGAACAACGGCAAGCTCACCGTCTGGGAAGGCAGCCAGAACGTCTCCGGCTTCAAGCATGGCCTGGCAGAGCAGCTGTCGATGCCGGCCGAGGACATCCAGGTCATCTCGCCGTATGTGGGCGGCGCATTCGGCTCCAAAGGCTCGCTGACGCAGCGCACGGCGGTGGTGGCACTGGCGGCGCGCAAGCTCAATCGGCCGCTGAAGCTCGAAGCCACGCGGGCCCAGGGCTTCACGATCGCGACGTACCGCGCCGAGACGCGTCATCAGGTCACCCTCGGCGCGAAACCCGATGGCAAGCTGGTGGCGCTGAGCCACGAAGGCGAAGAGATCACCAGCCGGCTCGATGACTACAAGGTGGGCGGTGTCGATGCGACGACCCGCATGTAGGGCTGCCCTAACGTCTCATCGAAAGTGACGATCGTTCATGCCGACCGCAACACGCCCGGCTTCATGCGCAGCCCGGCCGAAACGCCTTACATGTTCGCGCTGGAGAGCGCGATGGATGAGCTGGCCTATGCCTTGAAGATGGACCCGATCGAGCTGCGCCGCATCAACGACACGATGACGGAGCCGATCAAAGGCCTGCCTTACACCTCGCGCCAGTTGATGCCCTGCTTTGATGCCGGTGCGCAGGCCTTCGGCTGGTCCAAACGCAGCGCGCAGCCGGGCTCGATGCGCGAGGGCGACGGGTTGATCGGCTACGGCTGCGCATCGACGGTGTGCCCGACTCAAGTGGCCACGGCCACAGCGCGCGTGCGGCTGACGTCGCAAGGCCAGGTGACGGTTCAGACCGGCACGCACGAGATCGGCAATGGCGTGTACACGGCGCTTGCCATCACGGTGTCAGACCGGCTCGGCGTGCCGATCAGCCGCATCGACGTGCGCGTCGGTGACAGCGAGCTGCCGCCTGCGCCGGTGGCTGGCGGGTCGAACTCCACCGCGAGCGTGTGCAACGTCGTCGCGAAGGCTTGCGAGCAGATCCGTTCGCGGCTGGCGGTAGCCGCCAGCGCTGCGTCCGACAGCCCGTTGAGCGGCAGCGACCCGGCGCAACTGAAATTCGCCGACGGCCAATTGCGCGCGCCCGATGGCCGCAGCGAGCCCTTGGCCAAGGCATTGGCGCGGGTCAGTTCTGGGGCGATCGAGGAATACGCCGAGAACGTGCCGCACGGAGGCAAGCCCGACTCGGTTGCGATGCTCTACAAGGGCGCGTCGGCGATCGTTGGCGGCTTTCGGCTGAAAGACCGTGTGCAGGCGGCCTTCGGTGCATCGTTCGTCGAGGTGCGCGTTCATGCCCGCACTTGCGAGATCCGTACGCCAAGGGTGGTTGGCGCGTATGCATTCGGGCAGGTCATCAACCCGAAGGCAGCCGAAAGCCAACTGATGGGCGCGCAGATCTGGGGCGTGTCGTGCGCATTGCATGAAGCCACCGAGATCGACCGGCGGGCCGCTCGCTATACCAACACCGACCTGGCGGAATACCTGATTCCGGTGAACGCCGACATTCCGCGCTACGAGGCGATCATTCTTCCGGAGATCGACCTGCAGTTGAACGATCTGGGCATCAAGGGCGTCGGTGAATTGGGCAACGTCGGCATGAATGCAGCAGTCGCCAATGCGGTGTTCCATGCGACCGGTGTGCGGGTGCGTGAGTTGCCGATCCGCATTGAAGATTTGCTGGCCAGCCGCTTCGTGTGAGGTGATGCAGGCGACGGCAGATGGCGTGGCCCGCTCTTTTGTGTACTGGGCCTCTCGCTGCCGAATGTCGTTGCCAAATTTCCTCGCGAGCGGCAGGGCATAAAGGCAAAAGACAAAGCGGGCAGGCCAAGGCTTTGACCTGCCCAGCCTTGTTTCCGTCAGAGGCGAACACGAGAATCTTGCTGTCGTCGTAAGCCGGAACGAAGAGTTCCACGCGGCCATCGTGATCGATGTCGCCGAAGGTGACCTGGCCGATCGTTGAACCGGTGTCGACGATGATGTCTTCGACATCGGTCCAGTCCGCCGGGTCGTCGCTCGCGGAGATCAAGCGATGAACCTTCGTTGAGCCCTTACCGCCGGCAAGGGGTCATGGCTTCTTCAGTGGCTGGGCTGGTGCGGGCTGCACCGCGAATGCCGTGCCGGGCGAGGCTTGATGGAAGCCGCCTTTTTCCGTCTTGATGCCGGTCAGCAGCGTGTGGCGGGTCCAACTGGCGGTCTTGAAGTCGGTGGGAATTTCATCGGCGAAGATCGACGCAGTGGAGCCACCTTCATGGGTCGTGGCCAGCAGATCGGGCCTGCCGTCGCCATTCAGTTCGACCACTTCGAGGTCGAAGGCCGAGCCGATCTTGCTGTCCAGGACCTTGCTCCTCCACACGCCGTTTCCTGCCATTGCAAGCTCAGCGCCTTGCCGGCTCGATGCGCACGGCGCGAGGGCCACTGAACAAGGCCTCGCGTTCGCAGAATCCTGGTGCTCCCAGCCGGAATCGAACCGGCATGCTCGTTTCCAAGCGGCAGATTTTCTTACCCACTACGCCTTTCGTCGCCGCGGCGATGCCGCGTTTGGGGTCTGGAGCACGCCTTGACCTTGGCTTTCGCTGTAGGTCCCCGCCGTCTGCTCTCTACACCTTACCTGCCGGTTCCTTGGCGGGTCTTGGCTCGGCGTTGCCTCGGCTGCAGAGCCAGGGGGTTCACCGAATTTGACGGGATTCACGCTGGCCGTTTCCGAACCAGGTGCTCAAATCTAAGTCTGCTGTGTCTACCTATTTCACCATGGGAGCTGGAGCGGCATTATCGCCGGACTTGCGCGCTCTTTTGGGGTTTCGTCTGTCGAAGGTCGGTGGCGATATCGGCGTCGAGCCCGCGCCGGCGTGGTGTCAGTCCGGCACAGGCGATCGATGTGGACGAAGCGCCGGCCACGGGCCTGCCGTATCAGATGAGCAACGCGATGCAAGGCGGTGATTGAGCACTGTGTCAAAGATTGGTGGCAAGTCGAGCCGCAGGCCCATGCCGGTATCGAGCGGCTCTTTGCGGAATAGTTCGTCGGCCCGATGACGCACCCGCGGCGGGCTTATCTCGCGTTGCTGCATACGCGAGTGGATCGAGCCGTTCCCGCCTGCATCAACTTGTCGCCTGGCTGCCATCAAGCTCGGTTCCCGACTCGCTACGGCTGGGTGTGTGCTCTGGTTGCCAGCTCAGCGGAGCGGCCCTGTAGACCGCATTCATCTCACTTTGATGGAAATCGAGCGCATCGTTCGGACATAGAAGGCGTCACCAGCGGCAATAGCGTCAACCAGCTGGCCGCGGTCATCACGCAGGCTTTCGCCGTGGAGGCGACCTGTGCCTTCTCAAGCATCAAATTCCAGACCGACATGTCTGAGCATGTTGAACACACGCGTAGCTCGATTGAGATAAGCGACGTAGCAGCATGAGCACAGGTAGGCGGGTAGCAGCGTTTCAACCCACGCGTATCTCGGTTGAGATACGCCACGACGCTTGAGCGGAGGCAAAAACCTGACCCAGCTGTTTCAACCCACGCGTATCTCGGTTGAGATACGCGACCAACGCCGATCAGGAAGCCGGTCGTCGCATCCTTGTTTCAACCCACGCGTATCTCGGTTGAGATACGCGACTGGGGTGGGCTTGCATGGTTTGAACTCCCTCACAGGTTTCAACCCACGCGTATCTCGGTTGAGATACGCGACAGCTCCACACGGTGGCCGCATCGCCAGGAGCTGGGTTTCAACCCACGCGTATCTCGGTTGAGATACGCGACGGCCAGGCGGATACGGGCGTGATGCGCGACCGGTGTTTCAACCCACGCGTATCTCGGTTGAGATACGCGACGCCACGACCAACAGCAGACCCACTACGCCCACAAGTTTCAACCCACGCGTATCTCGGTTGAGATACGCGACCAGGATTGCGGCGCTGCAAGCCAAGGCAAAAGCGTTTCAACCCACGCGTATCTCGGTTGAGATACGCGACATGTTGAAAGGTGACGTATGACCCTCTCGCATCATGTTTCAACCCACGCGTATCTCGGTTGAGATACGCGACTTGCGCACTTGCCGCCGCACGGTCACTATTGACGCGTTTCAACCCACGCGTATCTCGGTTGAGATACGCGACGGCGGGGGTCCAGGTACTTGGTGCCGAACTCAAGGTTTCAACCCACGCGTATCTCGGTTGAGATACGCGACCCAGCGTTATCGTGCTGGATGGCTGCGTTTCTCGCGAGTTTCAACCCACGCGTATCTCGGTTGAGATACGCGACCGGCCACCGACTTCATCGGCTACCTGTTCAGCTCGTTTCAACCCACGCGTATCTCGGTTGAGATACGCGACCGCACACGTACGGCACGCCGTCTGAGTCGATCGAGTTTCAACCCACGCGTATCTCGGTTGAGATACGCGACGCCTCGAAGGTCTGGCGGCGGTACTCCACGTCAAGGTTTCAACCCACGCGTATCTCGGTTGAGATACGCGACGGAATCTAGCCCCGCTCTCATATCCCACTATTGGGGTTTCAACCCACGCGTATCTCGGTTGAGATACGCGACCTGGTTCGGCCTGGACGTTGGCGGCTCATCCGAAGTTTCAACCCACGCGTATCTCGGTTGAGATACGCGACCGCGGCCAGCATCGTTGCCCACTGGATCATCAGGTTTCAACCCACGCGTATCTCGGTTGAGATACGCGACTCGCACACGTACGGAGCGCCGTCAGAGTCGATCGAGTTTCAACCCACGCGTATCTCGGTTGAGATACGTGTCATGGTCCAATTTAATCGGACACCTCGATGAGGGCCAGTAGCCAGTAGCCC
>CAXTCD010000122.1:0-15651 GCA_964242145.1 uncultured Rhizobacter sp.
GCCTGCGCGACAGCGCATCTCTTGTCCAGGCCGCGTGGCGCCAGCTTGAACTTTTGCGCCTGTGTCGGGCGGTCGTCAGTGCAAGCTCCGCGTCGAACGCAAGTGCGTAGCGATGGGTGTTGGGGTGCGCTAACGGTCTGATGAGCTTGCGGCCCGCGCCGTGCGGGCCTTCGCTTCACCAGGCCGGCGCCACTGCTTTCGGCGCCGGCGCTTCAGCGGGCGCTGCTGCAGCCGGTGACGCTGGTCGGTCCACCGCTCCGCTGGCGAGGTAGACCGCACCCAAGGCCAAGACCAGTGCGATGGCAAACGACACCCAGCCCGCCTGGCGCGTCGGCTGGACGGGTTCGGTGGCGCTGACCTCCTTGTCGCCCGTCAGCATCGGCCGGATGATCTGGTCTTTCCTGATGAGCACGTAGAACAGAACTGCCAACAGATGCAGGCCGATCAAGGCCAGCAGCACATTGGCAAGCTGGTGATGCCAACCGGTCAGGCGTGCCGACAGTTCGTCGCTGACCCGCGCCGCCAGTGGGCCGGTGAAGGCGATGTCGTCATTGCTGAACAAGCCCGTCAGCGCCTGCGCGGCCAGCAGGCCGAGCAAGGCCAGCACCGACAAGGCCCCCAGCGGGTTGTGGCCCACGCCCTGCCAGCGCCCGCGCAGATAAGCGACAACGCGGCGCGGCGCGGCGACGAAGCTTGCAAAGCGCGAGTGGGTCGAGCCCACGAAACCCCAGACCAGCCGGAACACCACCAGGCCGATGATGCTCAAGCCGGCCCAGCCATGAATGCGCATCCAGTCGCCACCGATCTGACCGGTGATGACCGCCGTCGATACGGCCAGCACCAGCGACCAGTGGAACAGGCGCGTCGGCCCGTCCCACAGCCGGATGCGAACACGCGCGGCCCCTGCCGCGGGATCAAGCCCGGCCGGCACTGGCAGCGAGGTGGCGTCGGTCCTCGCTTCTGAGGTCGCTTGGACGTAAGGGGTGGGCGGAATCGAAGCACTCATCGCGCACGTCTCTCTATCGAGTCACAGTCGAATCACGGGATGGTTCAGCGGGCCGCCGATGCAGCGGTCGCCGCCACGGCCACGGCCGGCGGAGGTGCCACGATGTGCGCGACGGCCTTGCCACCTTCGTGCTCATAGTCTTCCGACCCGGTCGCGCCTGCGATCTTGAAGCCGTGTGAAGCCAACAGGTCGCCTGCCGCGCCCGCGCGCTGTGCATGGTTCGACACCGTCACGATCACCCGGTCTTTCGGGAGATAAGCCAACTGCTTTTCCAGTTCCTTGGCTTGAACACTGATGAACACCGGGAAGCTGCCGTACTTGATCAGCTCGTCGGGGCGGCGCACATCCAGCACCAGCAGTTTGTCCGGTTGCGCCAGCAATGCATCCACCTCGGCCCGCGTCAGGTGCGGCGTCTTGTACTTCCACACCGGCGCTTGCGCGGCCGATGCGGGTGCAGCTGCAGGCGAAGCAGATTGGGCTGCGGCCCACGACGCACTGAGTGCCATCGCGAAAGCCAGACTGGTTTGGAGCAGAACTTTTTTCATGGGCAGATTCGGTTCGGGTTGAGAACGGGCCATCGGCCCGACGTCGCCTCGGTGCAGCATCCATGCCATTCGAAATGCCTATCGTCATGCGCTTCTTAGTGAAAGGTGTGCGGCTTGGACCGATGAACCGTGCCGCCCGTAGATCCACATGGGCGGTCAATGGTGAGACCTCGAACTGAATCAGTCATTGCAAAACCAGAAGCGGAAAGAGAGCACTGCACCGTCGCTTCGACCTGCACCCGCCGCTGCTTTCCGTGCAACGCAAACGCGCGACCTGAACAAATACAGACTGCCGCTTGCTAAAAAACCACCAAGCCGCAAACACCGGACCGGCCGAGACCTCCCATCAACACGGGCAAGCACTCACGCGGGAGCCTGCACGCCACCGTGCCACACGGCTCAGACGCACATCGGCTGACAACACAGCAAACGCATGAGCTTAGAAGCATTCCTGCTGGGCATGCCGACTGCTAATCAACGCCGAGCGCAGATGCAATGCGCCATGAAATCACCAAACCCACGGCTCGGGCAAGCAACGAGGCTGAGGCCATGACGCCAACACCTTCGCAGAGAAAACAGGTTCACCGACAAGGCCCACCCGTGGGCATCGTATCGACGGGAAAGCCATGAGCCCGAGCCTGGCCGCTGGCGCCCACGCGCCCTTCACCGTCCCTTTCTTTGACACCATTTCGCCCGCACCACGGGCTTCATCAGGAGACCATGCATGAACATTTCGCTGTCCTCTCGCAGCACCCTCGCCAGCCTGTGCGCCGCACTGGTCTGCAGCGTGACGGCGTTGTCGGCCGCGGCCGCACTGAAGGAAGGCGATAAGGCGCCGAGCTTTCAATTGCAAGCCTCGCAAGCCGGCAAGGAGTTCACCTACTCGCTGCAGGAGGCGCTGAAGAAGGGCCCGGTCGTCGTGTACTTCTACCCTGCTGCCTTCACCGGCGGCTGCAACATCCAGGCGCACAGCTTTGCGGAAAGCGCTGACAAGTTCGCGGCCGCAGGCGCGTCGATCGTCGGCGTGTCGCTCGACAAGATCGGCCAGCTCAACGAGTTCTCGGCCGACCTGCTGTACTGCGCCGGCAAGATTCCGGTGGCCTCCGATGCCGAGGGCCGCACCGCGCGCGCCTACAACCTCGACGTCAAGGAAACCCCGAGCGGGCGCAAAAACACCCGCGGCCAAGAGATCGACCACGACCGAACCGAGCGCACCACCTTCATCGTGACGCCCGACGGCAAGGTCGCCTCGGCCATCGGAGGTGTCGAACCCGACGCCAATGTTCAAAAGGCCTTGGAGGCCGTTCAAAAGCTGGCCGCGAAAAAATCATGAGTGCATCGATTCTGTTTTCAAGGCCCGTTCAAAGCGCTAAGGCTAACGGTACAACCGGCCGCATGATGCTCGGCACGGCAAAGCCCACGGCCCGGCGCGCGATTCAACTCGCGGTAATCACCGCCTGTGCCATCGCCGGCACGGCTTGCGTGCAGACGCCCACCACCACACCCACCTCCACGCCTGCCAGCTCGACACCGGCGAGCGCGGCGTTGACACCCGCCATTCCCGGCGTGGTGTCGGGCAACACGCCGATCGAACTGATCCGCGAAGGCTTCTCCGGCACCGAAGGCCCGGTTGCGCTGCCCGATGGCAGCCTGATCTTCACCGAGACGCAAGCCAACCGCATCACCCGCATCGCCGCTGACGGCAGCACCTCGACTTACCTCGACAACAGCAACGGCTCGAACGGCCTGGGCTTCACCGCCAACGGCGACCTCTACGCCGTGCAGGTGCTGAACACCCGCGTCGGCATCGTGGCCCCTGCAGGCCATGCCAAGGTGCTGGCCGACGGCTTTGAAGGCGCCCCTTTCGGCCGCCCGAACGACCTGGTGGTCGCGAAAGACGGTTCGGTCTACTTCACCGATTCGGGTGCGCAGCGCCGACCCGACCAGCCGGCACCGGCCGTCACACCGGCCAAGCCTGCCGTCTACCGAATCACGCCGCAAGGCGCTTTGCAACGCATCGCCGCCGACATTGAGCGCCCCAACGGCATCCAGCTGAGCCCGGATGAAAAGGTGCTGTACGTTGCCAACACCGCCGGTGAACATGTGCTGGCCTTTGACATCGGCAGCGATGGCCGCATCGGCGCACGCCGCAATTTCGCCAAGCTCACCGGCTGGCGCCAGACCGACACCGGCCCCAGCAGTGGCGCCGATGGGCTGGCGGTCGATGCGCTCGGCCGCCTCTATGTGGCGACCACCGCCGGCATCCAGGTCTTTTCGGCCGAAGGTGAAGCGCTGGGCGTGATCGCGTTGCCGAAGGCGCCTCAGAACCTGGCCTTCGCCGGAACGGATAAGCGCACCCTGTACGTCGTCGGGCGCGGGGCGGCTTACCGCATCGCTGCACTGACGTCGGGCTACACCGGCCGCGCGAAATAAGACGCCTGGATTCGGGTGCCGGCAGGTGCCCGATCCATCGCAACAACGTTGCCACCCGGCGCCTTCGCGCCGCTTTGACGGAGGAGCACAACAACGCACGGCAGGCCCCATCCCACCCACGCACCACCCACGCATTGAAGAACCCATCCCTCATCGGCTGCGCCAGCGAGCGGAGCCTCATCGTCATCGCCCTATGAAACCTCAAGTCAAAACACTCACCGCAAGCATTCTTGGCCTGGCCGTCCTGGCCGCGACCACCTTCGCCTGGGCACAACAAGCGCCCAAGCCCGAAGCGCTGATCAAGTGGCGCCAGTCGGCTTATCAGGTTATCTCGTGGAATTCCGGCCGAATCAAGGCCTCGCTCGAAGGAACGTACAACAAGGACGAGGTCATCAAGGCGGCCAACACCATTGCCGCGTTGTCGAACGCGGGGCTGGGCACCCTGTTCCCGCCCGGCACCGAAACCGGCAAGGGCTGGCATGACACCGCCGCTAAAGCCGCACTGTTCACCGATGGCGCCAAGGCTGCCGAACTGTCAGGCAACTTCAGCAAAGAGGCCAACGAACTCGCGAAGGTCGCCCAAGGCGGTGACGCCGCCGCGGTCAAGGACCAATACGCCAAGCTGAACAAGACCTGCAAAGGCTGCCACGACGAGTTCCGCGCCACGAACTGAACGGATTGTTCGAAGCGATCGAAGAGCAGGCCTGGGTGCCTGCTTTTTTTCTGGCGCGTGTGCCGAACGGCGTGACGGCATCAGGTCAGGCTGCGTTCGGTTGTTCTGTTAGCAGCAACTTGCCGGGCGAGTTGCTTAGCCAGGCGGCCGCCCGAGTCACGCCGCAGCACCGTTCGGAAAGCAGCAAAAGGAAAGCAGCAAAGAAGAAGGGGCAAAAAAAGCCCGCAGGCTGCACATCGGCAGACCGCGGGCCTCGTCGCTGCACCCCTCGCGCAGCGAACCCCTCAGCTTGAGACTTACTTCTTGAACTGAACGTCCAGGGTGACCTGCACATCTTGATCACCACCGGCCGAGCAGCGCATGCGCTTGATCGCGGCGGTCAGGTACTTGTAGTACTCCTTCGGCCCCGACTGCGGCAGCACATCGACCACTTGCGAGCCACGCACCTTGATCAGCGTGCGCACCGAGCCTTCGATGCCGACACGGTCGATCGCATCTTCAAGCGCCTGAGCCAGCACCGACTGGTAGCCGGGGCAGGCCACGCTGATCTCCTGCTTCACCGCTACCGGCTTGGGCTCGGGGGCAGGCGGCGGCGGTGGCGCAATCACCACCGGCTCTTTCGGCGGCTCTTGCTGCACAGCCTGGATCACCGGCGCCGGGGGCGGCGCAGTTGGGGTGATGTCGGGCGGCGGCACATAAGCCGGCGGCGGGGGCTTCAGCTTCGGCGCCTCCTTGATCTTCTCGACCTTCGGCGGCGGTGGAGGCGGCGGGGGCGGCGCCTCGCGGATCACCGCCATCTCGATCGGCTTCTTGACGATCTCGACCGCCTTGCGGGCCAGGCCCGAAGCCAGAGCCCAGGCCACGAACACATGCAGCCCGACGACCACGATCAGGCCGGTGCTGCGCTTGCCCCCACCCGCACCGGGCGGTGCGGGCAGCGAGCCTGGAAACGAGAGAGAGCCTTGCGGCGGAAATACAGCGCTCATCTGAACCTCTGTGTGCTAGTTGTCGATGTACTGCTCGCTGCCGACCACGCCCATCTTGTGCAGGCCGTTCTGGTTCAGCGCGACCATGACTTCCACGAAGCTGTTGTACTTGGCGAACTTGTGGGGCCGCACATGCACTTCGGGCGGCTCGGGCTGGGCCGCGATGGTTTTCAGCCTGCCCAGCAGATCCTGATGGTCGGCCAGTGGGTTGCCATTCCAGTAGACCGTGCTGCTGGCATCAATGTCGATCTTCACGACCTCGGGCTGGACCACGCTGGGCGGTGGCGTGCCGACCGGCAGGTTCAGCTTGACGGCATGCAGCTGGATCGGAATGGTGATGATCAACATCACCAGCAGCACCAGCATCACGTCGATCAGCGGCGTCGTGTTGACGTCCAGGATCGGCTCGTCGTCGGCAGCCGACGCATTGACTTGCATTCCCATGGCATAACCTTACAGATGAATGGAGACAGCGCGGGCTCAGCCGTGCGCGGGAGGCTCGGTAATGAAACCCAGCTTGGCGATGCCGGCACGCTGGCAGGCGTAAACGATCTTGCCCACCGGCTCGTAGTCGGCATTCAGGTCGCCGCGAATCTGCACCTCGGGCTGCGGGTCCTGCTGCGCAACCTGCTGCAGCCGCTGGACCAGCGCTTCGGTGCCGTTGACGCGGGTGTCTTGCCAATAGATCGCACCTTGCGCATCGACGGTGATGACGATGTTCTCCGGCTTGGTCTCACGCACCTCGTTGGTTTCCTTGGGCAGCGTGACCGGCACCGAGAAGTTCACCACCGGGATCGTGATCAGGAAAATGATCAACAGCACCAGCATCACATCGACCAACGGGGTCGTGTTGATGCTGGACACCACTTCGTCATCCGCGTCGGATGCGCCCAAGTTCATCACCATGAGATTGCCCTGTTCATGCGGCTGCGCTTCATGTCATGCCAATGCGATGTCATGCCACTGCGTTCTGCGACAGCAACACCGAATGCAGGTCCTGGCCGAAGGCACGCACTGAATCCAGCGCGGCCTTGTTGCGGCGAACAAGCCAGTTGTAGCCCAGCACCGCGGGCACCGCGACGGCCAAGCCGATGGCGGTCATGATCAGCGCCTCGCCCACCGGGCCGGCGACCTTGTCGATCGAAGCCTGGCCTGCAACGCCAATGGCCGTCAGCGCGTGATAGATGCCCCAGACGGTACCGAACAGCCCGACGAACGGCGCGGTCGAGCCGACCGTGGCCAACACGGCCAAACCGTTCTGCAACGAAGCCTGGATGCGCTCGGTGGCGCGCTGAATGCCCAGCGTCACCCAGTCATTGAAGGCCACGTGCTGCAGCAAGCCCTTGTGCTTGCCGGTGGCCACGATGCCTGCCTCGGCGATGTAGCGGTAAGCGCTGTCCTTGCCGAGGCCATCGGCACCCTTGCGCACCGATTCGGCATCCCAGAAACTCTTGTTGGCATCACGGCTCTGGCGATTGATCTTCACTTGCTCGATCAGCTTGGTGACGATGACGTACCAGCTGCCCGCGCTCATCAGCGCCAGCAAGGTCAACACGCCCTTCGCGACGAAATCGCTTTGTGCCCACAGGGCGCCGAGGCCATAAGGGCTGTCTGCCGGCGCAACCGAACCCGTTTGCGCGTGCGCCCATGCGGCGCCCAACAACAGTGCCGCACCACATGCCACGCGCGCTAGCGCCCGCTGACGAATCGAGTAGAGAGTAGGTTTCATCGAGATCCTGCTGAAGATGTTGGCGAATAAGTGACGAGCCAATGCGAGACACGTTGCGGCAGCAGTGTGGGCAGGCGCGATGCAGGCGTGAACAAAGACTTTTGCAGATGCTTATGTGCGTTGGTGGCATGGTCAGAATAAATAACCAGCCATAGGAGCGCATCACTTGATTCGAATTCCACCTTCTTTTCGAGGAGAGAAGGCCTCATTCTCCGGATCAACCGGCGCGGCCTTTTCATCGTGTTGATCCGACCCGAATCGCTGATCGGCTTCTTTTTTCGCCGATTCGGCGCACGCCCCTATTGCTGCATGCGAGCCGCAACTGCTGCAAGCACAACAGGCCGCAGCAGCGATTGCCTCGATCGCCACAGACGGGCTTGCTTGCCATGCGCATGCCATCGCACAGCCACGGCCTTCATGCGCTTTCCTTCGTTCCAAGCGTGCGAATCGAACGGAACAATCGGCGCATGCCGACATCCCCCCGCGCCCCGACCCCCTCCGACATCGCGCACGCTGCGGCCTTGGCCCCCTCGCCACCCAGCTTGCTGTTTCACGACCCGATTTCCCGCGCACTTCAGCGCCAGATCGAACGTGTGGCCCGCAGTGATGCGACCGCTCTGATCCTCGGTGAGACGGGTACCGGCAAAGAATTGGTGGCTCGGCACATCCACCAGACAAGTGAGCGCGCTGGCCCTTTCGTCGCGGTCAACTGCGGCGGCTTCAGCCCGCAAATGATCGATGCCGAACTGTTTGGCCATGAGGCCGGGGCCTACACCGGCGCCATCACGGCACGCGCCGGCTGGTTCGAAGCCGCGCAGGGCGGCACGCTGTTTCTCGATGAGATCGGCGATCTGAGCCTGGCGCTTCAGGTCAAGCTGCTGCGCGTACTGCAAGAGCATCAGGTGGTGCGCATCGGCTCACGCAAGCCGATCGCGCTGGATGTTCGGCTGGTGGCCGCCACGCATGCGAACTTGAGCCGAGCGGTGCAAACGCAGGCGTTCCGTTCAGATCTTTATTACCGGCTGAGCGTCGCACCCTTGCATCTGTCGCCTTTGCGCGAGCGGCGCGGCGACATCTTGCCGCTGGCCGATCATTTCCTGGCGCTACACGCCGGCCGCATGGGCCTGCAAGGCATGAGCTTCAGCGAAGCGGCACGCAGTGCCCTTCGCGCCGGTGCCTGGCCAGGCAATATTCGCGAGCTGGAGAACGTGGTTCACTTTGCGCTGATCGTGTGTGACGAGGCCGTGATCCAGCCCAGCCATTTGCGCTTGGTGGCAAAGCCAAAATGAGGGCCGATCGCGGCTTCTTGTTAAGGGGCCTCATTCAACAATCGTACTGACCGGTCGCTCGATTTCCAACGTCAGCCAGCACACCCCGCTAAGCGCGGCGCCGCCCGCCTCAGTCGTCAACCCATCGCCACGAATCGATCGGCACGCGCCGCCTGCAATACCGCAGGCAATTCGGTGCTTAGCAAATCAGCCGGTGCGCGGTCGTTCAACCATGAATTGGGCTGCGAGAACCACGACGACAAATTCCATGCGTCGAACGCCGGTTGCAGCTCGGCCATCACGCGGCGCGCTGCTTCCCTGCGCGACATGTCTTTCGGCTCGAACTGGAACATCGGCAGCCACAGCTCCGAGCGCCATTCGAAGCTCAGCACTTGCGAGGTCACGATCCAGCGCGCAAGCAATGAAACGTCGTAGCCCGACGTGCGCTGCATCTGTACCGCCACTTCATCGCCACGCAACAGACCACCGCTTTCACGGAAACCACGCAGCATCGCCACGAACTGGCGGTCACGCGTCGACTCGGTGATCAGATCACCCCAGAGCCGCTCGGTGGTTTTGGGTGGCAGGAAATTCTTCAGGCCCGCAGGTGCACGAGCGGCAGACGGCACGCGCTGAACAGGCATCTCCACCGGCGAAAGAATTGCTGATGACATTCGGCTCACTCCTGAAGCCGCCACCAGCGGCATGAAAGTTCAATGAGCGTCACGATACGCAGGCCATACATAAGCGTCATTCGGGACGAGCCGCGATGGTTTGCCAGCCCAAAGGCGTTTGCAGCGTAGGAATTCGCCGACAAATCGGCTTCTCCATAAAGCACATCACCTTTCGTCGTTGCGCATCATCGGAATGGCAATCCCCTCAGCGCGATGAGCGGCCAGCCACCGTGCCGCGCCAGACAGAGCCAGTGACGCATCGGTCACAGCTCGAGATAGCTGCCCGCCGTGGCTTGGGTGCATCCGCAAGCCAGCCGAGGGCGTCGCGGTGGCACACTGCAGGCCTTCCCCGTTCCATCCATTCCCCATGCAATCTCACATCCTGCAGACCCTGTCGGACGCCAAGGCCGCGCTCGAAGCATTGATCGCCAATGAGGCCACTTGCACGGCCATTGCCGACGCCGGCGCCTTGCTGAGCGACGTGTTCGAACACGATGGCCGTGTGTTCAGTTGCGGCAATGGCGGCTCGATGTGCGATGCGATGCACTTCGCCGAAGAACTGTCAGGCCGCTACCGGCAGAACCGGCGCGCGCTGGCGGCCGCATCGATCAGCGACCCGAGCCACATCAGCTGCGTCGGTAACGACTATGGCTACGAGCATGTCTTCTCGCGCTACATCGAAGCGCACGCGCGCCGCGGCGATGCGCTGCTGGCGATCAGCACCAGCGGCAGCAGCGCCAACGTGGTCGCCGCCGCTCGCGCCGCCCGCGAGCGCGGCGCCAAGGTGATTGCGCTGACCGGCAAGCCCGGCGCCCTGCTGGGCGAGCTGGCCGACATCGAGATCTGCACGCCCGGCGGCAAATTCGCCGACCGCTCGCAGGAGCTTCACATCAAGGTGATCCACATCCTGATCGAATCGGTCGAGCGCCGGCTGTTCCCCGAAAACTACGCCTGAGCATCGCTGGCGACCCTAACCTCGATCGCGTCTCCCTCACGCCTTCTTCTGCAGATCGGCCAGCAGCCGTTGCCGCTCAGCGCCTTCGGCGACTTGCTCACCGAGCAAGCGATGGAAATGCTCGCGGCCTTCGGCGTGGGCCGCTACCTTCTTGACCACCACGCTGGCGATCGGCCCGATGTGGCTGGCCAACACGCGCTGCGCCGCGCTGATCAGCTCCGCTGACAACGGCGGCTGAGCTGCCGATGACCCACCAGAGGCCGGCGCACCGGCCGGCGCGGCCGACGATGGCACCGCGCCACCGCCCAGCTTGGCGATGAAACGCTGCCGTTCGTCCTCGCTCGGCAAATGGGCGCTGACGCTCGCCTGCAGCATCGCCAGGTCCTGGCAATGGCGGGCTGCCTGCCGCACCAGCACCTTGGCCATCGGCCCGACGAAAGACGCCAGCGCCAGCTCGACCCGCTGCAAGGTCGCCGCATCCCAGCCGGGAATCGGCGTGCCCGCGGAGCCGGCCGCGCTGGGCGCGCCGGTGGCCATTGGCGCTCCGCCCTTCACGATGGACGCGCCCGGCCGCACGACGATCACCGTGGTCTGCTCGGTGGCTTCGACCCCATCGGCACGCCGCCGTGCCAGCGCGGCCCGAAACTCGGTCGCGCTGACGTAACGCTGCTCGGGCGCTTTCGCCAGCGCCTTGTCGATGATGGCGTCATAGAAGTCCGCGCGCTGCGCCTCCAACACCTGGCTCGGTGGCAGCGGGTGCTCGTTGAGCACCTTGTACATCACCGATTCCGGCGTGCCGATGAAGGGCAGATTCCCGGTCAGCATCTGGTACAGCAAGACACCCGCGGCAAAGAGATCGACGCGTTGATCGACACCGTCGCCGATGTATTGCTCCGGCGCCATGTAGCCCGAGGTGCCGATGGTCGACGTCACCTGGGTCAGCATCACCGACTCGATGCGCGCGATGCCGAAGTCGGTCACTTTCAACTGGCCGGTGTGGGTCACGATCAGGTTGGCCGGCTTGATGTCTCGGTGCCAGACGCCCGCGCGGTGCGCGCAGGCCAGCGCATCGAGCAGCTGGTCCATCAGTGTCAGCACATCGCCTTCGGGCGGCCGCGGCGAGCCGGCCAGGATCTGCGACAAGGGCCGGCCCTCGACGTACTCCATCGCGATGTAGGCGACGTCCTGGTCTTCGCCATATTCATAGATCGCGACGATGCCGGGGTGAGCCAGCCGCCCGACCGCCCGCGCTTCATTTTGAAAGCGCGCCGTCGCGGACGAGCCCGAGAGGTTCTGGTCGAGCAGATTCTTGTGGATGGTCTTGATTGCCACCGGCCGGTGGATGACCGGGTCGAAGCCTTGATAGACCACGCCCATCGACCCTTTGCCGATTACGCCGGTGATCGGGTATTTGCCGAGCTTCACGGGATGGCTCACAGCGGCCCTCGCAGCAAGGCCTGCCGTTTGATCGTTATGCCGTCCATGGGCTCGCCATCACCACCGTCAGGCATCGAGCATCTTCATCGCATGCACCATGCTCTTGCGCATGCGAGTGAACGATTCGGCCAGGGTGCCGATCTCATCGGTCGACTTGACGCTGAATTCGGGCGCATCGAGCTCGCCCAGGCTCACACGATCCGACAGGCGCGAGAGCTGGCTGACCGGCTGGATCACCAACTTCCACAGCATCAGGTTGAGTGCCAGGCCAATCAGCACGAACACGCCGCTCAGCAACGCCATCACCATGCTGAAGGCACGGTCGGCGCGCTGCAGCGGCACCGACATCGGAACCGATACCACCTGCGCTCCCAGCACTTCGTTCAGGGCCCAACCAAAGCCGTTGGCCGGGCCGTACTTTTCGACCAAGGGCTTGGGTGCGGCATCGACGGTACTGTGGCAACGCAGGCAGGCCGGGCCGCTGAGCTGGATCGGGCGGGCGATGTAGGCCGTCGGGCCGGCGGGCGTATCGCGCTGGCCGATGAATTCGGTGCGATCGGGCGACTGGCGAAATTGCTGGATCAGGTCTTCTTCCCAGTCCTGCGCGCGGTCACGCGGGTTGGTCGGGTTCAGCATCGCCGACTTGTAGGCGTATTCCGGATGGTTCTTGCGCAGCATGTTCAGTACCTCAGTCGACGAATAGGCCGGCACTGACTGTGGCAGAAAGGTGTAGGTCATCTGCGTCTCGAGCAACGGCGCGACCTGCGTCGAGGTATAGGCGCTGACGGCCAGGGCGTTCTCCATCAGCAGCCGGGCCCGGTCCATCACTTCCTGGTGTGCGCTTTCCTGCAACAGCTTGCGGGAGATCGAGCCCGACACCGCCAGGCCGATCGCGAAGACCAGCAAAAACACGAGATTGAACTTCAGCAGCAATTTCATCGGATCGTCCTGTTCAGCGGCGGCTTTTGATACGGCAACCCGGCTCAGCGCGAGGCCGCATCGCGGGTCGGCACGGCCGGCCCTGGCATGCCGGCCGCCGGCTTCGGCAGATATTTCTCGGGGAACAAGGTGCGGTCCCATTCGGGATGGGCGCGCAGATGGGCGATCAGGCCCTTGCGGAACTCGGCATCTCGCGCCAGTGCCTTCCATCGCACCACAAAGCCGGCACGCAAACCTTCGGCAGCCAGCCATGCGCTGACTGTGTCATAGGTGATCGGGCCCAGGCGCCGAGGCTCGACCTCACGCGACTTGAAATGCTCGGCACGGGCCGGCAAGCTGTCCATGAAAGGCTTGGGCAGGCGTTGAATGAAGGCTGGCGTGGGCCGAGGCGTGATCACCGCCCGTGCTTCATCGCTCGGCCCGACGCGCGACAGGAATTCACCGGAAGGCAAGCGCACCGCAGAGCGCAGCTTGCCCGCCGCGCGGTCCTGGAGGTTCACCTCGCCAGACTCGGCGAACGCAAAGGCCGCGTCGGGCTGAACCATGAACACCGCGCTTCGCCCCAACGAGATCACATCGAACGCCAGCGACGACAGGCTGGCCGCAGCCGCCGCTTCGGGCTTCGGCGCCGTCATCTTCACAACGCCCCGCAACAGGTGCAGCCTGGCGGGCGGGCGGTTCTTGTCGCCGCTCAGGCGCGGCGTCAGCAACATGCGCGATTCGGGGCCGAGATCGAGCAACACGCCATCGGCAAATTCGATGCGCAGCAGGCGGCCCGAGGTGCCGGTCTCGATAATGTCGCCCGCGTTCAATCGCACGCCTTCGGCCAAGGCCAGGGTGGTGGCATCGCGGATCAAGAGGGCCGAGCCGTCCAGGATGGTGACGGTGGCCGCGTCTGGCGCCGCCTGCGCTCCCAACGGCCACAGCAAACCGAACCACACCAGCAACGCTCGCAAACTCATGACCATGTCTTTCTGTCGAGCCCGATGACGCTCACCTGCGCAGTCAGGGAGCTAAGGTGAAGGCCGGCGCCTGAACTCGCCGGGGCGACGGGTCGAGATTCGACGCGGTGTGGACCGCCGACTCCGAGCCCGGGTTCAGCCCGGCTCGTAGCGGGGTGCGGCAGGGTGCCGCCGCTGCGCGCCGCGCCCTGCGGCGATCACCCACCCATTCGCGCGGGAGACGATTGTCGATCGGTCAGGCACCAACCCCCAACGACGAAAGTCATCTGCATGGAGAAATGGATGAGCGGCATCAGATTTCTGCCACGGGCGCGCTTGCCACACCACTCGATTCCAACGCACGAGCCACGCGCAAGGCCAGGTCTTCGCGCCAGGGCGCGGCGATCACCTGAATGCCCAAGGGCAGGCCGTTGGCGCCATCGGGCCACAGCGGTGCCGACACCACCGGGCAACCCGCGAACGAGATCGGCTGCGTCAGCAAACCCAGCAACGCATGCACCGGCCTGACGCGGCCATTCAGGTCCAGCTGATCGGTGCCCATCAGTGTGGCCTGCACCGGCGTGGCCGGGGCGATGAGCACGTCCCAGCCCTGGAACAAAGCCATCACCTTATCGAGATAAGCGCGGCGAAACAGCTGCGCACGCCGATGCCATTCAGCCGGCAGGTGAGAGCCCTTGATGAAGCGATCGGCCACCGAGGCTTCGAACTCGGCGGCCCGCTGATGCAGCACCGGCTCATGCGCGGCGCCGGCTTCACGGGCCGTCGTGATCCAGGCTGCGGCATGCGCCAGCGCGGCGTCGGGCCAAGTCACGCCACGCACCGCATTCAGCGAGCGGGCCGCGCTTTCTATGGCCTTGTGCGCCGACGCTGCGGCGTGCTCTTCGAAGTAGCCATTCAACGCGCCAATGCGCAGGCCGCTCAAGCTGTCGCCGAGGCTGTTCAAGGTCGGCTGCACACCGTGCGCCTTGCAACCGGGGTCGAGCGGGTCAGGCCCTTGCAACGCGTCGTAGCTGGCAGCCAGGTCTTCGACGCTGCGCGCCACCGGGCCGACGAGATCCAGGCTCAGAGAGAACGCCTGGGTGCCGCGCCGCGACAAGCGCCCGAAGCTTGGCTTCAGCCCCCAGACGCCGCACAAGGACGAAGGAATGCGGATCGCGCCTTGCGTGTCCGAGCGAGCGTGATGGGCACCTGGCCCGCAGCCACCGCGGCGGCACAACCCCCTGAGGACCCCCCCGCCGTGCGCTCCAGCTGGCGCGGGTTGCGGCATGGCCCGTAGTGCGCGTTGTCGGGGCTGAAGCCGTCGGCCAACTCATCCATGTTGAGCGCGCCCACCAAGACCGCGCCTGCCGCTTTCATGCGCTGTACCAGCACCGCATCGGCAGCGGCCACGGCCTGATCTGCATGCAGCAGGCCTCCGGCTCGCGTGCTTCGGCTTTCGATGTCGAACAGGTTTTTCACCGCATACGGCACACCTGCCAACGGCGGCAGAACCTCACCCCGGGCGCGTTGGGCATCGATGGCACGCGCTTCATTCACCGCGCGCTCGAAGGTGCCATCGGTGAAGGCGTTGACGCGTGGGTCGGTGACCTCGATGCGGGCAATGCAGTGCTCCAGCGCTTCTTCGGCCAGCAATTCGCCACGGTTGACGGCGCGAACGATGCTGAGGCTGGTAATCATGTTGTGCCTGCGCGCCAGGCTCATTGCGCAGCTTTCGGCGAGCTCATCTTGCGCATCGCTCGCGCCACGCCAAGCGTCCGACCCCAGGCCCAGCATGCACGCACCGGAACTCCGCTCTCGCGGGCCGCGGGACGGCACAACGCAAGGGGCTGCGGGGTATCGAGCGAAACCTTAGCGCGCATGTCAGAGGCCAGTCGTGGGTCAGCGTTCATCAGAAGTCCAGCCCATGGACATTCGGCTTGGCGCTTCATCAAAGCGTCGGCTTGAAAACCGTCTTCGACCGGGGTTCAGCCGATGCCGAATCAGCCGTTTTGCTAGTGTAGTGTTCGATTGTTACGTGAACTTAATTGCGAGACTGATCTCCAAA
>CAXTCD010000123.1:0-15648 GCA_964242145.1 uncultured Rhizobacter sp.
GACGCTGCTCTTCGGGTTGGACGATGGTGTCACGGCCCACACGATCAGGCCGGCTAGCAGCATCACCGCCGCTGTGCCGACGCCCCAGACCAGCGGCCGCTTGGTGCGCGACGCCGCAGCCAGTTCAGCGTGTTCCTGGCCGTCTTGCGCATGCTCTTCCAACCAATGGCGAAGCTCGCGCGAGAAGGCGCGGGCCGAGCGGTAACGGTGTTCCGGATTCTTTTCCATCGCCCGCGCAGCGATGTCGGATAGCGCCTTCGGCACGCTGGCATCGACCTCATAGGCGGTGGGCGGCTCGTATTCGACGACCGCTTCGGTGATCTCTTTCAACGACGCGCCACGGAAGGGCCGCGTGCCGGTCAACAGCTCATACAGCACGACGCCGAGCGAGAACACATCGCCGCGGCGATCGACCGGTTGATGCCGAACTTGTTCCGGCGCCATGTAGTACGGCGAGCCACCCGCGATGTCGCCTTCACCGGACGAATCATGGTGATGGGCGACGCGGGCGATGCCGAAATCGAGCACCCTCGGCTGCGTGCGGCCGACCATGAAGATGTTGGCCGGCTTGATGTCGCGGTGGACCACGCCCTTGGAGTGCGCGTAGGCCAGGGCGTCGGCGACGCGGCGCACGATCTGCGCGGCTTGCGTCGGCGTCGGCTTCCAGCCTTCGAGGCGCAGCTGGCGCAGGTCGCGGCCTTTCAGCAGCTCCATTGCGATGTATTCGCCCTGCTCGCTGACGCCCGCATCGAACACCGTGACGATGTGCGGATGGCTCAAGCCGCCAGCGGCGCGCGCTTCGTTGAGGAACAGCGCGTTGAAGGATTCGCGGTCTTCGGCGGCGATCTCGAGGTTCAGTGTCTTGATCGCGATCAGCCGCGACAGCAGCGGGTCGTGCGCGGCAAAGACGCGACCGAGGCCGCCTTCGCCGATCTGGTATTTCAGGGCATAGCGGCCGATGTGCCCGATCGTCGGCAGCTGGTCGGCGGTCTGATTCGACGGCGTGGGCGAAAACGCGGTGGGCGGTGGCGCAGGGCGGCTCCCGCCGTTGTCTTCCCACGGCGAATCCGACGCGGCAGGCGCGACGTGGGTTGCAGATGAAGACGGGTCAGCGGCCATACCGTGGTGGGCGAGAGCTTGGGGTCGTGGGGCATCGTCTGCCACCGAGGCAGATTAGTCCAATGGAAGGCAGCAAAGGCTGCGAAAAACGCAGGCTTCTGTGGCCTTCTCGATGCGGGTTCGCAGCCGTGGAAACCCGGCCGCGCATCATTGTGCCTTCGGTGCGTCGAGCACCTGTCTCAGCCGTGACACGGCTTCCTGCAGGTGATCCAACCCGCTCGCATAAGAAAACCTAACGTAACGTTCGCAGGCGTTCGGGCCGAAATCACGCCCGGGGGTGATGGCCACATGGGCGCGGCGCATCAGGTCGAAGCAGAAGTCCCAGCTGCTGCTCGCATGCGCCGAGCAATCGGCCCAGGCGTAGAACGCGCCATCAGGCATCACCGGCACTGGCAGATTCAGCGCGGCCAAGGCCGGCACGAGGTAATCACGCCGCGCCTGGAACTCGCGGCGGCGGCGTTCATATTCGGCGATCGACTCGGGCTCGAAGCAGGCGAGTGCCGCGTGTTGCGCCACCGATGACGGGCAGATGTAAAGGTTTTGCGCCAGCTTTTCGATCGGGGCGACCAGCGCGTCAGGCAGCACCATCCAGCCCAACCGCCAGCCGGTCATGCTGAAGTATTTCGAGAAGCTGTTGATCGAGATGATGTCGTCGCCGGTACCTTTGTCGTGGGCCAGTGCGCTGTGGCCAAAGGCTTCATCGAAGCTCAGCCCGAGGTAGATCTCATCGACGATCGTGAAGCCGCCGCGCTGGCGCACGGCGTTGATGATTCGGCCCATCTCCTGGTGATCGATCGAGGTACCGGTCGGGTTCGACGGCGAGGCCAGCAGCACGCCGCGTGTGCGTGCCGACCAGGCCGCTTCGACGCTTTCGGCATCGAGCTGAAAGCGATGTTCGGGCGGCGACGGCAGCAGCACCGGCACGCCATCGGCCGCCGCGACGAAATGGCGGTTGCACGGATAGCTCGGGTCGGGCATCAGCACTTCATCGCCGCGATCAACCAGCGCGAGGCAGGCCAGCTGCAGCGCCGCCGAAGCGCCCGCGGTGATCACGATGCGGCGCGCCGGCACCTCGACGCCAAAACGATCGGCATACCACTGGCTCAGCCGCTCGCGCAGCGCCGGCAGGCCAGTGGCCGCGGTGTATTGGGTGCGGCCGTCACTGAGGCAGCGCAAGGCCGCTTGCTGCACCAAAGGCGGCGCGGTGAAGTCGGGCTCTCCGATGTTCAGGAAGATCATTGGCGAGCCGCCCTGCGCTGGATCGCAGGCCGGGCTGTTCGCCAGCTCGGTGGCCGCCTTGGCGCACTCCATCACATAGAAGGGCTCGATGTGGTCGAGGCGGCCGGCGGTTTTCATTCCGGTCAGCGGCGGCCCGCGCGGAAAGCTTCGACCTCGACCGGCCGCAGATCGACCGCGGTCTTGTCGAGCACGCCGTTCACGTACTTGTGGCCATCGGTGCCGCCGAAGCTCTTGGCCAGTTCGACCGCCTCGTTGATGACGACCTTGTACGGAATGTCGATGCAGTGCTTCAGTTCGTAGGTGCCAATCATCAGCACGCCATGTTCGATCGGCGACAGCTGCGTGGTCTTGCGGTCGACGTGGCGTGCCAGCAGCGCGTCGATGTCGACCGCTTCGGCAATGCAGCCGTTCAGCAGTGCATCGAAATGCGCGATGTCGCACTTGTCGAATTCGTCTTGCTCACGCACGTGGCTTGCGATGTGGCGCGGCTCTGCACCGGAGATCAGCCATTCGTAAAGGCCTTGCAGTGCCGACTCGCGCGAGCGGCGGCGTGCCGATTTCTGGACGGCGCGCTTCGGTGCAGGCGCCGCAGCCTCGGCTTTCTTCGGGGCTTCGGTCACGACAGGTCTTCCAGCAGGTTGGCCATTTCGACGGCAACGCGGGCCGCATCGCGGCCTTTCTCGTCGGTGCGGGCCCAGGCCTGCTCTTCGTTCTCGACAGTCAGGATGGCATTGGCCACCGGGATCTCGTGGTCGAGCGACACCCGGCTGACGCCGGCACCGCTCTCGTTGGCCACCAGTTCGAAGTGATAGGTCTCGCCGCGGATGATCACGCCCAGCGCGATCAATGCGTCAAAGCGGTTGCTTTGCGCCATCGCCTGCAGTGCGATCGGCGCTTCGAGAGCGCCTGGCACCGTGACGTGCTTGATGTGTTTTGTCGAGACGCCGAGCGACACGAGTTCGGCGATGCAGGCATCGGCCAGTTGCTGAGTCAATTTGTCGTTGAAGCGCGATTGGACGATACCGATGCGAAGGTCGGTTCCGTCCAGTTCGGCGGCCTGGCCTTTGTCAGCAGCTTGCATGGGATCTTTCAGGTTTCAGAAGAGACGAAGCCGGTGACTTCGAGGCCGTAGCCGGTCATGCTCGGCATGCGGCGTGGGCTGCCCAGCAGCTTCATCCGGGTGACGCCGAGGTCGCGCAGGATCTGTGCGCCGATGCCGTAGGTGCGCAGGTCCATTTGCGCGCGCACCGGGGCGGTCGACGGGATGCCGGTCAGGCGCGGCAACAGGCTGTGGGCGTCTTCGCCGCAGTTCAGCAGCACGGCCACGCCGCGCCCGCTGGCTTGCAATTCGGCCAGCGCCAACGGAAGCGGCCACGAGTGCGCGCAGGCGCCGGTCTCGAGCAGGTCCATCACCGACAGCGGCTCGTGCACGCGCACCAGCACTTCTTCGCCGGTGTGAACCGTGCCGCGGCTCAGCGCGAGGTGAACGCCGCCGGTGCGATCACGATAAGTGGTGCAGTCGAACGCGCCTTGCGCGGTAGACAGCACCCGCTGGTTCAGCCGCTCGATCAGGGTTTCATTGCGGCTGCGGTAGCCGATCAGGTCGGCGATGGTGCCGATCTTCAGCTGGTGTTCCTTGGCGAAGATCTCGAGGTCCGGCAGGCGCGCCATCGTGCCGTCGTCCTTCATGATCTCGCAGATCACCGAGGTCGGGCTCAAGCCGGCCATGCTGGCCAGATCGCAGCCGGCTTCGGTATGGCCGGCGCGCATCAGCACCCCGCCGTCCTGGGCCTGCAACGGGAAGATGTGGCCGGGCTGCACGAGGTCGGTGGCCTTCGCATCGCGCGCCACGGCGGCGGCCACGGTGCGCGCGCGGTCGGCAGCGGAAATGCCGGTCGAGATGCCGGTGGCGGCTTCGATCGACACGGTGAATGCGGTGCCGTGCTGCGTGCCGTTGCGCACCGCCATCGGCGGCAGCTGCAGCCGCTCGCAGCGCTCGCGGGTCAGCGTAAGGCAGATCAGGCCGCGGCCGAAGCGCGCCATGAAGTTGATGGCCTCGGGCGTGATGTGGTCGGCCGCGATGACGAGATCACCCTCGTTCTCGCGGTCTTCCTCGTCAACGAGGATGACCATGCGGCCGGCAGCCAGTTCGGCAATCAGTTCGGGAACGGGAGAAATGGGCATCTTTGGATTGTAGTTGGGGGCCCCCGGCAGAAGGCCTCGGGTCCGCGTGCAGGCCACGCACACCCTTCAGGTGTTGCGCCGCTGCACGCGGCCTATTGACTTGGCAGCGGCCCGCGTGGGCGCGCGCTTAACCTTTCAGCATGCGCTCGACGTAACGCGCGATCAGGTCAATCTCAAGATTGACGGCATCGCCCGCCTGGAGCCGCCCGAGCGTGGTGTTCTGCAGCGTGTGCGGAATCAGGTTGATGCTGAACTCGCAACGGTCGGCATGGTCGGTGACGCGGTTGACGGTCAGGCTCACGCCATTGACGACGATCGACCCTTTGTACGCGAGGTACTTGCCCAGTTCCTGAGGCGCAGCGATGCGCAGCTCCCACGATTCGCCGACCGGCGCGAAGTGCGTCACCTGCCCGATGCCATCGACATGGCCGCTGACGAGGTGGCCGCCGAGGCGGTCGTTCGCGCGCAAGGCCTTTTCCAGGTTGACGAGGCCGGTGCGGTCGAGCCCGGCGGTCTTGGCCAGGCTTTCGGCGGAGATGTCGATCGCGAAGGTCTGCGCGCCGGCATCGAAGCGCACGACGGTCATGCAGGCGCCATTGATCGCGATGCTGTCGCCGAGTTGCACGTCGTCCAGGTAAGCGGCTGGGGCTTGCAGGCTCAGTTGCTTGCCGTGGCTGGCCTCGGCGCCGAGGGCCTGGATGTCTTGGATGTGGCCGATGCCGGTGATGATGCCTGTGAACATGGTGCGGGAGCGGATCAGAAGTTGTCGCGCCCGGGCCGGCGGGCGATCAGTCGCACATCATCGCCGACCTGCTCAAGGCTCATGAAGCGCAGGGTCACCGCATCTTCCAGGCGCTCCAGCGGCCCGAATGAGGCCAGGCCGTGGCCGCTGCTGCCCAGCAGCTTGGGCGCCTGGTAAATCAGGAATTCATCGACGCAGCCCTCGCGCACGAACGAGCCGCTGAGCTTGTGGCCGGCCTCGACATGCAATTCGTTGATGCCCCGCGCGGCGAGGTCATTCAGCATCTGCGGCAGATCGACCTTGCCCGATGCGCCAGGGGCGATAGCGATCTCTGCGCCGCGTGCCTTCAGAGCGGCGGTGCGGCCGGCATCCGGCTCGGCGGCGGTATAGATCAGCACGCGCCCCGGGGCATCGAGAATGCGCGCCGCAGGCGGCGTGTCCAGCCGCGAGTCGACGATCACGCGCAGCGGTTGCATTGCGGTATCGACGAGGCGCACATCGAGCCGCGGGTCGTCTTCGATGACGGTGCCGATGCCGGTCAGCACGGCACCGGCGCGCTTGCGCCAGGCATGGCCATCGGCACGCGCCGCCGGGCCGGTGATCCATTGGCTGACGCCGTTGTCGAGCGCAGTGCGGCCGTCCAGCGACACCGCGGCTTTCAGCCTCACCCAGGGGCGCTTGCGCACGATGCGCGAGAAGAAGCCGATGTTCAGTTCACGGGCTTCGCGGGCGAACAGTCCGACATCCACCTGAATGCCCGCCGCGCGCAGCCGCGCCGTGCCGCGCCCGGCGACTTCGGGAAACGGGTCCTGGAGGGCCGCCACCACGCGGGCCAACCCGGCCGCCACCAGGGCATCGCAGCAAGGCGGCGTGCGGCCGTGGTGGGCGCAAGGTTCGAGCGTCACATAGGCGGTGGCGCCGCGAACGTCTTCATCGCGGCTCGCGGCGTCGCGCAAGGCCATCACTTCGGCATGGGCACCGCCCGCCTGCTGCGTGTGGCCACCGCCGAGCAAGCGGCCCTCGCGATTCAGGATCACGCAGCCGACCCGCGGGTTCGGCTCGGTCAGGCCGATACCGAGCGCGGCCCAGGCCAGCGCATCGCGCATCGCGGTTTCATCAACGGTGGAAAAAACGTTGGACAGATCGTTCGTGAGGGCAGTCATCGGCAAGGCCTTTGCGGCCTCACATCAAGACGGATGCTGACGTTGACCGCGAAGAGGCGATTGTGCGATGGATGCTACGGCGATGATGGAAGCGGCTCAGGGCAGGGCTGCGGGCCGGGAATGACGAGGTAGTTCTGCTGGCTGAGGCTGGTTCGGACATCGGCATAACTGAAAGATCGCGTGGCGTCATCGGTTGCGGGTTCGCTCGCTTTCGTCGACTGATCACGGGGCGCGGCGGTCTCCGCGCTGCTGCTGCTTTGATAAGGGCACGCCTTGTAGCTGCCTGCGCTGTGGCCCATTGACCACCCCTGCGGCTCCAGTGCCAGCCGGCCGCTCCACGCCGACTGATGCTCGGCCAAAGCGACGACGCAGTGATAGGCGACGAAGCGTTCGCCCAGGTCCGTCCATCGGCTCACGCCGACGCTGCGCGCTTCGGCCGCCAATGGCACGGTCTCGGTGTGGGCTTGGCCATTCAACTGATAACGCACCGTCTTTAGCGCTTCGCTTTCGCAGGCAGGTACCCGGCTTGCGCCAGATTCGAGCGTGAGGCGCACTTGCAATGGCAGCGGCACATCCTGGGTTTGCTGCGCATCGGCGTTCGGGCTTGCCGCGAACCGGATGAAGCCGCTCAGCAGCAGCCCGTGGATCGATTCGCATGACGCCAGATCGGCAGCGGTTAGCGCCCGAGTGCTCTTTGCGGCATCCACGTCTTTGCACCAGGCCGTGACTTGGCCGGAGTTGGTGTTGAACATCAGTGCCGTGCTGCCGTTCTTGACGGGCTTGAACGCGCTTTGCTGAGAATTCAATCGGCTCGCGCCGGGCGGGATGCCCTTGGCCAACGCGATCGGCTTGCCTTGCGGCGGCAGCGACAACACGGCCGAGTAAATCGGCGAGGCGCCACCGATCTGCGAATGCAAGGCCACGGTCTGCGTGCTGCCGGAGCGGTCGGGCCAATGCACAGCCACCGCTGCGGCCTTCAGTGTGGCGACCTCGTCATCAACGACCGATGGGCTGATCGAAAAGCGAGAAGGGCCAACCGTGTTGACGTGGATCGGTTCGCCGATGGCTTGAAAGGCCGTGCTGCCCGAGAAGCTGCGCCAGGCCTCCATTTGCTGCTGCGCCATCTGCAGCGCTTGAATGCGCTCACGTGCCACGTCAGCACCGAGGCGCATCGTCGACTGCAGCCGCAGTGCGCCCATCAGCCCGATTGACAGCAACAGAGAACCGATCAGCGCTTCGACGAGCGACACGCCACGTTGGCGATGGATGGGTGAGTGCATCAGAGACCTCAGAAATCTCGCCAGCTGCCTGGCACGCGGGCAAACGTGCCGGTGCGGTTGCGAAGGGTTTGCAAGAGCACGGCGTCATGCTGAATGCGTGTCGTGCCGATGGCCTTCAGATCGTGCTCGAACATCAGCGCGCCATGAATGCTGCTTCCGGCGGGGTCGGCCCAACCGGCGTGGGTGCTGTAGATCGCGCCATGAACCGTGACCGCGGCATTCAGCTGAACCGGCCCATCGACCACCAGCATCACCGGGCGCTCCGGCGTGCCGAGCGTTGCGGGTTGATCGATCCGCAAGCCTTTGTCGAGCCAGATCAGCGGCTGCAGCGTGTGGGCGCCGATCGTGGCCTGCAGTGCGGCATCACAGGCGCTATCGCAAGTCACCTGGCGTGCCACCGGCTGGCTCTTCCAGGCGTCCTTGCTCATGTGGAAAACGCTGGCGAAGAAGGTCTCGGCAGAGTGGCCGGCCAACTCGCTGTCGTGGTCAAACAGCGATGCGGCGCCCGGGGCGCCGGGGTGGGAGGCGAGCTTCAGCGAAGGCGCATCGGCGCCTTCGCCGCTGTGTACGGTGATGCCGCTGGCGGAATCTTCGTTGCTGATGTCGAAGCGGGCATCGGGTGCGTCGACCTTGCCGCGCACCGTCACTGCGGCGCCGGGTTCGGTCGCCAAGCCCTGGGTGCGCCCGAGTGTGACTTGCACGCGCGCCTGGGCTTTCGGCTTGCCACTGTGGCCGGGCACACAGGGTGTGCCGCTGCCAATGCAGGCGATCGATGTCAGCCGGACAAGACGCTGCGTCTCGCCCGCTTCGATCTGAACCACGAAGGCGGTGCTGGCTTGGGCGTCGGGCAATTGCGGTGCTTGCGCCGTGGGGCAGCTGCAAGCCCAGCCGCTGGTTGTTTGAACGCAGGCAGATTGCAGCGCGGTCGACTTGCCTTCTCGCAGGTAGGTGCGCGGGTTCAGCGCGCCGAGGGGGGTGATGTCGAGGTAACGATCTCGGAACGGCGTGGCTTCGGCGTCGTTGCTGGCCTTGCAGTTCGCATCAACCGCGGTGTTGCTGTTCAACAAAGCCGTCGCCCATTCCAGGCCGGCCTCCGCCGCTTCAAAGGCTTGCGTTGCACGGTACTGATTGCCGGTGCTTTTCTGCTCGAAACTCAGGGCGCGATGCGTGAAGGCGATGCCGAGCACGATGACGCCGACCAGCATCAGCGTCACGGCAATCGTTGCCATGCCGCGTTGTTGTGTCGTTAAGTGATGGCGCGGCTTCATGTCTGGCAGGCGCCGATCAGCGCGTCGTTGCGAAGCCTCACCTCGGTTTGAACGCTGCGTGTGATTCGGGCATCGGACGTGGACCGAGCCTGAATCTGCAATGCCATGCGGCGAATTTGCTGACGTGGCGGGCAGCGGGTATTGCCTTCCGAGCAGGCGCGGCTGCAGAAGTCGGACAGCGCCATCTCCTGAGTGCTCGGCGTGATCGCCAATGACGAGACGCTCATCGTGTTCACATCGGTCATCGCTTGCCACGTACCCTCGCCGAGCTTCATTTCGATCACGCCTTGGCGCAAGCGATACGCGATGGATTCGTCGCTGTCTTTCGCTTCGCGCGAGTAGGCAATGCGATTGATGCCGCCAATCGTGACCTCGGCATTCGGGTTGCTGGCAACGCTCGGCGCGCCTTCATGCCAAACGCCTTCGGCGGCATCGTGCCAATGGCCGGCCCGGCGCAGGTCACGGGCGATGACGTCAGCAGCAGCCCGCAAGTCTTGCATCAGGCTCGCTTCCAGCAGCAGGCTGCGGGTTTCGCGCAAGTGGTGCGTCAGCATCACGATGGCCACAGCCATCAGGATCAAGCCGATGGCCATGCCGACCATCAACTCAACCAGCGACAAGCCCTGTTGATGTTGGCGGTGCATGGTCAGAGATTCCAGCAGCGTTTGTTGAGGGCATCGCTGTTGTCGGCCTGCAGATCGCTGCCCGAGGCATAGCGGGCATTGCCGTCGGTCACGACGAGCTTCAGCACCTTGCATTGGCGATCGGCGGCTTGCGCGCCTTGCGCAATGGCCATGGCTACGAAGCCGTCGGATGACGGGTTAGAAACATCGATCCGGTAGCGTGCCTCCGACGTGCTGTCGGCCATCTTCAGATCGGTGAGCGATGCATAGGTGTTGGCGTTGGCATGCCAGCGCTCTTGCGCCGTTTGTAGCTGCATCAAGGCCGCCAGTCCGTCGATGCGCCGCGCTTTCAGCAGCGGCCCCTGCAGGTTGGGATAAGCGATGGCGGCCAGAATGGTAGCCACCGCACTGGCGATCATCAATTCGATCAACGTGAATCCGCGCTGTGATTTCATGATTGAAGCCCTTAGCAAGTGGGGTAGCCCGAGACCGAAGCCTGCGGCGAGCAGGAGCGGATGCGGCCGGTGAGGTTGATCACGTGTTGCACCGCGCGGTCGTGCGGACCATTGACGCGCAAGGTGCCGGTGGGCGTGCTGGTGCCGTGCAGCGGATCGAAAAGCAATGAGCTGACATTCGATTGCAGGCTGATGCGGTCATTCGTTGCCAAGGTCACCGTCTTGATCTGCTCGGCGCCTGCGCTGCATTGCGCCGGGCCGCTGGCAGCGCATTGACACAGTGAAGAGGCGCCGGTGTGAATGACGTAGCAGGAGCCGGCGGTGGTCGGAAGAAAGCTGACGCGGATCGATTGATTGCGCATCACCGCCTCCGAGCGGGCATAGCGCAGATCGGCCGCCAGTTGCACCGCCGCGCCATCGGTGTGGCGGGCGTCGACCAGGCCTTGCAGCGATGGCGTGGCGATCGAGAGCATCACGCCTGCCACGGCCACGGTGACCATCAGTTCGATCAATGTGAAGCCGCGTAGCTGGTGATAAAAGGGAGAGGGGCGCTGGGCTTGCATGGTCCTGCCTGGTTGCTGGGGGTGAAGGCACTGTAAAAAGTGCTCACCGCTCATGCGACCCTAGGAGGAGGGGAGGCCGTCTGCTTTGACGAGGGACCCTCCAGCGAGGGGACACCCGTCAGCGCCAATCAAATGTCGCGAATCAACTGCCGGAATTCATCGACATCTTCAAAGCTGCGGTAGACCGAAGCGAAGCGCACATAGGCGACTTTGTCGATGCGCTTGAGTTCGCGCATCACCAGTTCGCCCAGCCGGGTCGACGGGACTTCCTTGGCGCCGCTGTTCAGCAGCTTGTCCTGGATGCGCTCGATCGCGGCGTCGATCTGCTCGACGCTGACCGGGCGCTTGCGCAGTGCCAGCGACATCGAGCCGCGGATCTTCGAGATGTCGAAGTCGGCGCGGGTGCCGTCCTTTTTGACGACCGAAGGCAGCGCGATTTCGGCCCGTTCGTAGGTCGTGAAACGCTTGTCGCAGCTGTGGCAGCGCCGGCGGCGGCGAACGACATCGCCCTCGTCAGACTCGCGCGTTTCAACGACCTGGGTTTCTTCGTGGCTGCAAAAGGGGCAACGCATGGCTCAGTGAGGCGCGCGTGGCAGGCGCCGCCCTGGGCAGGGCAGCGCCGCTTCACGGCTGCGGCGAAGCGGCCGGACGGCTGTCACCGATACACCGGGAAATCGCGCGTCAGCGCTGCCACCTTGGCCTTGACGGCGGCGATGTTGGCTTCGTCATGCGGCTGGTCGAGCACATCAGCGATCAGGTGCGCCGTGGCGCGAGCCTGGTCTTCCTTGAAGCCACGCGTCGTGAAGGCCGGCGAGCCGAGGCGAATGCCGCTCGTGACCATCGGCTTTTGCGGATCGTTCGGGATGCCGTTCTTGTTGCAGGTCATGTGGGCCTGGCCGAGGATGGCTTCGGCTTCCTTGCCGGTCAGATTTTTCGGGCGCAGATCCACCAGCATCAGGTGCGACTGCGTGCCACCGCTGACGATGCGTAGGCCGCGCGAGGCGAGTGTCTCGGCCAGCACGGCCGCGTTCTTCACGACTTGCTGCTGATAGGTCTTGAACTCGGGCAGGAGCGCTTCCTTGAACGCCACGGCCTTGCCGGCAATCACGTGCATCAGCGGGCCGCCCTGGATGCCCGGGAAAATGGCGCTGTTGACCTTTTTCGCGATGGCTTCGTCGTTCATCAGGATGATGCCGCCGCGCGGGCCGCGCAGGCTCTTGTGCGTGGTGGACGTGACGACGTCGGCAAACGGCAACGGGTTCGGATAGACGCCTGCGGCGATCAGGCCGGCGTAGTGCGCCATGTCGACCATCAGGTAAGCGCCGATGGCTTTGGCGACCTTCGAGAAGCGCTCGAAGTCGATGTGCAGGCTGTAGGCCGATGCGCCGGCGATGATCAGCTTTGGCTTGTGTTCATGGGCCAGGCGCTCCATCGCGTCGTAGTCGATGGCTTCCTTGGCATCGAGCCCGTAGCTCACGACCTTGAACCACTTGCCGCTCATGTTGAGTGGCATGCCGTGGGTCAAGTGACCGCCTTCGGCCAGGCTCATTCCCATGATGGTTTCGCCGGGTTGCAGCAGGCCGAAGAAGACGGCCTGGTTGGCCTGTGAACCGGAATTCGGTTGCACGTTGGCATGGGCCGCGCCGAAGAGCTCCTTCACCCGATCGATCGCCAGTTGCTCGGCGATGTCGACGTATTCACAGCCACCGTAGTAGCGCTTGCCGGGATAGCCCTCGGCGTATTTGTTGGTCAGCTGGGTACCCTGCGCGGCCATCACGGCCGGCGAGGCGTAGTTTTCCGAGGCGATCAGCTCGATGTGATCTTCCTGGCGCTGATTCTCGCGCTGGATGACAGCCCACAACTCGGGATCGACGTTGGCAAGGGTGGATTGGGTCCGGTCAAACATGGTTGGCAGTCCTCTTGGTCAGAAGTCCCTCAATGCGAAGCCCGCCTCGGTGGCGGGCTGCGGCAGGGCTGCCCAGGCGAACGGCTGAACCGATTCCAGTGTCTGCAAATCGGGCCGCGCTTCCCAGTGGTTCACCACGTCAGGCCCGGGTGGATCGGGCCTTATCGCCAGTTGCGCGGCGAGGGCGAGTGTACCGCGGCCCTCGCCGCAGGGCGAAGCTCAGGACGCGTCGTGATGCAACAGCGCGATTTGCTCTTCGCCGGGCTTGTGGGCGGCCGGCTCGGTCAGATTGACCGGATCGGCGCCTGTCAGCGTGGCCGTGGGCAAAGCGGCCGATGCAGGCGGCACGATCAACGGCGCGTTGACCGCAACGATCTTGCCGGCCGAGATGCGCCGCAGGTGGTCTTGCTCAGCCAGCACTTTGCCGGCGTAGCCGCCGTCATCGGTGAGGTTGGCCGCACCGACATAAAAGCGCAGGCCGGCCTCGAGGCTGCCGGCGCGCCGGATGCATTCCTTCAGCACCTGCACACCGACACGAAGGTTCGTCACCGGGTCAAAAGCTGCGTGATTGCCGCCAAAGGCTTCGTATTTGTCGTCATGGACCTGGGTCATGACCTGCATCAGCCCCTGCGCACCGACCGGGCTTTGCGCGAACGGGTTGAAGCTCGACTCGATGGCCATGATGGCCAGGATCAAGGTCGGGTCGAGGCTGACCTTCGCGCCGACCGTCCAGGCCTCCTTGACCAGCCGGCTGATCGGCTCGGGTGCCACGCGGTATCGGCGAGCCAGCCACACGGCGACCGCCGCCTGCTGCTGCGTCAGGTCTTTCGGGTCGATGGCGGTGGCGCGGCTGACCGCGGTGGGTTCGCTCAGCTCGGCAAAAGCCAGCGAGGTGCGGTCGGCACGGGCGTTGTGCCGGGCCTGCAACCAGTTGAACGCCTGGTTTTCGACCGAATGGCGCAGGTCGGAATGCGTGGCCGCAAACAGCAGCAGCGCTGCGACGGTCAAACCGAGCAGGGCCAAGGTGTTGTGGCTGACCTCAAGCAGCCCATGGCCCACATCACTCAGAAATACATGCGTTGATCGGATCGTTGATCGCCTTGTCTGGTTCAGCTTCGAAAACAACTCTTGAAGCGCTGTCATGTCACTCCTTTCTTCTCTGTCTCCCTCGGCAGCAGCTGGGCTCTTGAGAGCCCTTCGCGTCACAAAGCGACAGTGATAATCCACGCCCACACCGGGGAGGTCGGACAGTTCCGCCACCGCGCCGTGCGGCCGTGGATTGGCAACGTTACACCCCTTGGATTCGGGATGAAGATTCGGGTTAACCCTGATCTTTGTCAGGCTAGTCGAATTCTAGGAAGGCTTTTCATAACCGGTCAACCATTACAAAGCCGGATCTAATGACTTAAAAATATGAAGTATCGAGACTTGCGTGACTTTATGGCGATGTTGGAACGCTCGGGTGAATTGAAACGCGTGCTCGACCCAGTGTCTGCGCGGCTTGAAATGACAGTGCTCAGTGACCGCGTTTTGCGCGCTGGCGGCCCGGCCTTGTTGTTCCAGAACCCCACCGGTTACAAAATTCCGGCGCTTACCAACCTGTTTGGGACCCCAAAACGGGTTGCCTTGGGCATGGGCGCGACCGATGTCGGCGAACTCCGCGCCGTTGGCCAGGTGCTCGCGAACCTGAAAGAGCCGGAGCCGCCGAAGGGTTTGAAAGACGCTGGAAAACTGTTGCAGATGGCGAAGGCGCTGTGGACGATGAAGCCGGCGCTGGTGCGCCACCCGGACTGCCAGCAAGAGGTGCTGGAGGGCAGCGAAGTCGATCTGGGCGAGTTGCCGGTGCAGCTTTGCTGGCCGGGAGACATCGGTCCGCTGATTACTTGGGGCTTGGTCATCACGCGCGGGCCGCAGGCGGTTGCGAATCCGCGCAAGCGGCAGAACCTGGGCATCTACCGCCAACAGGTGATTGGCCGGCGGCAAGTCATCATGCGTTGGCTCGCGCACCGGGGCGGCGCCCTCGATTTCCGGGATTTCGCGCTGGCCAGCCCCGGCCAGCCATTTCCGATTGCGGTGGCCTTGGGTGCCGACCCGGCCACGATTCTGGGCGCCGTCACGCCGGTGCCGGATTCGCTGTCCGAATATCAGTTCGCGGGCTTGCTGCGTGGCAGCCGTACCGAATTGGCCGATACGTCGGTGGGTGACAACGGCTTGATGCTGCAGGCGCCAGCCAGCGCGGAATTCGTCTTGGAAGGTCACATCCCGACGGCCGCCGCCGGTTTCACCGGCCACAGTGAGCATGGTGTGCCGATCAAGGAAGTGAATGGTTATCTGTATGCGCTTGAAGGCCCATTTGGCGACCACACCGGCTACTACAATGAGCAGGACTGGTTTCCGGTGTTTGAGATCCAGCGGCTGACTCGGCGCCACGACCCGATCTATCACTCGACTTACACCGGCAAACCACCGGATGAACCTGCGGTGCTGGGTGTGGCCTTGAATGAAGTGTTCGTTCCGATTCTGCAAAAGCAGTTTCCGGAGATCGTTGACTTCTATCTGCCGCCGGAAGGCTGCAGCTACCGAATGGCGATCATCAGCATCCGCAAAAGCTATCCGGGCCATGCCAAGCGCTTGATGTTCGGCCTGTGGAGCTTTTTGCGCCAGTTCATGTACACCAAGTTCATCGTGGTGACCGATGACGATGTCGACATCCGCAACTGGCAAGAGGTGATCTGGGCCATCACGACCCGCATGGACCCGGTTCGCGACACCACGCTGGTCGAGCAAACGCCGATCGACTACCTCGATTTCGCGTCACCGGTCAGCGGCCTGGGCGGCAAGATGGGTTTGGATGCAACCAATAAGTGGCCCGGCGAAACCAGCCGCGAATGGGGCCGCAGTATCAAGATGGACCACGGGGTCGAACAGCGCGTTGCGCATTTGTTCGACCGGCTGATGACGCCGGCTCAATGAGGGGCTGATCCTCGATAGCGGAACTCACTTGGCAAACGCTTTGTGGCTTGCCTAACTTAGAGAGGCCTGCATGCAGGTGATCTCAATGCGCAGTCACTGCGCTTCAGGAGCTCCGGACTTCAATCCTCCGGAA
>CAXTCD010000124.1:0-15374 GCA_964242145.1 uncultured Rhizobacter sp.
CGATCAGTTCGTGCACCGCTCGCGCGTTCGGGTAGCTCGTTGGGTTGTCGCTCCACTGCTGCAGTTGCGAGCGCTGTGCATCGCTCAGCAAATCGATCTCGCCCAGGGCGGCTTGAGGCGCTTCGCTGAGCAGGGTCAATGCACGCTCGACCTGCTGCGCCAGCTCAGTCGTCGCCTCGCTGCTGAAGCGATCCAGCGCGTGGCCGAAGCCGAGCAGCAAACCTTCGGCGCTCAGGTGCACGGCCAGCGTCATCGGGTAATGGGTCTCCTCGCGATGAACCACGGCGCCAAAGCGCAGGCCCGTGGCCGGCGATGAGCGCAAGGCCTCATCGACCGGGTAGTTCTCGAACACGACGATGCTGTCGAACAGCGGCTGCCCGCCGTGGCCGGCCCAGCGCTGGATGTCGTACAGCGGCGTCTGTTCATGCTCGCGCGCCGCCAGGTTCTGCGCCTGCAAGGCGCGCATCCAATCGCCGACGCGCTCGGCGGCCGGCGTGGCCGCGATCACCGGCAAGGTGTTGATGAACAGGCCCAGCATCTGCTGCGCACCGGCCAATTCGGCCGGACGGCCAGCCACCGTCGCGCCGAAGCAGACGGTCGCCTGCCCGGTGCGGCGCGCCAGCACCAGCGCCCACGCGGCCTGCACCAGCGTGTTGACGGTGACGCGCTCGCGCCGTGCGGCCGCCTGCAAGCCTTGCAGGCGCTGCGCATCGAGCTGCAGTCGGTGCAGCCCCTGGCGGCTCGCGTTGTCTTTGGTGCGCTCTTTGGCTACGGCATTTTCGCTAGCCACCTCGTTAGTGATACTGCGGTCTGATGATGCGTTATCCCGATGCGCCGGTACGAGCCGTGTCGGCGCCTCCAGCGCGGCCAGCTGGCCGCGCCAGAAGGTTTCATCCTCGGCCGTCGATCGGGTCTGCAGCCATTCGATGTGGTCGCGGTAGCGGCCCGCCGGTGCGCCCAGGCTGCTTCCGCTGCCCGTGGGGTCACAAGCCGCCATCACTTCGGCCAGCATCTGCGCGGTGCTCCAGCCATCGAGCAGCAGATGGTGGCTGGTCCAGACCATCTGATGGCGCGCATCGCTGGTGCGCACCAGCGCCAGGCGCATCAGCGGCGGGCGCGTCAGGTCGAAGCCTGGCGCCAACTCTGCCGCGGCGAGCGCGGCCAGCGCCTGCGTCAGGCCGGCACGGCCGCGCCAGTCGAGCGTTTGCATCGGCAGCTCGGCACGGCGCGCGACCCATTGCAGCGGCGGCTCGGCCTCGGTCAGAAAGCCGGTGCGCAGCACGTCGTGGCGGGCCAGCACGGTTTGCCATGCGCGGCGGAAACGCGCGGGCTCGACCCCTTCGATGTCGATGCATAACTGTGTCAGGTAGGCGCTGCCGTCCGGCTGTGACAGGCTGTGGAACAGCATGCCGGCCTGCATCGGCGACAGCGGGTAGAGATCGGCCAGCGCCTGCGGCGGCACCGGCAGGCGATCGAGCGCCGACTGTGTCAGCCCGGCCAGCGGCACATCCGATGGCGTCAGGCCCGCCGCACCCGAAGTGCAATGCGCAATCACCGCTTCCAATTCGCACTGCAAACCCTGCAGCAAGGCTTGCACTGCCTCCGGTTCATGGCGCGCGCGGCTGTAGCTCAGTATCAGTTCCAGCTCACCGCCTTGCACGCGACCATCGATCGCGATCTCATGCAGGCGCGGCGCGGCTTCGTCCTGCCAGGCACCTGCGTGCCGTTCGGCCTGCACCCATTGCCAGGGCGCATCGCCACCCAGCAAGCCATCGAAGCTGCCGAGGTAGTTGAACACCACCGGCGAGCGCGGCTGCTGCAGTGCTGCGCGTTGCGCCGGCGTGCCGAAGTGCTTCAGCACGCCGTGGCCGAGGCCGCGGCCGGGCACCTGGCGCAGGCCTTCCTTGACCTGCTTCACGGCATCGCCCAACTCGCCCAGCGGCCGCAGCCGCACCGGGTACAGGCTGGTGAACCAGCCGACGGTGCGTGACAGATCGATGCCCGCATCGACATCTTCGCGGCCATGGCCTTCGACATCGACATCCACCTGCGGCTCGCCGGTCCAGGCGCACAGCGCGCGGCCGAGCGCGGTCAGCAGCAGGTCGTTGACCTGCGTGCGGTAAGCCGCGGGCGCGTTTTTCAGCAAGGCCTCGGTCTGCGCGCGGCCGAGCCGCCAGCTCAGTTCGGCCTGCAGGCCGGCGGTGTTGGCGCCATCCGGGTGCTGACACGGTAAGGGCAACGCGTTTGAAGACGTGTTTGAAGACGTGTTTAAAGAGAAGGCCTGCCAATGGGCCAACTCGGCGGCCCGGTCGGCCGCACCGGCCTGCAAGGACAGCGCCCAGTCTTTCAGCGAACTGGTCTTGGCCGGCAGCACGATCGCCTGGCCGGCGCAGGCTTGCGCATAGGCGGTGCCCAGGTCTTCGAGCAAAACCCGCCACGACACCCCGTCGACCACCAGATGGTGCGCGACCAGTAGCAAGCGCCACGATCCGTCGTCACCCTCCACAGCCAGCGCGCGCAGCAGCGGGCCTTGCGCCAGATCGAGGCTGCGCTGCGCGGCTTCGCACAGCGCCTGCCATGAGCCTCTGCCGGCGCGGCGCACCCACAGCAACTCTGGCTGCTGTGCCGGGTTCAACGGCGCGTAGCGCTGGCGCCAGCGGCCCGCCTCGCCGTCACCGGCCTCGAATTCAAAGCGCAGCCACAGCGCATCGTGGTGTTCGACGATCGCCGCCAGCGCCTGCTGCAGCGGCGCCATCTGCAGCGCTTGACTGGCCTGCCCTTGCGTCTGTGTTTGCGTTTGCGTTTGCGTTTGCAACAGCACCGCCTGATTCCAGTGCGAACGGTTCCACTGCGCGCGCTGTGCAGCAGCCGGGTTCGGCAGGCTGAAGAATTCGGCCTGGATCGGCAGCAGCGGCAATTCGCCATCGACTGACACAGAAGCCCTTGGCGCCCACGCGTCTGACACAGAAAGCGAGGCCGCCGGTGCTGCGATCGCCGACATCACCGCCGCCAGCCGCGCCACCGTCTGCCGCTCGAACAATTGCTTCGGCGTCAGCTTACAGCCCAGGCGCCGGGCCCGCGCGACGATCTGCAGGCTCAGGATCGAATCGCCGCCCAGCTCGAAGAAATTGTCGTCGCGGCCAATGCGCTCGTGCCCCAGCACCTCGGCCCACAGCGCGGCCAGCGCGATCTCGGCGGCGCCCTGAGGAACTTGATAGGCCGAGTCGCTGCTGAACTCGGCGGCAGGCAGGGCCTTGCGATCGACCTTGCCGTTCGCATTCAGCGGCAAGGCCTGCAGCACGACGATCGCGCTCGGCACCATGTAGTCGGGAAGCACGCGGCTCAGGCGCTCGCGCAAGGCCGATACGTCCAGGCCCTGCACCTGCGTTGCCTGCGCGGCGACATAAGCCACCAGCCGCGTGCCCCTTGGGCCTGCCTGCGCCAGCACCACCGCTTCACGCAACGCCGGCTGCGCCAGCAGCTGCGCCTCGACCTCGCCCAGCTCGATGCGGAAGCCCCGCACCTTCACTTGATGGTCGATGCGGCCGAGGTATTCGATCTGCCCGTCGGCTCGCCAGCGCACCAAGTCGCCGGTGCGGTAGAGCCGCCCGCCCTGCGCATCGAAAGGGTCGGCGACAAAGCGCTCGGCGCTCAGGCCGGGACGCTGCCAATAGCCGCGCGCCAGTTGCACCCCGCCGAGGTAGAGCTCGCCGGTCACACCTTGCGGCACAGCGTTCAAGCTGGCGTCCAGCACATAAGTCTGCGTGCGTCCGAGCGGGCGACCGATCGGCACCGTCAGCGCGCCGTCTTCACGGCAATTCCACCAGGTGACTTCGATGGCCGCTTCGGTCGGGCCGTACAGGTTCAGCAGCGAAACCGCAGGCAAAGCCTTGAAGAGCCGCGCCTGCAGCTCGGCCGGCAAGGCTTCGCCGCTGCAGACGATGCGCTGCAGGCTATCGCACTGACGTGAGTACTGTGTCATGGCCTGCGCATCGACGCTCGGTTCGCCGCGTTCGCCGTTGCCGGCTTCCAGGTCCGACAGAAAAGCCTGCAGCATCGACGGCACGAAATGGACGGTCGTGATCTGGTGCTGCGCGATCAGCTCGCGCAGGCGCGCCGGGTCGCGGTGCTCGCCGGGGCCCGACAGCACGAGCCGCGCGCCCACCGTCAGCGGCCAGAAGAATTCCCAGAACGAGATGTCAAAGCTGTACGGCGTTTTCTGCAGCACGGCATCGGCCGCGCCGAGCGGCTGGTGCTGCTGGCCCCAGCGCAGCCGGTTGCACAGCCCGCGGTGGCGATTCGCGGCGCCCTTCGGGCGGCCGGTCGAGCCGGAGGTGTAGATCACATAGACCAGGTTCTCGGCGTGCAGCGGCACTGCCGGGTTGCGCCTGGATGCAGGGGCCAGCGCTCGATCGGCCTCCAGCCTCTCGATCGCCAGCACGGTGACGCCCTCGCCCACCGGCACCCGATCGCTCAGATGCTGTTGCACCAGCAGCAGCGCGATGCCGCTGTCTTGCAGCATGTAGGCGATGCGCTCGGCCGGGTAGTCGGGGTCGATCGGCACATAGGCGGCGCCAGCCTTGATCACACCGAGCAGCGCCACCACCATCTCGACCGAGCGCTCGGCTGCGATGCCGACCTGCATCTCCGGCCGCATGCCGCGGGCGATCAGCTGATGGGCGAGCTGGTTGGCGCGCTCATTCAGCTCGCGGTAGCTCAAAACCATGCTGCCAAAACCCAGTGCCGGCGCATCGGGCGTGCGCTGAACCTGGCGCTCGAACAGACCGTGCACGGTATCGACTGTGTCAGCGTCCCGGGCGTCGGCCTCATCGGAGCGGCTCCAGCCGAGCAGCTCGGCGCGCTCGCTGTCATCGAGCAGATCGATGTCGCCGAGCGTCGTCGGCGCCTTCCGATCCGCCGCATCCACTGCATCCGTCAGAAGGGTCAGGTCGGCCAGCGCCTGCAGCACGCGCAGGTAGCGCCGGCCCAGCCGCTCGATGCTCGCCGGCTCGAACAGCTCGGCCGCATGGATCAGGTGGATCGACACGCCATCGCGGTGCTCGCGGGCCTCGACCGACAGCTCGAACTGGGCTGCGCGGTTGTCCAGCACCTGCGCGCGCACGCTCAAGCCCGGCACCGCGTCAAAGGCATGCGTGTCTTCCTGCAGATGGTTGAACAGCACCTGGAACAGCGGGCTGTGGCTCAGGCTGCGCTCGGGCTGCAGCGCATCGACCAGTTGTTCAAACGGCAGGTCCTGATGCGCCTGCGCATCGAGCGCGGCTTCGCGCACCTGCTGCAGCACCTGCGTCAGCGGCAGGCGGTCGGGCAGCACGGCGCGAATCACTTGCGTGTTGACGAAGAAGCCGATCAGGCCTTCGGTTTGCAGCCGGTGGCGGTTGGCGATCGGCACGCCGACGCGGATGTCGTTTTGGCCGGTGCAGCGCTGCAGCAGCACTTGCAGGCCGGCCAGCAGCACCATGAACAAGGTCGCGCCTTGCGCCTGGGCCTGCGCACGCAACCCGGCGAGCAGCTCGGCCGGTAGCTCGAAGCGGTGATGGCGCGCGCTGTAGCGGGCCACCGGCGCACGCGGGTGATCGGTCGGCAAGGCCAGCACCGGCGCGGCTTCGTCGCCGGCCAGTTGGGCGCGCCAATAGGCGAGCTGATGTTCGCCTTCGCTGCGGGCTGCGTCGCCCTCAGCGCGGGCCTTGGCCAACCACGCGCGCTGCCACGCGGCATGGTCGGCATATTGGATCGGCAGCGCCGGCAGCAGTGCGCTGGCGGCCTTCAGATCACTACCGCGCTGCAGCGCCGCATAAACCGTCAGCAGCTCGTTGACCAGCACCTGCATCGACGCGCCATCGGACACGATGTGGTGCATCACGACAATCAGGCGATGCGTGTTCACGCCGGCCGCGATCAGGCCGACACGCAGCAAGGGGCCATGCGTCAGATCGAACGGGCGCTCGTTGATGCGGGCCACCTGTTGCGCGACGCCCGTTTCCAGATCGAGGGCCGCATCCAGCTCGGCCTCGCTCCATTCATAACCCGCTGCGGGATCGGAAGCCGGCCGGATGACCTGCTCGGCCGAGCCCTCGTCGGCCGCGCGGAACACCGTGCGCAGCGATTCATGGCGTGCCACCAGCGCATCGAAGGCATGGCGCAACAGCGGCACCTGCAGCGGGCCGTTCAAATGCAGCATGCCGGCCACGTGATAGGCGGTGTCTTGCGGCTCCATCTGCCACAGAAACCACTGGCGCTGCTGGGCATGCGACAAGGGCAAGGCCAGCGCCTCGCCATCGCGCGGCGTGGCCGAGAAACCGGCGATCGAATTCACTTTCGGCGCCTGGGCCGATGCCGACATTCGCTGTTGCTGGATCTGCCGCGCCATGTCGCCCAGGCGCGGCGCCTCGAACAACACCCGCGGCGCAAGCTCGATGCCCCAGCGCTCGGCAATGCGCGAGGCCAGTTGCACCGCGGCGAGCGAGTTGCCGCCCTGCGCGAAGAAATGCGTCTCGCGGCCGAGGGGGCTGCCGTCACGCACGCGCAGCACCTGGCGCCACAAGGCGGCCAGTCCGGCCTCGAACAAGTCATCGCCGTGAGCTACGCTAGCTTCATTGAGCGAGGCATCGGCAGGCCGGGCAGCAAGCGCCGGCGCATCGCCACCACGCACGAAGCGGCCATGCTGATAGATCGCATAAGCATCGGCGCTGCCGTCCTGCCAGCCACGCTGGCAGGCATGGCGTTCGAGCTTGCCGCTGCTGGTCTTCGGCATGCCGCCGGGGTTGAGCAGCATCACGACCGACAGCGGCTCGCCACACAGTTCGCTGACCGCCTCGCTGAGCGCATCCACCAGCGCCTGCGGCGGCACCCGCTTCTGCATGCCGCGCGACACCTCGGCCGCCAGGCCGATGCCTTCACCGTGCGGGCCCGGCACGCCGAACACCGCGACGCGGCCCTTGCGCACCGCCTCGACCTCGCCTTCGACCGCGCGCTCAACATCCTGCGGATGGAGGTTGAGGCCGCGCACGATGATCATGTCCTTGATGCGGCCGGCGACGAACAGTTCGCCGTCATGCACAAAGCCCAGGTCGCCGGTGCGCAGCCAGGTGTGGCCATCGCGCTCGACGAAGGTGGCTTGCGATGCCTCCAGACGGTTCCAATAGCCGCGCGCGACGCTGGGCCCGCGGGCCCAGATCTCGCCGATCGCATCTGGCGGCAGCAGCACTTGCGACACCGGCTCGACGATGCGCAGCTGATGGCCGCTGGCCGTGCAGCCACAACCGACCAGGCGAGCCGACACGGCTTGTTCATCGTCGGATGGATGGATGGCTCGGCCCTGGGCTTCAAGCGCGACAGGCCGCACCTGTCGCACCGCGAGTTGAGCCTCATCGAAGGCCTTCGCGACCAGCCCATGACCGCGCCGCCCGCCGGTCACGAACAAGGTGGCCTCAGCCAGGCCGTAACAGGGATAGACCGAGGTGGACGGAAAGCCCGCCGGCGCAAAGTGGGCGCAGAAGGATTCGAGCGTCTCGGCGCGCACCGGCTCAGCGCCCGAGAAGGCAACCGACCACGACGACAGATCGAGCGCGGCCAGTTGCCGCTCGTTGATCCGATCGACACAGAGGCGGTAAGCGAAATCGGGCCCGCCGCTGATCGTGCCGCGGTGGCGCGAGATCGCCTCCAGCCAGCGCAGCGGCCGTTCGAGGAAATAGCGGGTCGACATCAGCACCACCGGAATGCCGCGGTGAATCGGCTGCAGCAGCCCGCCGATCAGGCCCATGTCGTGGTTCAACGGCAGCCACGACACGAACACATCGTTCTCGCCGACCGACAAGCCTTCCTGGATCGCCCGCATGTTGGCCATCAGCGCGCCGTGCGTGACCATCACGCCTTTGGGCTCGGAGGTGGAACCGGAGGTGTATTGCAGGAACGCGATGTCGGAGGGCAGCGGTGCGCGCGCCTGCCACCGTGCGGCAAGGGTCTCGACCTCGACGTCATGGATGGCGTCGGCCGTGACTGTGTCACCACCGGGCTCGGTGTCGACCGCGATCCACTGGAGCTTGTGGATGCCTTCGCCGGCCAGGCCTTCGGTGATCGACGCCAGCAGTGCCTGCACCGAGCGGTGGGTCAGGATGCAGCGCGCCTGCGAATCGCGGACGATGCCCAGCAGGCGGCGCAGGTGCTTGTTGCGCGTCGACTCCGGCGGAAACATTGGCACCGCGATCAGCCCGGCATACAGGCAGGCAAAGAAGGCGACGACATAGCTGTCACCACCTTCCATCATGATCAGCGCCCGCTCGCCCGGCGCGCAGGCCGTTTGCAATTGCGCGGCCAGGGCGCGCACGCGTTGGTCGAGCTGCCGGTAGCTGATCGGCGAGTCGACGCTGGCGCCGGCTTGGTCGGTGACGGTGATCAAGGCCCGGTCGTTCGGCCGCTGCACCGCCAGGCCGCGCAGGTGGGTCACGAAATCGACGGGGGCTGGTGCGGCTGCGTTGTCCATCGGGTGCTGCATCACGGTTTGATTCATCTCGATTCCTTGGCCTGCCGAAGCCGGCGTGGCGGCGCGCAGGCCTTGACCTCTTGGCCCCTTGGGTCTTGGTGCCGGCAGTGGCGTGGCGATGGCTTGGCCGCTGAATGACTGTGTCAGCCCCGGGCTTCTCTCGAGCGCTGGCGGGGATCGATGGCCTGGCTGGAACGGAGGGCGCGATCAAGGCCTTGGCATCAGCTCAGCGCTTCCAGCCGCCGCGACAGCGCCCGCAGAAAGCTGGCCTCTTCGTGGCGGATGAAGAAATGGCCGCCCTCGAACCAATCGAGCGTGAACGCCCGACCGGTTTCCAATGACCAGGCCTGCATGCGATCGGCCGCGATGTCGTCTTGCTGGCCGGCGAACACATGCAGCGGCAAAGGGAGCGGCTCGCTTTCAGATCGAACAAAGCTTTCGCAAACGCGGTAGTCGGCGCCCAGCGTGTCCAGCGTGAGCCGCATCAGCTCGGCGCTTTCGAACACCGCCTCGGGCGTGCCGCCTTGCCGGCGCAGATCGGTCGTCAGGCTCGCATCGTCGTTCTTGCCTGGATAGGGCGCGCGGTCACGCCGCGTCGGCGCTGCGCAGCCCGAGACCAGCAGCGCGCGGGGCAGCGGCTGCCCGAGCGCCTGCAGCCTGCGCGTGATGCCATAGGCGAGCAAGCCGCCCATGCTGTGGCCGAAGAGCACGAACGGGTCGCGCATCGCCCGCGATTGCTCCGTGCACAGCCGCTCGACCAGCCGCTCGAAGCTTTCGACGAACGGCTCGGCCAGGCGTGAGCCATGGCCGGGCAACTCCACCGGCACCAGCGTCACGCCGCGCGGCAGCTGGTTGCGCCAGCGCAGGTACATCATCGCGCTGGCACCGGCGCAAGGCAGGCACAGCAGCTGGACCGGCGCCAAAGGCACCGGAGGGATCGACGGGGCCGGGTTCAAAGGGCTCATGGCGCGCGGGCTCCGCGGTTCGGCATCGCGCCGCTCAGGCTGCGGTGGTGGCCGAGGCCGCAGCCGATGCGGCGTCGCGCTCCTGCTGCGCCATCCATTCACGCAACGAACGCGGCCGCATGTCGGTCCACGCGGATTCGACATAGGCGAGCACCGTCTTCTTGTCGCCCTTCACGCCGTCCACGGCTTTCCAGCCGCCGGGCACGGCCTTCCAATGCGGCCAGATCGAGTATTGGTCTTCGTGGTTGACGAGAACGATGAAGGTTTCGACATCGCGGTCAAAGCAACTGGTGGACATGCAGGCCTCCTCGGGGCGGTGGAACAGAACGCAGAAAACAAGCAGCGCCACGACCCCGCCGACGGGGCGGCCGCACTGCCTTCTGCCCTGTATGACGAGCCAGCTTCGGGTTTGTTTAAGGCTCGATCACATCGATCGCCGCAGAAGAAAACGGCTACTCAGCGCAGCCGCAACGCCATAGAAACGCAAAAATACGGCCGCACATCAGTTATTAAAGAAATTGGGAATCGATGGCCATGAACAGGTAGCGCCGCTAGCGCTCATCAGGCATCTGCGGCAGGTACTTGATGTCGATGTGCACGAAGCCAGGCTCGTAGGCATTGAAAGGCTTCACTGGTTTGTCTGCAGGCCCTGCTGGGGATTCAGCTCAGCGCGCAGCGCATGCAAGTTACTCACCCTGTAGCGCACCTGAGCATTGCCCTACGCCAAGCAAGATCTTGATTTCGACTGTGTCATTCATCGCAGGCTTCGCGCTTCAACCTTGAGACCGCCCACTTCCTGTCGTCTGATACTCGTCGCTATTTGTTGAATCTCAGGAGATCATGTTTCAGTTAAGGAAGGTCTGCATGAACCTAGACTTGACAGCGAAAGGACCGAATTACCGATCGTTTCGCCTGCCAAGCTCCAACGCATGCCGTTGAGCGCCTTGGCGGCACCGGCAAATGACAAGGTCCGACAGCAAAGGGGGCTCTGCGTCACGCCCCAGTTCGGCGACCTGCGGCAGGCCGGCGTCGCACGCCGAATCTGCGACGGCTCAAGCTCGCGGCGTCACCCAAGCCAAGGCGGCACCTGGCAAGGCCTGCAAACGGAGCCGCAAGGGCTTGTACGGACCGTCGAGCACACAGACGATCACATGCACCGGCCAGCCTTGCCCGGCCACGCGGTTGATGATCAGCTCCGGCAGTTCGGTGCGCGGTGGTGAAGGCTCCAGCTCCAGCGCCAGCACATAGGTGTCGAAGCCGGGATCGACGGGCAGCACGCGCCGCGCGAGATAAGCCCGTGCGATGCCGCTGCGCTGCGCGCTGACCAGCCCTTCAATCACTTCGCGTTGCGCAGGCGCAAGCTTCGGCGGCAGCAAGGGGTGGGTGAGATCGATTTTCTGCAGCTGCGGCGCGATCGCGGTTTCCCAGCGGTCACGCTCGTTCCAGCGCTGTTGGTAAGCCTCAGCCTGCGCGTCGCCGCGCTCGCTGAGGTAGGCAAAGGCTTTCTCGCAAACGGCCTTGGTGGCCAGCGGCTCGAGGGCCATCGCATGGTCGAGCCAATCCAGACCCGAATCGTCCGAGTTCAGCAGGCGGCGGCTGCCTTCGATGAATGGGCCGACCGCATGCGACGGATAAGCCGCAATGAAGGCGGCCACGTCTTCGGCAAGCGCCGCGCCCGGCTCATGGCTCAGCCGCAGTTGCAGTCGCTCGAGCTGCGCATCCTGGTTGATGTCGGCCATCCCGCGCAATTCATCGAGGCGCCGGCGCTGCTTCTGCGCTTCGTCGTATTGCTGCCGCCAGGGCTCGGCCACGCGATCGCACCATTGCGACGCCACTTGAACGCGCACGGTGGCCAGCCCTTGGCCCAGCCAGGCCTGCGCAGCGGTGGGCCCGCACAACGGCGCCGGCAGGTCGGCCAGGTCATCGCCTTGCAGCGCCCGCAAGCGCTCGCGCAGCGGCGGATGGGTGTCACCCGCGCGGGCCGGCACGGCCAGGGCGCGCTCAAGCCAGCGCTGCGCTTGCGGCTGCGAAACGGTTTGCACGGCCGTGCCCCAGCGCGCGGCCAGGTCACCGGGCGGCGCGGGCGTATCGTTTGTCAGCCGGAAGGTCTGCTGCAGGAAGTGGCCGTATTGCGCGCCGCACACATCGACCCGCTTCAGCGCACTCGCCGCCACCGCGGCGCCAACAAGCTCGGCCGAGGCTGCATCGGCGTGGTACTCGTTGGTTCGAGCCAATACGAAGGTATAGGCATTGAAGTAAGGCGCATACCAGCCCACCAGCCGGCGCAGCAAGGCGCCCGCGCGGCCCTGCCAGTGGTGCGAGATCACATGGATCGTGCCCCAGCTGTTGCGCAGCCGGTAGATGAATGCGGCAAAGCGGCTGTGCGAGCCTGCGAGGTGGCCGTATTCATGCGCCACCACGGCCAGCGCTTCGTCGGGCGACAGGCTTTCCAGCAGCGGCAAGCCGAGGATCAGGTAATTGCGCGGCAGCCCGGCCAGGCCGAACAGCGGGCGCTGCGCGACCGCGGCATTCATCTCGTCGCAGACCAGCACCTGGTGAAAGCGCGGGCCCTTCATGCGCTGGCGCATGCCGTCCATCGCGCTGAACAAAGCCGGTGCCTGAGCCCGTGTGAGCGGCACGCCTTGTGGCACCGGAAAGCGCGTCAACAGCGCCGAGACCGAGGCCTTGATCAAAAACCACAGCGGCACGGCCATCAGCAACAGCAGCTTACCCACGCCGAACAACATCGCCAGCGCATGGATGCCACCGATCCACAACAGCGCCAGCGGCACGATCACCAACACTGCGATGCCCGCGCCGGCCAGGCCCACCACCAAGGCCAGCACCGCAAAGCCGAGCAAGGCCAGCAACGCGACCCGCAGCCGATAAGCCCCCGGCGCCCGGTGGCTGCTCGCCTCCAGGCGCGCGACCATCCGTTCGAAGTCCAACTGTTCCACCTCACGCTCCCTTGCGTTCTTCTGTGTATCTGTGTTTTCGCGATGCATTTTTTGATGTTCTGCACGATCGATGCGCTGGCCGCCTCTCGGCATGGGCGCTCATCGAAGGGCGGATTCTGGCAGCGATTGGACCGGCAGAATCATCGCTCACCCCCCACACTTCACACCCGTCGGCGCGATCGGTTCAGGCCGATGACATGCCCGCTTGCGGTCGGAGGGGGGCCGGCCGGCCGCTAGGTAAATCAATGCAAAGCACGGTACTCATCACGAAAGCAGACGGGTCGAAACTAAGCGCAGGCCGCGGCTGCCTGCTCGGCAAGCACTCAAAGCGGAGTCGAGCGCGCGCAACATCATTTTGTGGTTTTGTGTCTGAAAGTTGTCGTATGACATCGCGCATTTTGCAAACGCGCCTATCGTGCGGGCTGGTGGCAAACGGCGCCGCGCATCCATCAAGATACGGATGTGGGCGTTGCAACTGCTGCTTCCGGTTTCGGCCCCACTCTGACTTCCTGAAATGTTGAATGTGCTTTTCACTATGCCCGTGCCGCCCATCGAACACATCGCTCCAGCCGCGTTCGTCAAACCCATGAAAGAAGAAGTCAAGGTTGTCGTGGTCGATGACGATGAAGATGCCGCCGTCTCGCTGGCTGAACTGCTGGAAATGGATGGCTATCAGGTGCGCACCGCATTCAGCGCAGCCGAAGCGATCACGCTGGTCGAATCATTCGAGCCGCTGTGTGTGTTGCTGGACTTGGGTTTGCCCGGCATGGATGGGTGCGAGCTCGCAAAGGCGCTGCGCGCGCGGCATGGCACAACGCTGGTGCTTGTGGCCGTCACCGGCTGGACGCGTGAAGAAGATCGTTCGCGGGCCGAGATGGCTGGAGTGGATTACATCCTTTCCAAGCCGGTCACGGCGGCCGGCGTGCGCCGCTTGCTGCCGCCCATCGACTGAGCGGCATTGTGCGATGGCAACAAGCCACCGAATCGCATCAGATCAATGCAGGCGCGGCTTGAATGCGGCCGCTCAGATCGATTGCTCGTCTCCCTTCAGATCCGCGCGCAAATCATTGCGCAGCAAATAGGCGTGCACATCGATCAGGTCATTGCCCACCACCTGGATCGCCGCACAAAGTTGCGCGCGTGGCACTCTCAGGGCGCGGGTCCAATCATCGAGCTGATCGGGGTCCAGCGCCTGAGGGTTCTCGCCTAACTCGATCTTTGGGCGGTCCCGGCGCTGCGGCAGATTCCCATTAAGGTTCATTAAATTCTCCAGAGCGTTGAGCTTGCCGACGCCATGTCGACGATGCCCACATCGTGAATGCGCCCGCATCGGTTCGCAATGGCACAGCGCCGCCGATGCATGCAGGCGTTGTCTGACATGGGGCTGCGTGAATCAGGGCTCGGGGGCCACCGCCACTGCCGAGTGCAGCGCCGCCATGGGTTCCGCAAAGCCCTGGGTTTCCAAGGTTTGAAGGCTGCGCTAACCTGTGCCTGTTCTATCGAAATGCTGGCCTGTCTTGGATCACTTGCAACCCTGCTGCCGTTCGGGTTTTGATGAACCGGAGCGGGTTGGCGGCGTATCCACTGGCTAGATGGACGTCTGTCCAAAGATTCCTTGGGCCCAGAAGCCCCACCATCACTCAGGAGCCCTCACACCGTGAACATTCTTTTCGCCAGAAAGCCGATGCCCCTGCAGCCTGTGCTGTGGGCCGCCTTGTTGTCGATCGCCAGCGCCAGTGCGCAGGCCGGTGACATCATTCCGTACCCCACACGCGGCGTCGAAAACACCAAGGTGGTCAAGTTCGTGGCGACCCAGACCGGGCCAATCTCGGCCTACTTCCTCGGTGGCAACAGCAGCTACGAGTTGAAGGTTCGCGCCTTTGCGAACGGCGCCTGGCTCGGCAACGCCGGTCTGAGCAACCGCACGTCCAAATACGGCACCAAGCTCGACTTCCCTTACCCTGTCACGGTCGGCGATTCGGTGTTCATCGAGCTCGGCATCCAGCGCTCCGACCCCGCCACCTTCAACGGCACCGGCCTGTACCCGTATTGGGCCGTGTGGTCGGGCCGCGAAGGCAACTCCGACCGCACCAACCACAGCTATGTCACGGCCTTCTCGGGTGACCGCAGTGCGTCCATTCCCGCGGGTGTCTACATCGGCTTCGAAGACGAGCCGCGCGGCGGCGATTTCGACTACAAGGATGCCGAATACGTGTTCACCAACCTGACACCGGTGCCCGTGGCCGCCCCGGCCGCTCCCGCAGCGGCCACACCCGCCAAATGACACAGTCGGGTGGCCTGGCTTGCTGATATCCACCGATATCAGCCGAGGCCAGCGACCCGGATGAATGAGAATCGCCGGGCCCTGCCCGGCTTTTTTCGCCTGGCCGCGGAGCGCGTCCCTTGTTCAATCGATTGCCCTTTTGAGCCCCTTTGCGCAATGACCCGCAATGACCCGCAGTGACCCGCAACGACCGGTGACGACGATTTCCTTCGAGTCTCCTGATCAACCGGAGGTGATTGCCCTAATCGCCGAACTGGATGCCTATCAGGATCAGCTGTACCCACCCGAGAGCAGGCACGCGCTGGACCTGGCTTCACTGAAACAGCCCCAGGTTCTGTTCGCTGTCGCACGAGACACCTCAGCGCAGGCGGTCGGCTGCGCCGCCATCGTGCTGCATGCTGAATTCGGTGAACTCAAACGCATGTATGTGCCGCCGCGCAGCCGGGGCCAAGGCATCGCCAGCAAGCTGCTGGCCACGCTTGAATCCAAGGCCGCCTTGTCCGGCTGCCGGCTGGTCAGGCTCGAAACCGGCCCGTACCAGCCCGAAGCGCTGCGTCTGTATGCATCCTTCGGCTACGAGCGCCGCGGGCCTTTCAGCAACTACACCGATGATCCACTGAGTAACTGTCTTTCGAGTCAAGCGCAGTGAAGCGATTTGTCCCAAGGTT
>CAXTCD010000125.1:0-15339 GCA_964242145.1 uncultured Rhizobacter sp.
AACAGCTTTCTCGTCATCTTCTCACCGTAAAGTCTAATTGTTAACACGGCCTAGATAGATTGCAACACTTCCTTGCGACGCTCCTGATATTCGTCTTCAGTGATCAACTGACGATCACGCAGGCGCTTCAATGTGTCCAGGCGGCGCTCAATCTCGTCGGCCGACGGCACGTCACCTGGTTTGCGGGCTGGTACAGGGACTACCGCGGCGGGCGCGGCCACAGGGGTAGGGCGTGGTGTTGCCATGGCAGGTGCTGCCGGCGCTGCGGGCGCAAGCGGTGTGGCGGCCAGCGGAGCGGCCGGTGGTGCACCGACCAATGCGGGCAGTGGCGCAGGCGGCGTGGTTTGCAGCAAGGTAGGCGCTGCGACCGGTGTGGGAACTGGCGCGGCGCTCGCTTCTGTACCGCGTAACGACAGCGTCAGCCAATCGGGGCGGCGATTGCTCGCGCCAGTGCTTTGCAGCGCAACACCGCGCGCCGCCGTGGTCCGCGAACCATATTCAAAGTGGGGCAGGTTGTTGGTCTGGCGGTAAGCGACGACGAAGTCGAGATCGGTGTCATGAACGATCAGGTTCAGTGCATCGCCTTGTACGAAGAGCCGCGCGGTGAGGCCTTTGGGTGTGCCGAAGCTGCCATTGCGACGAGCGCTTGTCAGCACTTGAACGTCGTCAGCGGCAGTCGCATTGGCAAAGGCCTGGGCCAGCGGGCCCGCAAGCTCGGCAGCCTCGTCATCATCAAACAGCGGCACGATCTTGCCCGCCTCGTTCTTGCGGATCAGCAACAGCTGCTGGCGCAGCGCTTCGGGTTGAAGCTGTATCGGGTGTTGATTCGCGGCACCCCCCGGCTCGCGCGCCACCAGTTCAATCTTGGTGAATTCGCGCAGGTACCAGGCGCGTTTGGTGGCACTCACCGGTGCATCGGCATCACTGCCTTTGCCGAACAGCGTGGCTGACTGCACCGGCCCGTTGATGCCGACGACACAGCCGCACACGAGGCCGAGCTTGATCCAGAAGAAGGTGCTTTTCACAGTACAGGGGTCCTCGAATGCGGCGACGCGTTGACAAAAGCGCTTGCTGGCGCAGCACCGACGGTGCAACGCTTCAGCGGCGCTGAATTGTAGGTAGGACCCATGAGCCCCCACCGCGCCATCGGCAATCACCGGGATAACCCTTTGCCGGGACAGTTCTGCAGCTGCCTGGCGCCGTCTGGCTTGCAACCCCTCGGGCGCTGGCGACAATGCGCCTCCTTCATCTGCCTCTTGATGCGGATTCGACACACGATGGACCACCAAGCCGTTCTAGATGAAATCGTCGCCACGCTCGGCCCCTTGCGCGGTCAGCAAGGAAAGGTCGCGCGCTACATCCCGGCGCTGGCCCGGGTGCCGGCCTCCCACTTCGGCATTGCGCTTCGCACTTGCGATGGCGAAGAAGCCGCGGCGGGCGATAGCGACACACCGTTTTCGATTCAGAGCGTGTCGAAGCTTTTCTCATTGAGCCTGGCGATGCGCCTTTTGGATGAACAACTGTGGGAGCGCATCGGCCGTGAACCTTCCGGCAATCCGTTCAACTCGCTGGTGCAGCTGGAGAACGAGCAGGGCGTGCCGCGCAATCCGTTCATCAATGCGGGTGCCATTGCGGTGGCCGATCGGCTGGTAAGCCATGGCGCCGCCAAGCCGGCATTGCTGGCTTTGCTGTCAGGCTTGTGCAATGAGGCGGTGAACTTCGATGAGGAGGTCGCAGCGTCTGAAGCCGATACCGGCTTTCGCAACATGGCGTTGGCGAATTTTATGAAGAGCTTTGGCAAGCTCGATAACGGCGTGGCCGAGGTGCTCGACGTCTATTTCCACCAGTGCGCGATTCGCATGAGCTGCTTGCAGCTCGCTCGGGCAACGGGTTATTTATGCCGTGATGGTGTGCATCCCTTCGACGGCTCTGCGGTATTGACCGAGCGGCAGACACGTCGCGTCAACGCATTGATGCTGACTTGTGGCACCTACGACGCGGCTGGAGAGTTCGCCTTTCGGATCGGCTTGCCTTGCAAGAGCGGTGTCGGCGGCGGCATCGTGGCGGTGGTGCCCGATCGCCTCAGCCTGTGTGTGTGGTCGCCGGCACTGGACGCCACAGGCAACTCATGGCTGGGCCGAAAGGCCTTGGAGATGTTTGTCGCTCAAACAGGCCTGTCGGTGTTTTGACTGTGTTGTGAACTGATGCCGGGGCACCAGGCCCCGGGCGGATCAAAGCAAGCCGCGCAGCACGGATTGCGAATTCAGCAAGGTCGGCAAACAGTTTTCGATCAGTTGCTCCATCGAGATCCGCGACGCATGGATGCTCACATTGATGGATGCAACCACCTGACCGCGAAAGTTCTTCAGCGGCACCGCGATGGCACGCAATCCGGATTCGAGTTCCTGGTCGACCATCGCATAGCCCTGCACACCGGCCTTGACGATCTCTGCTCGAAGGAGATCGATGTCGGTGATGGTGTGAGGCGTCAACGGCTTCAGTGTCTGGCGTTTCAACCAGGCATCCAGTTCGGCACTGGGCAGCGCGCTCAGCAACACGCGACCGTTGGCCGAGCAGTGGGCCGGCACGCGGCTACCGGGCTGCAGTGTCAGTGCAGGCGCGCGGCCAGCGGTGCTGGCCGCGATCGAGATCACCTCGTCACCATCGAGCACGCCTGCGGTCGAAGCTTCCTTGAGTGCATAGGCGAGCTTTTGCAGTTCGGGGCTAACGATGCGCGGCAGGCGTGCCGAATGCATATAGCTTTGGCCGAGTCGCAATACACGGGCCGTCAGCGCATACATCTTGCGCTCGCTCGTGACATAGCCGAGGTACTCAAGGGTGATCAGATAGCGCCGCGCGGCCGCGCGAGTCAGCCGGCAATGCTGCGCGACCTCGCTGATGGTCAGCCGGGAGCGGTCGTGATCGAAGGCTTCGATCACTGCCAAGCCTTTTTCGAGGCCGGCGATCAGGTCGCGTTTATTCGGGGTTGGGGGAGTTGGTGTTGGTGCCGTCTCAGCAGCCGGTGATGGCTGTGCTGACGTATCCTGATCGGAGCCGTTAGATCCCTGCTCGTCGTGTGGAAGCGATGTCATGGTCCCTCCGCGCTTGCCTCGCAAAGCCTCGTGGTGTTTGCGTTCTGCAGCAGCACCCATCGCCCAGGCTGCTACGTGTGGGAACTCAATGTAGTTCTCCGTATTCATTGGGAACACGTGCGGTGTTCGCCAATGGGCGATTGGCGAAGTTTGTGCATAGCAACAAGAAACCCGCGTTCAAAGTGACACAGGAAGCGGCGAAGGTGCCTTGACTTCTTCCATGCAAATCATGGATCTGACGTCATCTACACCCGGTACTTGCATCAAATGGTCAGTTAGGAATTGACTGAGGCTTTTTAGGTCTCGCGCCACTACTTTGAGCAGGTAGTCACTGTCACCCGACACCGTGTGGCATTCGAGTATTTGCGGAAAGGCCCGAATGTCGGATTCAATTTCTCGCACGCGGCCGAACTGTCCGCCATCGATGTTCAGGCTTACATAGGCCATCACACCCAACCCCAGCGCTTGCGGTTGGACATCCGCCCGATAGCCCCGAATCACGCCGCGCTCTTCCAAAGCCTTAACTCGGCGAAAGCATTGAGGAGCAGAGAGATGAACCTGCGCTGACAGCTCGACGTTCGAGGCACGGCCGTCGGCCTGCAGCGCCGTCAGAATCTTGCGATCCAAAGCATCCAGATCAAGATCAGGCATGTAATTTTGCAATAAATAGAAAGGATCTTGTATGAATGGAGAAATCTATGCAAGATTAAGAATGCAAATTTCTCTTGCCTCTGAATAGACTGGTTTCTGTCACGAGCAAGGAGATTTCATGACCACTGCCGCCCGCGCTGCCGCGCTTCGTTCATTGGCCCGCGCCAGTTCCCCCGTAGCCTCCACGTCACCGATTGCACTGGAGCAGCGCCATGGCGCACACAACTATCACCCGCTGCCGGTGGTGTTGACGCGTGGGGAAGGGGTCTATTTGTACGACACCGAAGGGCGACGTTATCTGGACATGATGTCGGCTTACTCGGCCGTGAGCTTCGGCCACAGCCATCCGGTGCTGGTTCGCGCGCTGACCGACCAAGCGCAAAAGCTCGCCGTCACGAGCCGTGCGTTCCACACGGATCAACTGGGGCCGTTTCTTGAGAGGCTTTGCCGTCTGACCGGCATGGATCGAGCGTTGCCAATGAACAGCGGTGCTGAAGCGGTTGAAACGGCGATCAAGGCAGCTCGCAAGTGGGCCTACAAAGTCAAAGGCGTGGCCGAAGGGCAGGCGCACATTCTCGTTGCCGAAGGCAATTTCGCCGGCCGCACGACGACGATCGTGGGCTTCTCCTCAGAAGCTCAGTATCGGGATGGGTTTGGCCCGTTCGCGCCGGGCTTTTCACAAGTGCCGTTTGGCGACATTGCTGCTTTGGAGGCGGCCATCACGCCTCAGACCGCCGCCTTCATCGTCGAGCCCATCCAGGGCGAAGCCGGAATCGTTGTGCCGCCAGCTGGTTATCTGAAGGCCGTCAGAGACGTCTGCACGCGCCACAACGTGCTGATGATTTGCGACGAAGTTCAGACCGGCCTGGGCCGCACAGGCGCATTGCTGGCCTGCGATCTCGAAGGCATCAAGCCTGACGGGTTGATGCTGGGCAAGGCGCTAGGCGGTGGGCTGCTGCCCGTCAGCGCATTTTTGGCACGTGAGGACGTGATGGCCCAATTCACGCCGGGCGACCATGGCAGCACCTTCGGCGGCAATCCGTTGTCCGCGGCTGTGGGTTTGGCCGCGCTTGATTTGTTGGAGCGCGAGCAACTGTCAATGCGCGTCGCCGAAAGTGGCGAGTACCTGATGGCGCGCCTGAAGCAGCTGAAGCATCCGGCCATCACCGAGGTGCGTGGCCGGGGCCTGCTGATCGGCGTGGAGATCGCGCCTGGCTTTGCGTCGGCTCGCGCCGTCTGTGAAAAGTTGATGGAAGAAGGCGTGTTGACCAAGGACACACACGGCACGGTAGTTCGATTGGCCCCGCCGCTGGTGATCGACCGTGCGCAGATCGACGCTGCAGTGAACGCTTTCGTGCGTGCTTTGCAGTCGCTTGCGCCGGTTGCGTCAACCACGCCAGAACGTGTTGTTGCTTGATTTCGACGGGCTGGATTCGCGCTGACCAAATGAGGTCAGGCGGATCCACCTGAGGCGTTTAACGCCTTGCCGCAAGCCGCGCAAAATCTCGCGCCCGGTGTCGCCGATGCACCGCATTGCGTGCAATGTATCGTGGCGGCACCTGAACCTGAAGCTGACGCAGCAGAAGTCAGCGCCGCCTGCACCTGCATCTCGCGTTGCAACTGCGCTGCGTGTGCATCGGCCGACGGCGCTTCCATGCCTCGCTCTGCGCTGTTGAGGGAGGCAATGCGTGCCTGATCGGCCGCCGAGCCGGGTGCGATCAGCACGCTTTGGCCTTGTGCAAATTGCGTGAGCTGTGCGGCCAAAGCGCGAGCCTCTTTTTCGGTCGAGAACATCGCCGTGACCTGGCGGGCTTCGTCTTTGCCAAAGACCACCGATTCGATGCGAGCGCGCCAAACACGCAAGGTCATTGACTCGGTGCGCACCACATCGTTCTCGGTGTTCAGACGGCTACTGAACTGATTGCCGGTGCCAATGCGCGAGGTCTGATAGTTACCCATCATCTCCACCCAGGTCAGCACTGATTCAAAGTTGAATCGTCCCCATAACTTGCCCGAGGTCTGAAAGCAGAAGGTGGCCACGATCGCGAGGATCGCGGAGTTGCCCGCCACGGAAAAACGGTTCTGCTGCCAACTGCCCATTACATTGAATTCGCGGACAAAGTAGAGCGCAAACGCAACGGCTGCGAACACCAGCGCGACGGCGAACAAATCGAGCAATAACAGCGTTCGGTAGCGGCGTTCGCCGAAAGCCAGGGCCAGCGTGGGCGCCTTGGTGCCGGCCATCGGCAGAGGCTGCGATTCTTCCAGCAACTCACCGGCAAAACTGCCGCTGGGTGTGGCGGCGGTTGTGACGGGGTCGATGCGGGCATAGCGTCGGTTCGGAATGCGATCGGTCCACTGCTGCTGAAGGTTGCGATCGAGCTCATCCATCAGGCTGGCCGGTGGCGCATTCATCGACAGCCGGCTTTGCTCGACGCTGGCGCGCGTTTGCGGCGCCGGATCAATCTGCGCTAGCACGGCGGCCATCGCCAAGCCACACGCCACGAGCGATGTGCTCAGCATCACGAAGGCCTGCGTGTTGAGCGAGAAGTTGCCAAGCGAAGGCAATGCGTGGCCCAGCAGCGCGATCGCAACCGGCGCGAGGATCGCTGATGCGATAAGGCCGATCAGCGAAGCGGTCGTGAGCTTGGCACGACCCTCTGACCAGATCGGCTTGAGCAGATAAAACAGACCGAATGCGAAGTACAAAATGCCGATCCACGGCCGAGTGGCCGGTGTTCCGAACACCAGCCAAGAAAACAAGAAGCTCAGCAGCGTGGCCGCGATCGCTGCCAGGTTGAACACGTAGAGCTGCGCCAATTGCTGAACCTTGATCGGTGCAGTGATCAAGGTCGGCGCCCAGTGGTAAAGCAGTCCGGCCAGCGCACCTTGCGGTTCGGGGTACGTCAGACCGCCTTGGCGCAGCATGTCTTTGACGTGATCCGCGGCCTTGGAGCTACCCACGGCATGGAGCGGAATGTCCGGTGCGAGTGACGCCGGCCGACCGCGGCCGAAAAAGAAGCGCAGCCGCCGCGCCGCGCGCGTGGCGCAAGCCAGGCTCGCCGCCACCATCATCAGCCCGGCCAACAAGGGCGCACCGGCCAGCCGGATGGCTTCTTCCTGCATGGCATTGCGAGCCCACCAAAGGCTGGTGACGCCCGCAAGCATCAACACCACGGCGCAGAGCCACAACAGACGATTCTGAAGGCGATACGGGTTGGGCAGCTCCAGCAGCTTGGATTCGGAGCTGTAGTCGTAGGCCATGCGGTTCTCCAGGCGGGCGGTGGGGCGCCGAGTTTAGGGGAGGGACCGCCGGGCCTGACTGAAGGAAATCATGAGGCGACAAAAGGCCGCACGAAGCGGCCCTGTCGTGATTGCTGAACGCACACGACAGGCCGATCCCGGTCTGCGGGTGCTTGCCGTGTCATGCCGCGCGAGCCATTTCGTCCATCGCGTAGACGCGGCCGAAGCGATTGGCAAGAAAGTCGCTCAAACGAACATCTTCCTGGCGCAGGAAGCCGCGCTGCGGCAGTTGGCCGCTGGCCAGCATGTCCAACATGGCACACAGGCTGCTCGCAGTGGTGATCTGGATGGCGCTGCGCAACCGGCCAGCCAGCACGTGGCTGTAGATCTTGCGTGCATAGGTGTTCTGCAGCAGCCGGCCTTCCTTCATGCCGGACACCGTGACGAAGACGATGACCACGTCCTGCATCGTCGCGGGCACGGCATGTTCGAGGATGTCTTTCAAGACGCCGCGCCGGTCTTTGAGCCGCAGGTCATGCAGCAGCGCTTTCATGATGGCCGCATGGCCGGGGTAGCGAATGGTGCGGTAGTTCAGCGTGCGCACCTTGCCCGCCAAGGTTTCGCACAAGGTGCCAAGGCCACCGGACGTATTGAACGCTTCATAGAGCACGCCATCAAGCGAGAACTCTTCGCGCTCTTCCAGCGCCGGCACTTCGCGCGGCTGGCCATCGACGATCGCCTCGCAGGGCTCGCAGTATTCGTTGATGACGCCTTCGGTGCTCCACGTCAGGTTGTAATTCAACGCGTTGCTTGGATAGGCTGGCAGCGCACCTACGCGCATGCGCACGCTGTCCAGCGAATCGAACTGATGCGCCAGATCGGCCGCCACGATCGAGATGAAGCCAGGCGCTAAGCCACACTGCGGAATGAATGCCGTCGATGCGCCTTCGGCCAGTTCGCGAATGTGGCGGGTGCTGGCCACGTCTTCGGTGAGGTCGAGATAGTGCACACCACCACGGCGTGCGGCCTGAGCCACCTTCACGGTCAGGTGATAGGGCGCTGCGCTCAAGACGGCGAAGCGGCCTTCCATCGCCGCTTGCAGCTGAGCGGTGTCCTCGACATCGAGTACCAGGGTGTTGAGGCGGTCACCGCCAGCCAAGCCCACAATTTCGCGTTCGACTTCAGCCAGCTGCGCCGCCGAACGATCGGCGACCGTCACACGGTATTGCACTTCGCCGGTGGCATTGACCAGCAAGGCGGCAACCACCGATCCAATTTTCCCACCACCAATCACCAGGATGTTTTTCATTGCGGCCATGCACGTAGAGGTTGAGTTACATCGATTGTGATCAGAGGTTCGGCAAAAGGAAGCCAGAGATCCGACGAATCGAAGTCGTGGTTTCGGCGAATTGGAGGGAAAATCTGGCGAAATGATTAAGCCGGACCTCCTCGACAAAACCGATCACGCTTTACTCGCCCTGCTGCGGGAGAACGCGCGTGCCTCGACCGCCGATCTGGCGCGTCGCCTGGGCTTGTCACGAACCACGGTGCAAAGCCGCCTGGAACGGCTGGAACGGCAACGCGTGGTCACGGGTTACACGGTGGTCGTGCCCGATGAGTTGGAAGCCGCGCTCGTGCGGGCCCATGTGTTGATTACGTTAGCGCCGCGGCAGAGCGCTGCGATCGAATCGGCGCTGCGCAAGATAGTGGAAGTCCGCGTGCTGTATTCGGTGAGTGGCCCATTCGATCTGATTGCGATCGTCGCGGCCGGATCGATTGGTGAGTTGGATGCCCTGATCGACCGCATTGGCGCACTGGAAGGCGTTGAACGGACAACTTCTGCCATCGTTTTGTCGACCCGCATTCAGCGCTGAGCACTAGTTCACGTTTGGGGGCTGTACGAGGGGCGCAACTGTCAGAAGTGTCAGGTGCTTTTGGCCAGACCGCTCCTGATAATTGTTTCAAGTTCGGGTGATTGCAGTCCGACGACCCTTGTTTTATAAGCCGCTGAATTTTTGGGGCTGCGATGCTGACCGGCATGAAAGAAGTAACTCCTACCACGTTGATCGATGTTCAGCAGCTCCGCATCGGGATGTTCGTACATCTCGATGGAGGCTGGATGTCGCATCCGTTTCCGTTAAGCAGTTTCAAGATCGGATCGGCTGCGCAGATCGCGACCATCCGATCGCTCGGTAAAGCGCGTGTGCGCTGGAGCCCCGAGCGAAGTGATTTGCCTAACCCCGTCGCGCCGCCCGCGGAGCCCGAAGCCACCGTGCCTGCGGAACTGACCGATGACGTCATGGTGGCGCCAGCAGTTGCCAAAGCTCCGGCCGTCAGCCCTGCGCGCAGCCACAAGGAAGCCTTGGTCGCTCAGCGTGCCTCCCTGCGTCTGTGCGAGCAACAATTTGCCGAGGCCACACGCGCTTGCAAGCAAGCGACCGACCTGGTGCCAACGAAGCCGCAAGAGGCTTGCGAACAAACCGAAGCGCTGGCACAGGCCTTCGTCAACAAGATGCTCAGTCAGCAGGAGACGTGCATTCGCCTGCTGACCGAAGCCTCTGGCGACAAGGCTTCGTTGCATGCCGTCAATGTGGCGGTGATTTCTCTGCTGATGGGCCGCACTTTCGGGCTCTCCGAAGTGGAGATGCTGGATCTGGGTGTCGGCGCCTTGCTGCACGACATCGGCAAGATCGAATTGCCTGAGCGGGTGCGCCACCGGGAAGAGCATTTCACTAGCGCTGAGACGCAGTTCTATCAGGAGCATGTGGCACATGGAGTGACGGTGGCCAAACGCATGGGCCTGAAGTCAGGTGCGACCTTGGTGATTGCGCAGCATCACGAGCATGCCGATGGCAGCGGTTTTCCATTGAAGCTCAACAGCGATCGCATGACGACGGCGGCTCGCATCGTCTCGTTGGTCAACCGGTATGACAATCTGTGCAACCCGCATGTTCCGTCGCGGGCGATAACGCCGCACGAAGCCCTTTCACTTTTGTTTGCTCAGGGAAAGAGCCGCTATGACACCGCCATCCTCGGTGCGTTCATCCGCATGATGGGTGTCTATCCGCCGGGCTCGACGGTGCAGCTCACCGACGATCGCTTTGCGTTGGTGGTCTCGGTCAACTCCACGCGGCCATTGAAGCCGCGGGTGTTGGTTCATGAAGCTCGGGTGCCACGCGATGAAGCGCTGGTGCTCAATCTGGAAAGTGATCCTCGGTTGGGCATTCGACGAAGCCTGAAGCCTCATCAGCTGCCGGCGGAATCGCTCAACTATCTGTCGCCGCGCCCGCGCGTCGCTTATTTCTTCGAGCCCGACACGGTGCTGCAGGAGCAGCCCGCGTGACGGTGGCTGCCGTGCCATCGGCTGCGGTCGACCTGTGGTCAGCACTGATCGAGAGTCTTCTCGATCCGGTCTGGCTGGTCGACGCACAGACCCAGCAGATTCTCTCGGCGAACACAGCCGCAGGCACGCTGCTTGGCGTAGACGCATGGGCTTTGCGCGGACGATCGGTGATGGACGTGAGTGCCAGTGTCGAAGACGTTATCTTTTGGCGAGAAGCGGCTGAAGGACTGACTGACCACATCCTGTCGGAAACGTTGGTGCGGCGATTTGATGGTTCGATCATCCCGGTATCTCGCCGCGTGAGCCGCATGGGCGCACACGCGGCGACGGACGATGTGTTTGTGGTCGCGGTGCAAGACCGCCGGGCGCAGCGCGCCGCGGAAGAGCAACTCGAATCGAGCGTGGCCGAATTGCGTGCCACGCTGGAGTCAACGGCCGATGGCATTCTGGTTACCGATCTCGGCGGCGCGATCCGCAATTTCAATCGTCGATTCGCAACTTTGTGGGGCTTGCCGGACGAGCTGTTGACGCAGCGTGACGGTCGTGCCGTGCAGGCTTGGATGCGCCGTGCGGTCAGCGATGGCGAAGACTATTCCCGCCGCCTGAATGCCATCAACGATGCAGCATTGCTTCAGACGACCGATGTGATCACGCTGCATTCCGGCAAGGTCATCGAACGGGTGACTTTGCCGCAGAGCAGCCGCGGTCAACCGGTAGGGCGGGTGTTCTCATTTCGAGACATCAGCGAGAAGCTGGCCGCGACGCGCCGCATCGAAGAACTTTCTCACACCGACGCGTTGACCGGCTTGCCCAATCGTCGCTTGCTGGCCGATCGCATCGAGTTTGCGTTGGCGATGGCGCAGCGCAATGGTCAGCCTTTTGCGTTGATGGTGCTCAATCTCGACCGCTTCAAGCACATCAATGACACCTTGGGTCTGGGCTTTGGCGATCGCGTGTTGCTTGAAGTCACTGAGCGCGTCAAAGCCTGCCTGCGTGCGGTCGACACCATTGCCCGCCTGGGCGGTGATGAATTCGTGTTGCTGGTTCATCAGGCCGATGTGGCCGGTGCCGAAGTCACGGCGCGCCGTGTCATCGAGGCGATGGCCCGGCCCTTCACGCTCGATGACGTTAACTTCACGGTGACTTGCAGCATTGGTGTGGCGCTGTGCCCGAACGACGGCACGACCCAGGACGAGTTAATGCGCCGCGCTGACGCTGCGATGCATCGCGTCAAGGAAGCGGGGCGCGCCAGCTTCCGCTTCCATCAGCCGCACCGGGATGTGACCTTCAGATCACAGATGCAGATCGACCACGCGATGCGTCAGGCGCTGAGCAGTGGCTTGTTTCGCCTGCATTACCAGCCGCAGATTGATCTGAAGACCGGTCGTGTGATCGGGGCCGAAGCGTTGATTCGCTGGACCGATCCGGAGCTGGGCGAAATCGCCCCGAGCGAATTCATTCCGGTGGCCGAAGAAAGCGGTTTCATCATTCCGATCGGTGATTGGGTTTTGTCTGAGGCGGTGCGTCAGGCAGCCCTTTGGCGCGCAAGCGGGCTTTCGATCCCGGTCTCGATCAACGTGTCGGCGCTTCAGTTTCAACAGCCGGATTTCATCGAGCGCGTCGCCAATGAACTGAGTTCCGCGGCCTTGCCTGCGGAGCTTCTGGAGTTGGAGCTCACTGAATCGATCCTGATCCACGACGCACAAGATGCGCTGCATCGCCTGCAGGCGCTGGAGCAACTCGGTGTGCTGATGGCGATCGATGACTTCGGTACCGGCTATTCGAGCCTGGCCTACCTGAAGCGTTTTCCGATCGATCGATTGAAGATCGACCGCAGCTTCATCAAGAACCTGCCGGGCGATGGCGGTGATGTAGCGATCGTCAATGCGATCGTGCAACTGGGCCGCGCGATGAACCTTCGGGTGATCGCCGAAGGCGTGGAAACCGAGTCTCAGCGGCAGTTTTTGCTTGATGCAGGCTGCGATGAATTCCAGGGCTTTCTTTTCGCACCTGCACTCGACACCTCGGGCTTTGAGGCCAAGCTGGAAGCCGTCGTGCGCGCAGAAGCGCCTTCTGTGCGGCTTTTGCGCTCGTAAGCCAGCCCCTTCGCGGGTTCACCGCGCGGCGGTTGCCGCCTGCCCATGTCGATCAATAGATGGCCTTCCATGGGCCGTTGACATTCCGATGATCACGGCCTGCGCCCGTCACGGCGGCTGCGTGAAAGCCTTGATGTACTTGGGCCCGGCGCACAATCGCTATCCTCGACTGCTCCGAAGGGCTTACGCGCGATGATCTACAAGTTCAAATCCAAGGCCGCAAGCGATGTGATCATGATGGCTCCAGGCGGCGATCAGGTGCTGCGTCTCATCGGCAGGGAGCCTTCGGCCAAAGGCATCATCGAGTCGGCGGTGATGCCGGCAGCGATGGACGCGCTAGAGCAAGCGATCTCGGCGGACGAGGCTGCCGCCGGCAAGGCTTCAGAAAAAGACGACAAAGACGAGCCATCGTCATCTCGCCGTGAAGGCGTCAGTTTGCGGCAGCGGGCCTGGCCCTTGCTGGAGATGATGAAGCGCGCGCATGGCGCTGGTGAAGACATTGTTTGGGGAGTCTAAAGACCCGCACCGCGGGCGCACCACGAGACGAGAGAGACGCATGAAACTGTGGAGCAACAGCTGGATCGACGGGGACCGCATACCGACCCGGTTTGCGGCAGGCCAACCCGATGGCGCGGGCGGCGCCGTGTTTTCCGACAACATCAGCCCGCATCTGGCCTGGAGCGAAGTGCCGACCGACACCCAGTCGTTTGCGTTGATCTGCCACGATTTCGATGTGCCCAGCCGCGGCGATGACGTCAATCAGGCCGGGCGTGAAGTGCCGAGCGATCTGCCTCGCGTCGACTTCTTCCATTGGGTGCTGGTCGACCTGCCTACCGGCTTGCAGCAATTGGCCGAAGGCGAATTCAGCCACGGCTTCACGCCGCATGGCAAGCCCGGCCCGGCAACGGCGCATGGTGCACGGCAAGGCCTGAATGACTACACGGGCTGGTTTTCCTCCAACGCTGATATGGCCGGCTCTTACTTCGGCTACGACGGCCCGTTCCCACCCTTCAACGACTCGCTGGTCCATCACTATGTTTTAACGCTGTATGCGCTATCGGTCCCGCGTGCGCCGATCGATGGCGTATTCGGTGGCGCCCAGGTCCGCGAAGCGATCTTTCCACATGTGCTGGCCGAGGCCACGCATTCCGGTACTTACACCTTGAACAGGCGACTTCTCTGATGGAGCAAGCCACCCGCGTCCTCGCCATTCGCCATGGTGAAACCGACTGGAATGTCGACACTCGAATCCAAGGCCAACTCGACATTCCGCTCAACGAACGCGGCCGCTGGCAAGCGCATCGCCTGGCGGCGGCGGTGGCCGATGAAGGGCTGAGCGCCGTCTACGCCAGCGACCTGCTGCGGGCTTATCAAACGGCTGAATCGGTGGCATTGGGTGCGGGCCTGTCGGTCACGATCGACATTGGCCTGCGCGAGCGAGGCTTCGGCGTTTTCGAGGGCAGCTCTTTCAAGGAAATCGAAGCCCGCTGGCCCGAAGAATCGCTGCGCTGGCGCAAGCGCGAGCCCGATTTCGGGCCGCAAGGCGGCGAAGTGCTGCAGGACTTCTATGACCGTTGTGTGAGCACGGCGACGCGGCTGGCCGCGGCTCACCCCGGGCAGACGATTGCGCTGGTGGCACACGGCGGGGTGATGGATTGCCTGTATCGCGCAGCCTCTCGTGTCGACCTGCAGGCCCCACGCACCTGGCAAGTAGGCAATGCGAGCATCAATCGGTTGCTGTATGCCGCGGGCGGATTCACGCTGATCGGTTGGAGCGACACCTCTCACCTTGATGAGGTCGCGCTCGATGAAAGCAGCGATGGTGCGGTGATGCTTGGACGAAGCGCCTGATATGCACTCACTCTGACCTGATACCTGCACTGACAAAAAGGCCCGCCTGTCCAATTGTTGACGCCTGCAAAGCACCGCCTAGACTTGTTGAGAGAAGCCCAACGGTCTTGTCAGGAGATTTGCATGACGATCAAGCGGATGACCAAAGCCGATCGGCCTCAGTCGCTCGGTACCTACATGCCAGTCGGGCATGTGGTGGTGGCGTTGCCATCGCAAGCCAGCGAGCATGCGGTGATCAGCGCGCTTCGTGACGCCGGCTTCGATGACGAAGACCTGCTTCATTACAGCGCTGCAGAATCCCACGCCCAGATGGAAGACATGCTTGCGCATGCAAGCGACTTTGCAGGCTTCGGCTATGAGGTGACCTTGATGCGGCGTTACCAGGCGTTGTCACGCGAAGGCTGCCACTGGCTGATGGTGTATGCACCCGACAGCGCCCATGTGCAGCGTGTGGCGGATGTGGCGCAGCGTTTCGGCGCGCGCACCGCAGTCAAATACCACTGGCTGGCGGTTGAAGACCTGATCTGACCAAGCCGCGGCATCCGCGAAAGCATGCCGCTCCAGTGTGAGGTCAGACGTCGAACAGATCGCTGGCCGTCTTGGGCGGGGTCACGCCCAGGTGCCGGTAGGCTGCGAGCGTGGCAATGCGCCCGCGGGGCGTGCGTTGCAGAAAGCCTTGCTGAATCAGGTAAGGCTCAATGACGTCTTCGATCGTTTCGCGCTCTTCGCCGATCGCCGCCGCCACGTTGTCCAGCCCCACCGGGCCGCCATCGAATCGGTGGATCACCGCTTCGAGCAGCTTGCGGTCCATCACGTCGAAGCCTTGCGGGTCGACATCGAGCATCGCCAAAGCCTTGTCGGCCAGCCCTTTGAAGATCCGACCATCGCCCTTCACGTCGGCGTAGTCACGCACGCGGCGCAGCAGGCGATTGGCGATGCGCGGCGTGCCGCGCGAACGGCGGGCGATTTCGAACGCGCCTTCCGCATCGGTCGGCACATTCAGCAGGCTGGCCGAGCGGTGAACGATGCGCGCCAGTTCTTCGGCGGTATAGAACTCCAGCCG
>CAXTCD010000126.1:0-15290 GCA_964242145.1 uncultured Rhizobacter sp.
AGCCGCGAGACCGGCGCGCTGTTGCAGGCGGCCGAGAAGGAAGCCACCAAGCGCGGTGATCAATTCATCGCCAGCGAGATGTTCCTGCTTGCTGCGGCCGATGCGAAATCGAACATCGGCCCGCTGGTGAAGGAGCACGGCCTGACGCGCAAGGCGCTTGAGTCAGCGGTCGATGCGGTGCGTGGCGGCCAGAAAGTCGACAGCGCCGAGGCCGAAGGTCAGCGCGAAGCCTTGAAGAAATACACCATCGACCTGACCGAGCGTGCCCGCAAAGGCAAGCTCGACCCGGTGATCGGCCGCGACGACGAGATCCGCCGTGCGATCCAGGTGCTGCAGCGCCGCACCAAGAACAACCCGGTGTTGATCGGCGAGCCGGGTGTCGGCAAGACGGCGATTGTTGAAGGTCTGGCGCAGCGCATCGTGGCCGGTGAAGTGCCCGACACGCTGAAAAACAAGCGCGTGCTGGTGCTCGACATGGCCTTGCTGCTGGCCGGTGCCAAATACCGCGGCGAGTTCGAAGAGCGGCTGAAGAGCGTGCTGAAGGAAGTGGCGCAAGACGAAGGCCAGACCATCGTCTTCATCGACGAGATCCACACGATGGTTGGCGCGGGCAAGGCCGAAGGCGCGATCGATGCGGGCAACATGCTGAAGCCGGCGCTGGCGCGCGGCGAGCTGCATTGCATCGGCGCGACCACGCTCGACGAATACCGGAAGTACGTCGAGAAAGACGCTGCGCTGGAGCGCCGTTTCCAGAAGGTGCTGGTCGGCGAGCCGACGGTCGAGGCGACCATCGCAATCCTTCGCGGCCTGCAGGAAAAGTACGAGGTCCACCATGGCGTCGAGATCACCGACCCGGCGATCGTGGCCGCGGCCGAGCTGAGCCATCGCTACATCACCGATCGCTTCCTGCCCGACAAGGCGATCGACCTGATCGACGAGGCGGCCGCCAAGGTCAAGATCGAGATCGACTCCAAGCCCGAGGTGATGGACCGGCTCGACCGCCGCTTGATCCAGCTGCAGATCGAGCGTGAAGCGGTGCGCCGCGAGAAAGACGAATCCTCGCAAAAGCGCTTCTCGCTGATCGAAGAAGAGATCGTGAAGCTGCAGCGCGAAGCGGCCGACCTCGATGAAATCTGGAAGAGCGAAAAGGCGGCTGCGCAGGGCTCGGCGCATGTCAAGGAAGAGATCGACCGCATCCGCTTCCAGATCGAAGACCTGAAGCGCAAGGGCGACTTCAACAAGGTCGCCGAGCTGCAGTACGGCAAGCTGCCCGAGCTGGAGAAGACGCTGAAAGACGCGCAGGCCAAGGAGCTGAAGAAGGGCGCAGACACCGGCAAGCCGCAATTGCTGCGCACGATGGTGGGCGCCGAAGAGATCGCCGAAGTCGTCGCGCGTGCGACCGGCATTCCGGTGGCCAAGCTGATGCAAGGTGAGCGCGACAAGCTGCTGAAGATGGAAGACAAGCTGCATGAGCGCGTGATCGGCCAGGATGAAGCCATCCTCGCGGTGGCCAATGCGATCCGCCGTTCGCGCTCGGGTTTGAGCGACCCGAACCGGCCCACCGGTTCTTTCCTTTTCCTCGGCCCGACCGGTGTCGGCAAGACCGAGCTGTCCAAGGCGCTTGCGGGCTTTCTGTTCGACAGCGAAGAGCAATTGATTCGCCTCGACATGAGCGAGTTCATGGAGAAGCATTCGGTCAGCCGATTGATCGGTGCGCCGCCGGGTTATGTGGGCTATGACGAAGGCGGCTACCTGACCGAAGCGGTGCGCCGCAAGCCCTACAGCGTAGTGCTGCTCGATGAGGTCGAGAAGGCCCATCCGGACGTCTTCAACGTGCTGTTGCAGGTGCTCGATGACGGGCGCCTGACCGATGGGCAGGGCCGCACCGTGGACTTCAAGAACACCGTGATCGTGATGACCAGCAACCTCGGCTCGCATCAGATCATGCAGATGGCCGGCCAGGACAGCGAGTTGATCCGCGATGCGGTGTGGCTGGAGGTCAAGCAGCACTTCCGCCCCGAGTTCCTGAACCGCATCGATGAGACGGTGGTGTTCCATGCGCTGGACCGCAGCAACATCGAATCGATCGCGAAGATTCAGCTGAAGGTGCTGGAAGCGCGGATGGAGAAGATGGACATGAAGCTCGACGTGTCACCGCAAGCCTTGGCCGAGCTGGCCAAGGCCGGTTTCGATCCGGTGTTCGGTGCGCGGCCATTGAAGCGGGCGATTCAGCAGCGCATCGAAAACCCGGTGTCGCGCTTGATCCTCGAAGGCAAGTTCGGACCGAAGGATGTGATCCCGGTCGGTGTCGACGGCGGCGAGTTCGTGTTCGAACGCGTCGTGCACTGAGCGCGCACCGCAAGGCGCGATCAACACGCGCCTTGCGGTTCCTCGGTGGCCAGGCGCTTGCGCGCACGAAACGAGTCTGCGAGAAAGCGCGGGCTCGGCCCGGATGGCTGCGGTCGCTGAGATGCGGCTGCAGCCATTGTCGAAGTCACCGCGCCGCCTCAGCGGCAGCCCTCATTGCGGATACAGCTGCGAGGTCGGGATCGCATTCATCGGCAAGCTGCCATCGGTCGTTCCCCAGCCCACGCTGATCCCGTTGACCGCCACGTTGTAGCGCTCCAGCAGGAAGCTCACCTTCTGGCCCGCATTGAGGTGCACCGTCAAGCCTGGATTGACGGTATAGCCTGCGGCCGACGTGCTCGGGTTCTCTGAGCTGTAGGCGAGCTGGCCATTGATCCAGAGTCGTCCTTGCGATAACGACCCCTTTGCCGAACCCTGCCGGGAGGCGGCTTCAGCGAATTTCATCTTTGAGGTTGGCGATGCGCGACGCCGCGCTGCCTGTTCGCCCTTCCTTTGGGGCTTCATGGACACCTCAAAGATGACATCACTTCGGAATGCTGAAATCACCTTGTCGCTGGTAGCGACGCTCTTCAATACGCAAGCCGCAACGGAAGTTTTTCCGAAGTTCAGCTTTGCTGGCGCCAATGGCGTGGCACGGTCCACGGAGTCCCTCGCGGGGAAGGTGGTGGTTCTCAACTTCTGGTTCACGACCTGCCCGCCCTGCATCGAGGAATTCCTGATCTGAACCGCGTGGTCCAGGCGTTCGAACAAAACAAAGAGGTGGTCTTTGTGGCGCCCACCTTTGAATCCGGCCAGGTCACGGCCCCGTTCCTGAAGAAGCATGCGTTCAAGTACGACGTTGTGTCGTTTGGCGATTTGAGCCCCGATCGTTATTTCCCCAGCGGTGAAATCTCTTTTCCGATGCATGTCGTTCTCGATAGGCAAGGGCGTGTGGTTTATCGGCTACCAGCGAAGTCAAACCGGAAGCCTTGCGGGCGGCCATCGCTTCTGCCTTGTGAGCCTTCTTCGCTGATCGATGGCCACCAATGTGGAACGTCTCTGTACGAGCCGGCTGCACGTTTGAGTGGTCGGGGTTGATCGAGTTCACTCACACTGAATGCGATTGAGCTTAGAGAAAATCAGCATTTCTGTCGGCGACCCTGGCCGGGTCCAATGCGCCGATGTGGGCTGTGCTGCGCTGGTGGTTCGGCATTCATCGGGCCCGAGCGATTTGTCACGGCGTGATGCGAATCGCGAAGATCTGTTCCTGTCCATCGAAAACCTCGACATGCAAGTTTCTTTGCCGGTGATTGATGTGAGCGCGCTGGTGAACCCGCGCAGCAACGCACTAGAGCGCAGCGCGACGGCGCGCGAGCTGGATTCGGCGGCGCGCAGCCATGGTTTTTTCTATGCCCTTCACCATGGCGTGGATGATGCGCTGATTGCACGCATGGTGGGCTTGGCGCGCGGCTTCTTCGCTCAGCCAGAGAACGCCAAAATGGGCGTTCCGATGTCGGCGGGCGGCCGCGCCTGGCGGGGCTACTTTCCGTTGGGCGGCGAGCTGACCTCAAACCGGCCGGATTGGAAAGAAGGCCTTTATCTTGGCAGCGAGTTGGCCGCAGACCACCCGCGGGTGCAAGCCGGCGTCATTCTGCATGGCGCCAATCTGTGGCCGGCGATCGATGGGTTTCAAGCAACGGTGTTGGCTTATCTGGCGGCATTGGCAAGCCTGGGCCAGGCGTTGATGGGCGGGATTGCGATGGGGCTGGGCCTGAGCGAGGGCTATTTCATCGCGCATGGCACCGCAGACCCTTTGCTTTTGTTGCGCCTGTTCAACTACCCCAGCCGCCCGGTGCCTGAAGGTTCGACAGCGCAATGGGGTGTCGGCGAGCACACCGATTACGGCTTGTTGACGATGCTGTGGCAAGACGAGGTCGGCGGCTTGCAGGTGCGCACCGACCATGGCTGGCTGGAGGCGCCGCCAATCCCCGGCACCTTTGTCTGCAACATCGGCGACATGCTCGATCGGATGACGGGCGGGCGTTATCGATCGTTGCCGCACCGGGTGGCGATCAACACCAGTGGCCGGGATCGGTTGTCGATTCCGCTGTTCTTCGATCCTGATTTCGCGACCCTCGTGCAGCCGGTGCCCGGCAGCGGGGCGGGTGGCGATGACAGCGGCAGGCGCTGGGATGGCGCCAATCTGCAGGCCTTTGAAGGCACGTACGGTGACTACGTGACGCGCAAGGTCGGCCAGGTTTTTCCCGAGCTCAAGCAGGCCGTTTCTGAACGCGGGCGATAAGCGCAGCGAAGGCCTGCTGCGGGGCGATTCGCTACTGTGTCAATGGCACATCGAATGGTTGCTCGCACTTGCGAGATGCCTCCGTGAGCGCTTTGCACATTCGTCAAGATACCGATCCTTGGGCATACTAGGTGCCCGATGAGCTGCAGCAATGCGGATGGCCGACAACAGGTTTTTCAAGAATGAGCAACGCCGATTGGAATGACCTTCGATATCTGGTGAATGTGGCGCGGGCCGGCTCGGCCGCCGCGGCCGCCCGTGTTCTTGATGTGTCTTATGCGACGGTGCTGCGGCGCATTCATGCGCTTCAGCAAGCGACTGGCGCGCTGCTGTTCGAAGGCTCATCGAACCCTTATGTTCTGACGCCCGCGGGTCGCGAGTTGTACGAGGTGGGGCTGTCGATCGAATCGGCGCTGACGGAATCGCGCAGTCGCATCGACGGGATGAAGTCTGAACTCGAAGGCACCGTTCGGTTCACGACCACCGACTCGTTCGCCAACATCCTGATGCCGCCGATTCTGGCCGGCTTTCGCGAGCGCTATCCGCAGATCAACGTCGAGATGCTGGTCACGAACCGCCTGCTGAACCTGGACAAGCGTGAAGCCGATGTGGCGTTGCGCACTTCGGCGCACCCGCCGGAGTCCTGGGTCGGCATGCGCCTGTGGCGCGTCGGCTTCGGCCTGTTCGCTTCGCCGAACTATCTGGAAGAAAAGGCAGCAAACGGAGAAAAGGGCGTTCGTTCTCTGAAAAAACTGGATTGGTTGCAGCCCGAAGGCGAGATGGCCAAGGCAATGCCCAATCAATGGCTGAGCTCGCAAATTCATCCGAAGCGTGGGATCGTCACGGTCGACTCTTATGTGAGCCTGATGCATCTGGCCTTCGAGGGCCTGGGCGCGACGATCTTGCCGCTGCACCTCGCGCAGAAGCAGCCGGGCTTGAGGCTGCTGCGCGTCGCGCCTGAGCACACCGATGTCGACATCTGGGCGTTGACGCATGCGCATCTGCGCCAATCCGCCCGTGTGCGCGCGTTCATGGACCATCTCGCGCAAGGCGTGCGCGCCGCGCGGGATCAATTCGATGCACCGACTGTGTCAGCTGAATGCCTGGAGCATTCGTTGGCTTGAGAAGGGCCGCTCCATGTCGGGCCGCCTTGGTGGGTGGCAAGGCTGTCGATTTTGTAATCGCTGCGAATCTCTGCAGATTCGATCAGAGAATGCAGGCCCGCCATGGGCTTTGGCCTGCGGTCGGGCGAAGAGGCCGCTGGCGATCGGTGGCCCTCGAACCTTTGCGTGGCCTGATGCGGTCGTGATGAACGTGAGGTGCCCGCGTGCTCTTGTTCCCACGACCCGACTGATGAAAATTTCCCGACTGAGTTTCGCTGCGCTTTCCTTCTCTCTCCTTTTGCCCTTGCTGGCGCTGCACCTGGTGGCGCAAGCCAAGAAAAAGACCATCGTCGATGTGGTCGTCGAGGCCTATCAGGCGCATCACTCGTTCGAGATGCCTGCGCAAGGCACGCTGGAAGTGGCCTTCAGCCCGAACGAAGGCAGCGAAGCGCTGGTCGTGAAAGTCATCGATTCGGCCCGCACCCAATTGCGTGTGCTGTCTTACAGCTTCACCAGTGCCGCCGTTGGTGCGGCGCTCGTGCGGGCGAAAAAGCGCGGCGTGGATGTGAGCGTGGTCGCCGACCAGCGCAACAACGTGAGCGAAGACCGCAGTGGCAAAGCGCGAGCGGCGTTGTCGTTGATGGTCAATGCCGGCATCAACGTACGCACCATCAGTGTGTTTCCAATCCACCATGACAAGGTCATCATCGCGGACCGCCGAACGGTCGAACTCGGCAGCTTCAACTTCTCGGAGGCAGCGGCCAGCCGCAACTCCGAGAACGTGCTGGTGAACTGGGGCAACCCCAAACTGGCCGAGGTTTACCTCGGGCATTTCGATCGCAACTATCGGCGCTCGAAACCTTACGAGCCGGGCTATTGAATCGGCCACATTCAAGACGTGCTGCCCTGAAGCGTTCGACCAATGGCGGTTTGCAGATTGGCAAGCCATCCATTCTGCCGTCGACGCGGCGCGTGTTGCGCCCGACCCATGTATGTTCATCATGGGCATTTGTCCGAGATGGGTTTCAGGCACATCCGACCCGGCCTGGAAAATTCGTCTTTGATGATTGGTACGCTGGCCGCCATGACGCCCAGGTGAGTTCACGTCGAGTTGGGCACCGCTGTCGACTTGGCGTGCTGCCGTCAAGTTATTGGCGCCGCCAGAGTCCAGGCGTAGAGATCTTGCTGACCAGGGGGTTCGATCGCAATCTCGGCAGCTTGAGCAACGTGGCGCCGATGGAATTCGAAATCTTGCAAAAACCTGATCGCTTGTCGGACCTCGCCTGCCGTGTGCGCGGCATGCTCGATAACGCAACCGGCACGACGACCTGAGTGCCATCACGTCATGCTTTCGGCGAACCACCGTTCGTTGACTTGCGAATGAACCCGATGCAACGCCAATGACCTTGACGCTTGAGAACTGCGACCGCGAGCCGATTCACATTCCAGGCTCGATCCAGCCCCACGGCGCCTTGCTCGCCTTTGATCGCGAAGGACGGCTCAGCCCGCCAGCGCGAACGCCACGCAATGGCTCGGTGTGGCGCTTCAGTTTGGCCGTGTGCTACAGCTCAGCGGTCCCGGCGGCGACCTGGCCCTCGCTACCCAACTGCAGCGCCTGATCGACGAGATCGATGATGACGGGCCGTCGACCCATTCGACCGATGACCACGTCAACGGCCATAGCTTCGACGTGGTAATGCATGCGTACAAGGGCCGGGTCATCTGTGAGTTCGATCACCGCTCGGCCGATGAAGGCGAGGTCGCCCGCTTCGCTATCTGGCCTATCGCTCGATGGACACGCTGAAGCGTCAGAAGAGCGTGGATCGCCTGCTGTCGGCCGCCGTCGTGGCGGTGCGAAAGCTGACTGGTTTCGACCGCGTGATGGCTTACCGCTTCCGGCATGACGACAGCGGTGATGTGGTGGCCGAGGACGTCGATGAGTCGCTGGAGCCTTATCTCGGCCGGCGCTATCCGGCGAGCGACATTCCAGCTCAGGCGCGGCGCCTGTACATCCTGAACACTTTGCGCTTGATCGCCGACGTCGGCTATGAACCGGTGTCTTTGCTGGCCAATGTCGCGCATGCCGAACCGCTCGATCTGAGCCACAGCGTGCGCGCAGCGTCTCGCCGATCCACATCAAATACCTGCAGAACATGGGCGTGGGTGCGTCGATGAGCGTGTCCATCATTCTTGGTGGCCGGCTGTGGGGAATGATCGCTTGCCACCACATGGCGCCACGGCGCGTGCCTTACCCGACCCGCATGGCCATCGATGTGATGGCGCAGGTGATTGCATCGACCGCGCAATCACTGGATGTACAAGCGCGCGAAGCGGCCGTGGCGCGCGCTGCCTGGCTGCGCACCGGCATGGTCGAACACGTGTCGCGAGGCACGGAGGTGGCCGCGGTCGTGAAAATTGAAGACGATGCGTTGCGCGAAAGCCTGAGCTGCGATGCGCTGATGGTGTCGATCGATGGCGCGCCCCGCCTGGCCGAAGGGATCGCGCCTTCCTGGGCGCAGCGCCTGACCGAGTGGCTGTCGACGCAATCGGCCAACATCGTGCATGTTCACGATGCCGCGCAGCCGCCGGCGGCCGGCGAAGCGACACCCGATGCATAGTGCTTCTGCGGAATGCTCGCGCTGCGCTTCGATGCGCCTCGCCAAGGTTGGCTGATCGCGCTTCGCCGTGAGCAGATCCAGACGATTCTCTGGGGCGGCAAGCCTGACAAGGTGATCGCGCACGGGCCGCTTGGGCCCAGGCTCACGCCGCGCGGCTCGTTTGCGGAATGGAGCGAAACCGTGCGTGACACGGCCGAGCCCAGGAGCGAAGTGGAACTGCAGATCGCATCACAATTGCTCGATGGCGTCAGCCGCGCCCATGCCGGCCGCGTGCTGGAGATTGATCAACTGCGCTCGCAGCTGTGGGCCGTGCTGGGCCACGACCTGCGCAACCCGTTGCAATCGCTCAGCATGGCCACGCATGCGATCGAGCATGGCGAAGGGTCGGCGCGCCTCAATGCCGTGGTACGCAATTCGACGCACCGGATGAAGCAGCTGCTGGGCGACGTGCTCGACATCTCGTGGCTGCACCATGGCTTCGAGCTGACGATGAAGTTCGAGCCACTCGATTTGCTGCCCTTGATCGAGCAACACAGTGGAAGCCACGGGTGCGCGCGGCGCTGCCGGCGCAAAGCCAAGACTGGTTTCGCCAGCGGTCGCGGCATGCGTTCCTGCAGCACGACGTGGGCGTTTTAGGCCTGCCCGCTGATTCGGCGCCATCGAATGCCTTCGGCAGGCTATCGTTGAACAGCGCTGCGGCGGCCTTCGGTTCGATGTACGTGCTGGAAGGCTCGGCGCTGGGCGGCCAGGTGATCTCGCGTTCATTGGCCGCGCAGCACGGCCTGGGCCGAGGCCTGCACGGCGGCGGTCGCTACCTTCGAAGCCTTGGTGCGGCATTTCGAAGAATGGATGGCAGCGAAGGCTGAGAAAACAAGCGAAGGGCTGGACCCAGCGCACGGCCTGGCCTGAATTTGAACGGCATGCGCCATTGAACTGGCGCTGTCAACAAATCTGCATAACGCCATAGCGAAACGGATTAGCGCGAAGCTTTGAGCAGGCGATATCGCCATGAAGCGTGCGAAATGAGCGGCCACCCTGCGGGCCTTTCAGGTTGGCCATGGCCGCTGTCTCAAGAAGTTGGACCGATGGCCGATAGCAGCGGTGTTGCCGCGAATGTCGCTGGCATCGTCTGTGGATGCGCCTGCCTCGCAGACGGGGTCACCTCACGGCGCACCCGATCTCCAACGGTGTCGATCCATGCCAGTTCTCCACGCTTCAGATCAGAGCCAAAGTGCCCACGTCTTGCGAGCGCGGCGGTTGATCCAACGCGCTGAAAAGCTGATCTGTCGCTTCAAGCTGGATTCGATCGATGGGCTATTAGCCCGCGCTGCGGCGCTCGGTGAGAGCGATCCCCACATCCGGGCCCGGGTTCTGTCGCTGCGTGCTTCAAAGGGACGCATGTTGGGGCAACACGATTCCGCCATCGAATACGCCAAACAGGCGCTGATCTTGTGGAAAGAGCTCGGCAACCGCGCTGCCGAAATCCACATTCGAATTGAAGCCGCTCGCATGCTGCTGGCTTCGGGCAATCCCACCGAAGCGCTGCGCGAAGGCGTGTCTGCGATGGAGGATGCGGAATCGATCGCGGACCCTGCGCAGCGTTTGCCCGTCCATGTCGAAGCGATGCGCTTGCTGGCCTACGTCTTCCAGAACATGGAGCAATTTGATCAGGCCATTGCTTTCAGTGAGCGAGGCGCAGAATGCGCCCGCCAGATCGGCAATGCAGTAATCGAAGGCGCGTTGCTCGACAGCCTGGGCTGCACTTACGGCACCATGGCTTATCGGGCCACCGACGCGGGTGACCACGAAGCTGCCAGCGAGCTTCTGGCCAAGGCGATGAGTTACTCGCATCAAGGCATGCTGCTGGCCCGCCGTGCGGGACACGCCCACAACGAAGCCACGGCACGCGCCAACTTGGCTGAAGGCCTCGTTCAGGGCGGCAAGCCGATGGAGGCCTTGGCCTTGATCGAGTCAGGCGGCGATGTACTGAAGGCGCTGCCGAGCTTGGCATCGCACCACCTCGACACCCACGGCAGCATCTTGATTGCGCTTGGGCGCCATGATGAAGCCATCGCGATGTTTGCCGCTGCATTCAACGCAGCCAAGGCGAGCCACATGGCCCTTATCACCTGTGAGCATCTGGCCGACGCTTATGAACGGAATGGCGATTTCCGCTGTGCGCTGGTGCAACACAAACGCTTCCATGCCCTCTACAAGCAAAACGCTTCCGAGGCGGCTCAACGCAGTGCGCGGGTCGCTGCGGTTCACCTGGAAACCAGGGCGGCGCGCGCGCTGGCCGATGAGCACCGGTCGATCGCCGAAAGCCTCAAACGTTCTAACGAGCAACTGACGCGTCACGCCAACGACTTGATGCAGCTGACGCTGCAAGATCCTCTGACGGGCTTGGCGAACCGGCGGCTGATGGAACGGTTGCTCAATGATTCTCCCGACAGCTTCAGCATCGTGATGATCGACGTCGACCGATTCAAAGTCATTAACGATGGCTGGTCGCATATCGTGGGCGACGCCGTGTTGCAGCAAATCGCACTTTTGATTCGCGGCTGCTGCCGGGAATCAGATACGCCTGTACGTTATGGCGGTGATGAATTTTCGATTCTGCTGCGCAACAGCGATGAAGCCAGTTCGATGGCCATCGCTGAACGGGTCCGCCTTCATGTCGAATCTTTTGATTGGAGCCGCATTGCAGAACGATTGAAAGTGTCAGTCAGCGTCGGTTATTCGTGCGGAACTGATCAGGACGATGCCGCAAGCGCACTGGTTCTGGCCGACCGGCGCCTCTACGACGCCAAGCATGCGGGCCGCAATCGCGTCGTGGGTGGAACGACGAAGCACTGAAGAGGCTTCGCATCCAACGCCGTCCGTAGTTGGCGCGAATGGCTTCGATGGAGCCGCCCGGGCCACGCCCGGCATTCAGCCGCATCACAACAAGCGGCTTGCGGCATCGGCACCCTCACGGCGAATGGCCGCAATGGGCCGCTGGTGTCGGCAATGGATTTTTGATCGCGGTGACACAGTCGCCGCGCAAGCAATCGCCAGAGCTTGGCAAAAGCACATTCATGCCGGAATTGGAGCAGCGCCGTCTTGAGGCTGCCGAGGTGATCAAACGATTTTCGACGGCTCGGCGACTGTGAAGTGGAGGGGGCGCTGTGGAGCTCGTGGACATCCCCACATCAATCGGTGGCGTTGTCCTACAGCCGCGGGCCATTCGGATGTTCATACTGCACTGCAGCAAATGTGAACGGAGGTCTGAATGGGCTACGCCGAACTCAACGGGAAATACCATCGATTGCGCAATGAACTGGAAGTTGCCTATGCCGCGCCGGTTTGGGATCGTCGGCGCATCGACCAGATCGCTGACGAGTTGACTGAAACCGAATTGGCGCTGGCCTCGCCGGCGCACATCCGCCGCGCGGCCCAGCCGGCGATGGCTTTCGAGATGGCTCGCGGAGCAGCTGATTTCCAGTAGATGCCCTTGCCGATGCCTTGAGGGCTTGCCAGGCCGTTTCTGACGTCGGCAGACGGCCGGGGTGTTAGCGACTTCGGACCGGCCCGGCCTTGAGCCGGCCACGACAGGTCACAGAAAGCCGGCCTTCTCGATCGCCTGCGCCACACCCTTCGCAAGATCCACCATCTGCTGGTTGACGTTGGAAGATGGCGGCGTGCTGACCTTTGCCGTCCAGATCAGGCGGCCGGTGCCGACATCGGTCAACTGGCTGTCCGACGTATAGCCCGACTCCACCTTGCTACCGCCAATCGGTGCCGAGACGCCGACACCGCCGCCCACGCTGCCACCGAAACTGCCCAGGCCGAGGCCGATCGAGAAGCCCGGCTTCACAGTTGCCAGGCCCGGCGTAATCGATGCCGTCAGGATCGCCGTGGCGCCTTTTTGGCGCGCCGCCGCCAGGTATTGATCGGCCTTCGCTGGCCGCCACGGCGTGACGGCTTGCGGATCGGGCCCGAGCACCGGTGTGGCCCCTCGGGCTTCGACTTCGCTCACCAACTGGTCCTGACACAGTTGTTTGATGACCGCTTCATAGGCATCGCAGGCCACGAGCACTTTTTCCGAATGCAGTGACCGGCCGGCGGCCAGTTGCGGATCGCGCCATTGCGCATCGGTCTGCGTGGAGGCGCAACCGGCCGCCAGACACAGTGGCAGGGTCCAGATCAGCGCTCGCGCACCGGGTTGGCGAAAGATGGGACGGGGGCTTGAGTGCATGGTGTGTCTCCTGATGCTTGACTGCCGCGCAAGCTTAGGCGCACTCGCATGGCCCGGTGCTTTGTCGGGAAAGCGCCGTCGATGCGGCTTCGGTGCGCTTGCTTGAGCCAGCGCAGCGAAAGGTTCGCGGCGCTAAAGCCCCGATGGCGCGTGGTCGATCGTGAAGGCGAACGGCAGCCAGCGCGTGGCGAGCAGGCGCAGGCGCTGGAGGTCACCGGTGCTTTGCAGGCGCACGGTTGAGCGCATGCCCGAGGCCTTATCGATGGCCACCGATTCGCTCCACAAGCGTGCCGCCTGGCGGGCCACGGCCTCGGAGGTATCGAGCAATCGGATGCCATCGCTCAGCGCGGCCTGAATCTGCGGCGCGATGAAGGGATAGTGGGTGCAGCCGAGCACGACGGTGTCGACGCCGTTGGCGCGCAAGGGTTGGCAAAAGGTGTCGACCAGCGCAGCCAATGCGGGGTCGTCGGCGTCGACTTGTTCGATCAAGCCCGCCAAACCGGGGCAGGGTTGCAGATGCACTTCCAGCCCCTGGCCATGCGCCTGCATCAGCAGCTTGAACTTCTCGCTGCGCAAGGTCGCCGGTGTGGCCATCACGCCGATGCGGCCTGAGCGCGACAAGGCCGCCGCCGGCTTGAGGCCGGGCTCGACCGCCACCAGCGGCAAGGCCGGCCAGCGGCTGCGAAGGTGGCTGGCGGCCACCGCGGTGGCGGTATTGCAGGCCAAAACGAGCAGGCCTGCGCCGTGATCGACCAGATGCTGCGCGACGCGTTCGGTGCGCTCGGTGATGAACGCATCGCTGCGCTCGCCATAAGGGGCGTGGCCTGAGTCGGCGACATAAAGGTAATCGGCCTCGGGCAATCGTTGATGCAAGGCACGCAACACCGACAGGCCGCCGACGCCGGAATCAAAGACGCCGATGATGGGCGGCGTTAGCTCGGCCGGTGGAGCGGCGTGGGAAGCGGTAGAAATGGTGGTGCCCATGGCGGCGCGCAGTCTATCAGCGCGATCTTTTTTCGAGGCCGGCGAGCGAGGTGCATACATCACATGCGAGAATCATAAAAGCACGATCGTTCGTTCTATTCGGTCGGGCGCTTTGCGCAAAGCCCGCCCCTAAAATGCGGCGATCCAACATCGAGTTTGAGGAGTCTTCAAATGAAAGCCCTGGTCGCAGTCAAGAGAGTGGTCGACTACAACGTGAAGGTGCGGGTCAAGAGCGACGGTACCGGCGTAGACATCGCCAACGTCAAGATGAGCATGAACCCCTTCGACGAAATCGCCATTGAAGAGGCGGTGCGCTTGAAGGAAAAGGGCGTGTTGACCGAAGTGATCGCCGTGTCCTGCGGCGTGACACAGTGCCAGGAGACGCTGCGCACCGCGATGGCCATTGGCGCCGACCGCGCGATCCTCGTCGAGACCGATGCCGAGCTGCAGCCGCTGGCCGTCGCGAAGATCCTGAAGGCGCTGATCGATAAGGAAAAGCCGGGGCTGATCGTGCTGGGCAAGCAGGCCATCGATGACGATTGCAACCAGACCGGCCAGATGCTCGCCGCGCTGGCCGATCTGCCGCAAGCCACTTTTGCGAGCAAGGTCGAACTGTCAGCCGATTCAATCTTGGTCACGCGCGAAGTCGATGGCGGCCTGGAGACCCTCAAGCTCAGCCTGCCTGCCGTCGTCACGACGGATTTGCGGCTCAACGAGCCCCGTTATGTGACGCTGCCCAACATCATGAAGGCGAAGAAGAAGACGCTCGAAGTGATCAAGCCGGAAGCGCTTGACGTCGATGTGGCACCGCGCATCAAGACCCTCAAAGTCTCTGAGCCGCCCAAGCGCAGCGCGGGCATCAAGGTGCCTGACGTGGCGACGCTGGTCGACAAGCTGAAGAACCAAGCCAAGGTGATCTGACATGACAACATCCCTGATCTCTCTGGTCGTGGCTGAACACGACAACCGCAGCCTGAAGGGCGGCACCTTCAATACCGTGACCGCAGCCGCCAAGATCGGCGGCGACATCCACGTGCTGGTGGCCGGCGCAGGCGCTGCCGAAGCGGCGAAGGCGGCCTCGCAGATCGCCGGCGTCTCGAAGGTCATTCACGCTGATGGCGCCCAGTTCGAACATGGCCTGGCCGAGAACATGGCCGCGCAGATTCTCGCGATCGCTGGCAGCTACAGCCACATCCTGTTCCCTGCCACAGCGGCCGGCAAGAACGTGGCGCCCCGCGTCGCGGCCAAGCTCGATGTGGCCCAGATCAGCGACATCATCCATGTGATCAGCGCCGACACCTTCGAGCGCCCGATCTACGCCGGCAATGCGATCGCCACGGTGCAAAGCGCCGACAAGGTCAAGGTCATCACCGTGCGCACGACCGGCTTTGATGCGGCTGCGGCCAGCGGTGGCAGCGCGGCTGTCGAGAGCTTGGCCTCAGTGGCCGACAGCGGCAAGTCGAGCTTCGTTGTCGCCGAGATCGCGAAGAACGATCGGCCTGAATTGACGGCGGCGAAGATCATCGTCTCCGGTGGGCGCGCGCTGGGTTCGAGCGACAAGTTCAATGAAGTGCTGACGCCTTTGGCCGACAAGCTCGGTGCCGCACTCGGCGCAAGCCGTGCCGCGGTCGATGCCGGTTATGCACCGAACGACTGGCAGGTCGGCCAGACCGGCAAGATCGTCGCGCCGCAGCTCTACA
>CAXTCD010000127.1:0-15274 GCA_964242145.1 uncultured Rhizobacter sp.
TCAGGCCGGTCAATGCAGCGCCGCCGATGCCTTGGCCGGTGCGCAGGAGAAGGTCGCGGCGCGAAAAGTTGCTCATGGTGTTTTCCTTGAATGGGGTGTGTCGTGAAGGCGCGCAGCGCCGCAGCGAAAGGTGGGGGGTGAAGCCTCTGCGCTTGAGCGCGGTGGGCTCCCGGTCCGGGCAGGGCCGGGAGCAGCCGCGATCAATCAACGAGAGGCGGATCGCTTGCTTACAGTAAAAGAAAGGCGATCCATCAAAGCAATCCGTCAAAAGCAATCCATCAGAAGCGATAGGCAAAGTCGTTGGCGTTGGCGACGGTGTGAACGAGGTCCACGAAGGCTGCGGCCCGCACCGGGTTGATCGGCGTGTTGGGCTTCAGGCCGGTAGGCACTGCCACCTCGAACTTGCCTGCGGTCGCCTTTTGGGCAATCACCTTCTCCTGCTGGTTCAGGAAATCTTTCAGGGTCGCTTTCTCGAGCTTGTTCGGCACGCGGCCGAACAGCACCTCATAGAGGCGATCGAGCTGTGCCGATTCATCCTTGCCCGCCTCGTTGATCACGCGCCCGGCGAGGGCCTGCGACCACGCGAAGACAACATCGCTGTTGAACAGCGTCAGCGCCTGCAACGGCGTCGTGGTGACATCGCGTTTCTGATGCGGCTGCACCGGGTTGGCCGGGTCGAAGTTGACGGTCAATGGATAAGGCACGCTGCGCCGCACGAAGGTGTAGATGCTGCGGCGGCGGGAGTCGTCCTCGCTGCGCGGCTCCTGCCACAGGTTGCCGGCGTTCAGGTTCTTCGGCACCGGCGGGAACACGGCCGGGCCACCGACCTTGTCGATCAACTGACCCGATGCATAAAGCAGCGAGTCGCGGATTTCTTCGGCCTCCAGTCGCTTGCGTGGGTAGACGGCCAACAGCTTGTTGTCGGGGTCGACTTTCACGACCTCGGCACGTTCGTCGGACGACTGGCGATAGGTGCTGGACAGCAGGATCTCGCGGTGCAGCTGCTTGACGCTCCAGCCGTTCTTGACGAAATCGGTGGCGAGTTGATCCAGCAGTTCGGGGTGCGTGGGCTTGGCGCCTGCACGGCCGAAGTCTTGCACCGTCGCGATGATGCCTTTGTCGAAATACTGGCTCCAGACGCGGTTGGCATAGACGCGAGCCGTCAGCGGGTTCTTCTCGCCGATCAACCAGTTGACGAGGGCGGTACGGCGGCCCGACGAGGTGGCGGTCGGCACGATCTGCACCGCATCGCCGCCCCACAGCTTCGGAATGCCGGGCTGCACTTCATCGGTCGGGCGCTCATGGGTGCCGCCAAAGCGCACGAAGGTCGGCGGTGCATCGGCATGGCCTAACTCGGTTGCGGTGGTGATGTTGGTCGTGCGGCCGTCACCCTTGGGCTTTTGCGCATCGAATTTCTTCAGCTCTTCGACCAGTTTCTTGTAGTCGGCATAGCGCTGCACGTTTTTCGGGTCGTACTCCGGGCCGTCCTTTTCTTCGGCCGAGAGCTTCAGATAAGCAATCGCTGCCTGCTGGTCGGTGCTGACGTTCTTGTGGCGCCAGTTGACCCAGCGATCGAGCGCCGTCCATTCGCTTTCCGGCTTGAAGATCGATTCGCGGCTGTCGGTGAGGTAGCGCTCCTTCTGGTACTTCACGCCCGCTTCGATCACCGGCTTCAGCAACTCCTTCTGGGCGTCGCGGATGCTCTTGGTCGCGGCCTGGTAGGCCTCTTGCGCCTTGGTGAATTCGGGGTCGGCTTTCAAGGTCTTCGACTTGGACTTCTCATCGAAAGCGAGGTTCGAGAAGAAGGCCTGCAGCTGGAAGTATTCCTTCTGACTGACTTTGTCGGCTTTGTGGTTGTGGCAACGCGCGCAGCCGATGGTGGCGCCGAGCAGCGATTCGCCGACCAGGTCGGTGATGTCGGTCTCGATGTTGTACTTGCGCTGGATCAGATCGCGCGAGTTGTCGTTGTCGGTATAGCCAGCCAGAAAGCCGGTAGCGACCTGCGCTTCTTCATTGCCGGGGAACAGCTCGTCGCCGGCCACCTGCTCTTTGATGAAGCGATCGAAGGGCTTGTCGCTGTTGAAGGCGTTGATGACGTAGTCGCGGTACAGGTAGTTGTTCGGGCGCGTCTGGTCGCCCTGGAAGCCTGCGCTGTCGGCATAGCGGGCCAGGTCGAGCCAGCGCCGCGCCTGGCGTTCGCCGAAGTGCGGCGACGCCAGCAGCCGATCCACCAGCCGCGCATGCGCATCGGGTGATTTGTCGGTGACGAAAGCCTTGACCTCTTCAGGCGAGGGCAGCAGGCCCCATGCGTCGAGCGTGGCGCGGCGGATGTAGGCCGCACGGTCGGTCTCGGGCGATGGCTTCAGGCCGGCCGTTTCCAGCTTGGCCAGCACGAAGGCATCGACGGGCGTGCGCACCCAGGCCTTTTGCTTGACCGCCGGGATCGCCGGGGCCAGCACGGGTTGGTAAGGCGACCAGGCCTTGGCGGACGCCGAGGGCTTGGCTTCGGGCACGTTGGCCGGTTGGGCTGTGGATGCTGCCGCCGTGCTCGCGGTCGTGGTCGTGGTTGTGGTTGTGGTTGAGGGCACGGTATCGCTGGCGGTGGCCGCTGTCGCCGCCGCTGCGGCGGTCAGGCAGAGGCTGGCGCAGAAGCCAAGCCGCAGGCCCGTTCGAATGCGAAGGCCAACGCCGAGATAGGACTTGTGTTTCATGAATGAATCCCCGCCATGGTGGATCTCTCCTCTTGAACTGATGCAGATCGATGCTGGTGCCGGCTGGCGGCACGAGATAGCTCAGGCAGACTCCCTCTCCGATCGACCGCCGCCACAGAAATGAACCGGAAAGGGGGAGTGCACTGCACTTTCTTCTGAGCAACTAACAAGCCAATCGACCTGCAACGCATTGCGTCTTTCGACACCGCTAAGTCATTGATTCGAATGCTTATTTGTTTGAAGAATTAGTTCGACGGAAAACGAATTTGGCCGATAGCCAGCAATTTGGAAAATCTTGCTGAGAAGCCAGCAGAAGCCAGCAGAGGCCAGCAGGCGCCAGGTTTGTCGCATCGGTCCGGTGTTCGACGGCGTGGCTGGGCGCTTCGACACACGAATGCCTGATCCCGCCGGTGTCCGATGCCCGATCTGATGGGCGCCTCGGGCGGGGCCCAAGGCACCGGGCCAAACCGCTGGGTGCGGCCCGGCCCTCAAAGCCGCATCACCGGCTTTACAGCTTGCCGGACAGCTGAATGCCGACCCAACGCGGGTCGCCCGGCGTGTAGCTGTTCCAGGTCACGGCTTGCGGCGTCTTGTCGTTGAACAGGTTTTTCGAGATCAGGCTGATATCGAACTTTCCATCGCTGCGGCCCAGGCCGATCGAGGCGTCCACCAGCCAGCGCTTTTTCACCCAGCCGTAAGCCGACAGCGCGTTGTCGGTGTTGTTGCCGCTGGTGAAGGCGGCATTGAAGCTGGTGTGGAAGATCTTGTCGCCCCAGACGCCGCGCCGGTACTCGGGGCCGATGTTGAAGGTGAAGCGTGCCGCGCCCGTCAGGTACTGGCCCGATACGTCCTGGTAGACCGCCGAGCTGGGCTGCACTTCGACAGGCACGGGCGAGTAGGCGAAGTCGCGGTACTTGGCTTCGGTGTAGGCGCCGGAGAAGCGGATCGTCGTGTTGCGCAGGCCGGCATACGAGCCATCGACTTCCAGGCCGTAGATGCGCACCTTGTCGGCATTGCCGGTGTAGGCGGCCGTGACGGCGGGGTTGAGCGGGTCCGGCAGGGCCACCGCCTGTTGATAGCCCTTGACGTTCGACAGGAAGACATCGGCGTTGATGAACAAGGTCTTGTCGAGCAGCGCCGACTTCAGGCCCCATTCATACGAGGTCACCTTCTCCGGATCGGCCAGCCGCGACACGCCGTTGACGATCTGCGCCACGCCGCCCTTCTCGCCGTATTGCAAGGTCAGGTAGGTGGTCTGATTCGGGTTGAGCTTGTAGCTCGGGCTGACGACGAAGCCTGGCTGCGTCTTGCGAAACTGCTCGGCCTCGGTCAGGTTCCACAGCGTGCCGATCTGTGTCGCGCGGATGGCTTTGGCTGCAGCGACCTGGCTTTTCTGGTTGACCGTCAGCGCGTTGTAGTCGGCCACGCCGAAGTACTTCAATGCGACGCTGTTGGCCAGTGCCAGTTGTTCGGCCGTGTTGGTGCCCAGCTCGCCCTTCGCATTCGAGTCGAAGCCGCCGGTTAGCACACGGCCTTCGGCGCTGGTTTTGGCGACGCCGAATGCGACATCCACCGGGTTCAAGCCGACGCCGGCAAAGCCGTTGTCGACGATCGTCGAATCGGCTTTGTTCTTGCGGGTCTCGCGGGTCAGGCGGGCGCCGGTCGTCAAGGTGATTTCGGGGCTCAGGTGCCAGTCGCTCTGGCCGAAGATGGCCGCGCTGGTGTTCTGGATGTACTGCGCCTGGCCCTTGTTCAGGCCGTTCAGCGAGTTGAGCAACAGGTAGCGCCCGTTGCCGTCGGCATCGAGCGTCTTGTACTGCGCATCGCTGGCGAACCAGGCGCCGGCATCGGCGCCCCAGCCGGCATTCCAGCCCTGCTGGCCGAAGTCGACGGTGTTTCGGAACAAGAGCAGCCCGGCCTGGTAATCGACGCTGCCGCCGGCCTTCGATGCGATGCGCAGCTCCTGGCTTTGCTGCTTGTAGGCATCGACCTTGCCGCCGCCGTTCTTGCTGATGTCGAACGGCGTGCCTTCGTCGTTGCGCGCATGGAAGTGGTAGTCGCGGTAGCCGGTGATCGAGGTCAGCTCATGCGTGCCCAGTGCCCACTTCAGTTCGAGCGATGCGCCGCGCGTGGCGGTGATCAGCGGGCGCTGGTTGTCGAGGTTGACGTTCAGGTTGTTGAGGTAATCGCGGTCGTAGTTGAAGCTATTGGCATCGGTGAACCAGCGCCGCCCGAGCTTGGCAGCGATGTTCAGGCTGTTGACCGGGCCGGTGGGACTGCCATTGCTGTAGGCAGCGGGCTGGGCCGTGCGCACGGTCTCGCCGTTGTAGTACTCACCGGCCTTCGGTTGCAGATCGACCGACAGGCGCGCGCTGAAGTCGGCATCGGGCTTCAGCAGAAACTGCACGCGGCCGGAGACGCGGTCGCGGTCATAGAAGGTTTGGTCGGGGTTGTAGTTGTTGGCGTAAGCGCCACCGCCTTTGTTGACCGTGAGGGCGCCGCGCCAGGCCAGCACGTCGTCGATCACCGGGCCACCGCCTGCGAACTGGCTGATGATGGTGTTGTGCTGGCCCAGCGTGATGGCCCAGTTGGCATCGGGCACGAACGAGGGCCGGCGCGAATTGATGACGACCACGCCCATCGTGCTGTTCTTGCCGAGCAGCGTGCCTTGCGGGCCGCGTGCGACCTCGACCGATTCGACATCGAAGAAATCGAAGCTCGACAAGGGCGCGTAGGCGAGGTTGATGCCATCGAGGATTGCGCCGACGCTGGTGTCTTGCGCTTCGGTCTGCGTGACCTTGCCGACGCCGCGGATCGACAGGCTGAAGGTGCGCGAGTTGCCCGAGTTGCGCACGACGTTGGCCGCGCGCTTGGTGATCCCGCCGATGTCATAAGACAGTTCGCGGTCCAACTCTTTGCCGGAGATCACCGAGACCGACAACGGAACGTCTTGGACCTTCTCGATGCGGTTGCGGCTGCGCACGACGATGCCTTCGAGCCGCTGTGCCGGTGCGGCGTTGCCGTTGTCGTTAGTGTTGCTGCTAGTGTTGCTGTTAGTGCTCTCGGCAGGGCTGCCAGGAACGTCGGTCGATGCGGTGGCGGCGACCGCACTGGCGGCGTTGGCTGCGGGCACCGCAGCTTCAGGTGCTGCGCAAGCGGAATCGATGGCGGGTCCGGTCATGCAGGCTGCAATGGCGGCCATTTGGAGGTAGCGAGGGGTCGAGCGCGAAGCAAAGCGACGGGCGAGCCGGGTCTGCCGGCGGGCGCTGAATCTGTTCATGGAACGGGTCTTCCTGGATGGGCGCGTGGCAGGCGGCACAGCACTCAGCGCAGGGAACGTGCCAGCACGGTCGTGCGTGATGAAGGGCATTGCACACACGCGATGCCTGCTTGAATCGTTTGGGTTTGCTTTGAATGCAGCAAGGCTGCGCGATCAGGTGCGGGCCTGCCTCGAAGCCTGCAGTGACGTGCTTCTACAGGCGATGAACATGCAACAGTGCGGTGGCAGCTGTCATCAAGCCGCTGCTGGAAAGAAGGCAGTGCAGCGGACGCGCAGCCGCGCAGCGATACCGTCCGTCGACGCCGTGCAGATCAGCCCGCAGCAAGCGGCGCGATAAGCGGCGCCTGTCGCTACGCTTGCTTGAATGCGTTAGCTAAGGGCCTGGGTGGCTCGAAGTTTGGAACGCAGCACGCTGAAGAAGCCGTGCGGTGATGCCACAGCGCGGCCCGTGAGCCGCGCAGGGATGGTCGGCCCGAGGCTTACTGCTGTGCGACGGCGGCCGCGCCGATGGTGGCGCGCAGATCATCGAGGGTCACGACACGTGGGCCGTGCAACGCGGCGATCTGCGTGACATCGAGCTTGAGCTTGCGGACGTTGGCGTACAGGTTGACGCTGTAAGGGTTCGGCGTGGCGGGCGGGGGCACGTTGGCCGCGACCGGTGTATAGGCATCTGCTTCGATCAGGATTTTCTCGGCCGGAAGGTAGACCAGCGCGAAAGCATCGTTGTGGCCATTGCCGGCGATTTCATGCAGCTCGATCTTGCGTTGCCCATCGCTCAGCACGTGTTTGCCGGTGAAGGTCTCGAAGCGCGCAGGCTGGTGCGAGGCCGCCAGGCGATCGGGGTTCAGGCTGCGAGGGGCCGCCCAGGCCTGTTCATAGAACGCGCGGTTTGCTTGGGCGGTGACGATGGTTGCGCCGGCATCGACATAAGTCCGCAGGCCACCGGAATGGTCGAAGTGCGCATGGGTGTTGACGAGGTACTTGATGGGCTTGGCCGGCACCAGCTCGCGGGCCTTGGCGATCACGGCCAGCGAGCGTTCTTCGTTCAGTGGTGCTTCAACGATCACAAGGTGGTCGCGCTGTTCGATCAACACGCTGTGGTGGGTGCCGCCGGTGAGGTAATAGACGCCTGGCGCCAGCGAGTTAGAGGTGACGACGATCGGTGATGCCGGCGCGCTGGCGACTTCGGCCGGAATGCTGATGCTCAGCGAAGGCTTGCGCTGCACATCGGACACCTGCAGGTCAAGCACCGGATGGCCCCCCTGGCTGCGCACGATGTGGGCCGGGAAGGGCAGGCCGGCGAAGTTGCGGTAGCCGTCGAAGCGGGTTTCGACCAGGGTGTCGCCGAGCACCGGCGTGTCGATCCAGGTTTGGACCCGCTCGACCTCGTTGCGCGAATTCAGCCAACCGACGTAGCGGGTTCGTGCGTCGATGTTGAACGACACCTCGGTGCTGCCCTGGCCGACGTTGCGCAGGATCGCCTGATGGGCTTGCGCGGCCTTGATGAAGCCTTGCGGGGTCGACGCAATGTCGGCCTGGCGCTCGGCCACGCTGGCCGGGGCGGCAGTGACGGTGGGCGCCGCAGCCGCGTTGGCCGTGTTTGTCGTGCTCACGCTGCGGTTCCAGGCCTGGTTGCCGGCAAGGTATTGGTCGACCAACTGCTCGACCGGGGCCGGGCGTTCGCGGCCTGCTTCGATGATTTGCTTGCGGCTGATCTGCACGCGCTCGGCCTGGGTGCGGTAGTCGATGTCGGCGACATAACGGCTGACTTCGAAGGCCGGCCATGGCAGGCCAGGCGCCGGGGCCTGGCCGAACTGATACCAGCGGCCCGTGGCCGCGAAGGAGAGCGATGCGGTGTCATCGGCCTTCAAGCTGGCGGCTGCCGACGCCAGGCTGACCGGCTCGGCGTTGAGTGCGGCACAAGACACCAGAGAGAGCGCTGCGACGGGCAAGAGCGACAGCCGAGCGATCTGAAGAAGGGTGATGGGATGGGGCATGGAAAGGCCTCGCATGGTCAAAAGGGTGGAATGGCAAGCGGGCGGCTTCATCCCTTTAGCGCAAGACGCGTACCACGCGATATCACCTCTTTATCCAGCGAAAAGCCGGTGTTGATCGGGGTTTGCGACCGATTCTGTTGAGTGATCAACAGTCGCGATGTCTTGCGATCAGCAGCGCATGCCCCGGCCATGCGTTCGCAGGAAGGCTGGCAAGGCCAGGGCTCAGGGTTAACAGCCCAGCCGGGGCCGGCCCGATAGCGCGGCCGCGCACGGGCTGACTCGGAGGCTGAAAAGCTCAGCCGCCAGAGCGCAAGCCGCCGCGTTCTGGCGCCGTGCCGAATCGCGATGTGAACCACGCGGTCAGCATGCGTTTCTCGTAGCTCAGCGGCTCATCGGCCGAGACCGACATGCGCTGGTTCATGTACGTCAGGTCCGACAGCGACTCGTGGCCGCTCGATGGTTCGCCGTTCGATGGGGTCAGCACATAGCGCAGTTCGATGCGCGGCCAATCGGCTGCGCCTTTAAGCACCCGTATCGCGCGCCCGCCGCGAAAGTCCGGTATCACCCGCCCCGCGAGATCGATCTCCAGCACGTCGATCTGCAAATGAGCGCCGCGCGGCAAGAGTCGTTCACCCAAGCTTTGAAGGTGCTGGGCGATGACCTGCTGATGGGCTTGGGCATCGAGCGGCCCATCTCCCGCATCCGCATAGCGGCCTTGAAGCGGAAAGCTGACTTCGACCCGCTCGGCCGGTGGCGCGGCGCTGGCGCCAATCAATCCCGAGAACGCGGCAATGGCCAAAGCGCGAAGGGCGAGCAGGCGAAAGAGGGTGGACATGAAAACCTCGTCGAAAGTGGGCCGGCCGCTCATTCAACGCCTTTCGGAAATCTCGAACCCGGCCAAGGGGTTTGATTTCGTTTGCACCGACCTCTGATGCAGCGGGGCTGTGAATATACCCAGGTCCGAAGCGTGACCCGGTTGCGGGTTTCGAATCGATCGACGGTGGATTTGCATGCGTCCCGGGCTTGAATATCCCCGGCTGGGCCTGGCAAAGAATGATCGAGATATTCAAGCTGGCAAAGAAATCGGGCCGGCCCGGTATTTCAATGGCACATGACAAATCCGGAAAGCCGCTGCAAGGCGTTTGAATCGAAAATCGGAAACGGCTTCGGCGCTGCAAAAAATACCGTTGCAGTCGCATGACGCCCGGTGAATTGAGCCACGACGCGCTGAGCACTGGCCACTTGGGGTCTGCACGCTTGGCTTGGGCCGGTTCCGCCGCGCGAAAACAACCCTTCTGCTGCCAGTGAGATATTCAAAATGACCGACTGCGATGCATGTGCAGATAAGTATTCACCTGGATTGAAAATTAAATCAGCCGTTAATTTCAACAGCGATAAGGGCATTTTCAGCGCTGTGCGGACTCCGCACTGCCACGGTGTTGAACTTCCAAAGCCGAGAATTTGAGTGAGTATTTACCGGCCAGGCGGCGCCATCAAAGGATTCAGTTTTGCCGGCACCCTCTAATGGGGGGGAATCAGCGGTCAGTCGGGTCAAGCTCAGCCATTGCTTTCAATTAGTCACGTAAGTCCTTAATTTGGAAGTACTTTTTACACTCGGGGGCTGTTTGAAAAAGATGGGCTAAGTGCTTGATTCCATTGATTTTTCCCTCCTTCTTTGATTGACCCGCTTGCAACCGATGCGCTACAGTGCAATTAAGTGCACTTCGGTGGAAATTTGTGGCAAACATCGTGTTTCAAGGGCCGGCGGGGCTGACGCTGGACGGCAAAGGGCGTATCGCCATGCCGTCGCGTCACCGCGAGGTCCTGGCCGCGATGGGCGTCAATCAATTGACGATCACCAAGCATCCCGAGGGAGCGCTGATGATCTTTCCGCGACCCGCCTGGGAAAACTTCCGCGAACGCGTTGCCGCGTTGCCGATGGAAGCGGCCGGCTGGAAGCGCGTGTTTTTGGGCAACGCGGTCGACGTCGAAATCGATGCTTCGTCCCGCGTGCTGATTGCGCCTGAGTTGCGTGCTTCCGCCGGTTTGACCCGCGACGTCATGCTGCTGGGCATGGGCAGCCACTTCGAGTTGTGGGATGCCGCGCGCTATGCCGAACACGAGGCGCGAGTGATGCAGTCGCCCATGCCGGATTCGCTGAAAAGTTTCAGCTTCTGATCGAACGAGCCATGGCCAGGTCGAAGAATTCCCCGTTGACACGGGCGCTCGGTGACTCCGCACCAGTGCCGGGGGCGACGCTGGGCGATGCACAGCCATTCGCGCACACCACCGTGTTGCTGAACGAGGCGATCGACGCCTTGGTCACCGATCCGAACGGCACCTATGTCGATGGCACCTTCGGCCGCGGCGGCCATTCGCGGCTGCTGCTGTCGCGGCTCGGGCCCTCGGGAAGGCTGGTGGCGATCGATCGCGACCCTCAAGCCGTGGCGGCTGCGACCTCGGGTGCAACGCGGGTCGATGACCCGCGTTTTTCCATCCACCACACGAACTTCGCGCAGATGACGGCCACGCTGGCCGCATTGGGTGTCACGCAGGTGCAGGGGTTGCTGCTGGACCTCGGCGTGTCCTCACCGCAGATCGACGACCCGGAGCGGGGCTTCAGCTTCCGCTTCAATGGGCCGTTAGACATGCGCATGGACACGACGCGGGGCGAGAGCGCTGCTGATTTTCTGGCCCGCGCCGATGAGCGCCTGATCGCTGAGGTGGTGAAAAATTATGGGGAAGAACGGTTTGCTGTTCAGGTTGCAAAGGCGCTTGTTGCTCGGCGCGAGAGCGGGCACCCCGTTCGCACCACCACAGAGCTTTCCGACGTCGTGGCTGGTGCGGTCAAAACCCGCGAGGCGGGCCAGAACCCTGCGACACGCACATTTCAAGCTCTTCGGATTTTCGTCAACGCCGAGCTGGAAGAACTCGAACAGGGGCTGAACTCGGCGATCGACCTGCTGCTGCCCGGCGCTCGCCTGGCCGTCATCAGCTTCCATTCGCTCGAAGACCGCATCGTCAAGACCTTCATCGGCCGCGAGAGCAAGAACGAGTTCGATCGCCGCGCACCTTTTGCCGCGCCGAAGCCGTTGCGATTGGCGGCACTCGGCCGCATCAAGCCCAGCGATGCCGAGGTCGATGCGAACCCGCGCTCGCGTTCGGCCGTGCTGCGCGTGGCCGAGCGCACCGAGGTCGTGACGTGAACAACGCGGCGCGGCGCAACCACCCGGTCATCGGCTGCAGGGGACGCATGGCCTTCATCGGCTTGCTGGCGCCGGCGCTTTGTTGCGCAAGCGGGGTGAGCGCATGACGCGCATCAACCTGTTGCTGCTGTTGGTGCTGGTGGCCAGCAGCATTTATCTCGTGCGGGTGTCGTATGAGTCGCGGCGCCTGTTCGCCGAACTCGACCGCGCCCAGAGCGAAGCGCGCCAGCTGGAGACCGAGCACGAGCGCTTGAAGTCCGACATGCAATCGCAGGCCACGCCGCTGCGTGTGGAGCGCGTGGCGCGCGACAAGCTGCTGATGCGCACCGCCACGCCCGCCGTCACGCAATACGTGAGCTACGCAGCGCTGGCGGCTTCGGCCGCGGGAGGCACGCGGTGATTCGTCGCAAGGCCCACAAGGCAGGCGCGGTGAACGTGCGCAGCGTGATGTATTCGACCAGCCCGTTGCTGGCTTCGAAGACGCCGCCGTGGCGCTCGAAATTCCTCGTCGGACTGGTGGGCCTGAGCTTTTGCCTGTTGATCGGCCGCGCGGTGTTTGTGCAGATCATCGGCAACGACTTCTTTCTGAAGCAAGGCGAAATCCGCTATGCCCGCACGCTCGATCTGTCGGCCAGCCGCGGCCGCATCACCGATCGCAACGGGTTGATTCTTGCCTCCAGTGTGCCGGCGCCGTCGTTGTGGGCGATCCCGAAAGAGTTCGGTGCCGATCGCAAGCAGCGCCAGCAGTTGGCGCGCCTGCTCGGCATGAGCAGCAGCGAATTGAACGATCGGCTGGACGATAACCCTAACTTCGTATGGTTGCGGCGTCAGCTGGACGAAGATGTGGCCCAGGAGGCGTCGAAGCTCGGCATCAAGGGCCTGTTCCAGGTGCGCGAGTTCAAGCGCAAATACCCCGAAGGTGAAGCAGCGGCGCATGTGGTCGGCTTCACCAACGTTGAAGAGCGCGGCCAGGAAGGCGTGGAGCTGGCGTTCCAGAAAGAGCTGCAAGGCCGCAAGGGCACGCGCCGCGTCGTCAAGGACCGCCTGGGCCAGGTGGTCGAAGACATCGGCGAGAGCGTGCAACCGGTCGATGGCCGCGACATCCAGCTGACGATCGATTCGAAGGTGCAGTTCTTCGCCTATCAGCGCATCCGCGATGCAGTGGCCTTGCACAAGGCCAAGGCCGGCAGCGTCGTGGTGCTGGACGCGCAGACCGGCGAAGTGCTGGCCTTGTCAAATTACCCGAGCTACCTGCCCGGCGACCGCCGCAATCTGAGCGGCGGCCAGTTGCGCAACCGCGCGTTGACCGACACCTTCGAGCCCGGCTCGACGATGAAGCCTTTCATTGCCGCTTGGGCGATGGAGACCGGCCGCGTGACACCCAACACCGTGTTGCGGACCGCGCCCGGCCGCCTGACGATCACCGGCTCGACGATCACCGATTCGCATGCACACGGCGACTTGACGGTGTCCCAGGTGATCCAGAAATCGAGCAACGTCGGCGCGGTGCGCATGGCGATGCAGTTCCAGCCACGCGAGATGTGGGAGCTGTTCACGCAGATCGGCTTCGGCCAGAAGCCGCAGATCAGCTTTCCCGGCGTCGTGACAGGCCGGCTGCGGCCGTACAAGACCTGGCGCCCGATCGAGCAGGCGACGATGAGCTACGGCTACGGCCTGTCGGCCTCGCTGTTCCAGATCGCGCGGGCCTACACCGTGTTCTCGCGCGATGGCGAGATCATTCCGGTGTCGCTGGTGAAGAACCCGGACGCCGGGCCCGAGGTGCCACCGGCCGGCATCCGCGTGTTCTCGCCGAAGACGGCGCAGGCCATGCGCGAAATGCTGCACTCGGTGACCCTCGAAGGCGGCACCGCGCCGAAGGCGCAGGCGCTGGGCTATTCGGTGGGCGGCAAGTCGGGCACGGCTTACAAGCAAGAAGGCAAGGGCTATGCGGAGAAGAAGTACCGCTCGTGGTTCGTCGGCCTGGCGCCGATCAACAAGCCCCGCATCATTGTTGCGGTGATGGTCGACGAGCCGAGCGACGGCAAGTATTTCGGTGGCGACGTGGCGGCCCCGGTGTTCAGCGAAGTCGTGCAGCAGACCCTGCGCTCGATGGGCGTGCAGCCCGACCTCGATGTGCGCACGCAAATCACGGCCAACGCCATTCCCGCAGAAGAAGAGAGTTTCTGATGACGCGCCCGGTGCCTTACCTTCCCGACGCTGCGGCTGCGCTGGTCTGGCTGCGTGAGCGCGGCGCGCGTTCGCTGGTGGCCGACAGCCGGCGCGTGCAGGCGGGCGATGTGTTCGTCGCGTGGCCCGGCCATGTGCAGGACGGCCGGGCTTATGTGCCTGCGGCCCTGGCGGCAGGCGCGGCTGGATGCCTGGTCGAAGCCGAAGGCGTGGAAGCCTTTCAGTTCGATGGCGAACAGGTCGCCGCGGTGCCGCACCTGAAGGCCTTGACCGGCGTGATCGCGAGCGAGTGGTTCGAGCGGCCCAGCACGCAGCTGGACGTGGTGGCCGTCACCGGCACCAACGGCAAGACCTCGGTGTCGTGGTGGGTGGCTCAGGGCTTGAGCCTGCTCGGCCGGCGCTGCGGCGTGGTCGGCACACTGGGTGTCGGCGAGCCGCCAAGCGCTACTGCAGCGCAAGCGCAGATCACCTCCACCGGGCTGACCAGCCCCGACCCGATCGTTTTGCAATCGGCCTTTCAGCGCTTCGTGACGCAGGGCTTTGCGGCCTGTGCGATCGAAGCCTCATCGATCGGCATCGCCGAGCATCGGCTGGCGGGTGTGCAGGTGGCGGTGGCGCTGTTCACCAACCTCACCCGCGACCATCTCGACTATCACGGCAGCATGGAAGCCTATTGGGAAGCCAAGGCGCGCCTGTTCGCCTGGCCCGGCTTGCGCGCCGCGGTGCTGAACCTGGACGACGAACACGGTGCGATCGCGGCGCAATCGCTGGCCGGCCAGGCCTTGGACCTGTGGACCTACAGCACGCGCGGCCCGGCCCGGCTGCAAGCGGCCGACATCGCTTATGTCGATGGCGGCCTTGCGTTCACGTTGATCGAAGCCGATCACCGCGTCGATGTGCGCAGCAGGCTGATCGGTGACTACAACGTATCGAACCTGCTGGCGGTGGTCGGCGGTTGGCGTGCCCTGGGGGTGAGCCTGGATGACATCGCCGCGCTGTGCCCGCGACTCACCGCGGTGCCCGGGCGCATGCAGCGCGTGATCCCGGCAGCGCGCACCGGCGAGCCCCTTCCAGCCGGCCCGGCGGTGATCGTTGATTACGCTCACACGCCCGATGCGCTTGACAAGGCCTTGCAGGCCTTGCGCCCGTTTGCGAAAGAGCGCGGCGGCGTGCTGTGGGGCGTGTTCGGCTGCGGCGGCAACCGCGATGCGACCAAGCGCCCGTTGATGGGCGCGCTGGCCGAGCGGCTCGCCGACCATGTGGTGATCACCAGCGACAACCCGCGCCACGAGCTGCCGGCCGAGATCCTGAAGCACATCGCCGCCGGCATGGCACGGCCGGATCGTGCGCAAGTGATCGAAGACCGCCGCGCTGCGATCTCGCAAGCCGTTCGCAGCGCCGGTGCCGATGACGTGGTGCTGATCGCTGGCAAGGGGCATGAAGCCGAGCAGGAGATCGCGGGCATCAAGCACCCGTTCTCCGATGTCGCCGAAGCGCAGGCCGCGCTGGCCGGCTGGATGGATGAAGGGAGCCGGCCATGATGATGAGCCTGGCGCAAGCCCATGCCCTGTTGCCGGGCTCGACGCTGATCGGCGATGGCTCGATCGCGATCGCACGGGTGCATTCCGATACGCGCAGCCTGCAGGCGGGCGACTTGTTCGTCGCGCTGCGCGGCGAGCGCTTCGATGCGCATGAGTTCCTGCCGCAGGCGCATGCGGCGGGCGCGGTGGCGGCGATCGCCGAGCACGGCTTGATCGAAGCCGGCCTGCCGGGCTTGCAAGTGGCGGACACCAAGCTGGCACTGGGCGCACTGGCGGCGGCTTGGCGCGCACAGCATCAGCTGCCCTTGATCGCGGTGACCGGCAGCAACGGCAAGACCACGGTCACGCAGAT
>CAXTCD010000128.1:0-15244 GCA_964242145.1 uncultured Rhizobacter sp.
CTCGGCGCTGCGCGCGATCGCCGCCATCTCTTTGCCGAAACCGCGTGCGAGCGAGGCGCGCGACCACAGCGCCCGCGTCGCCTGCTCGATCGTTGCGACCACCGGGCCGTGCGCTTCGACGGCGAAATCGAGCCGGGGCTCTTCGCTCCAGCCGTGCACGAGGTCATAGCGATCGTCCAGCAAATTGATGCCGCCGACGAAGCCCACCTCGCCATCCACCACACACAGCTTTTGATGCAGACGGCGCAGCTGGCCGGGCTGAAACCAGCTCCACCAGCGGTCGATCGGCCGGAACACAGTCAGCATCACGCCGCTGTCGCACAGCGCCCGCCGCAGCGCCGGCAAGTTGGCTCGGCAGCCAAAGCCATCGAGCACGACCTTGACCTGCACGCCGCGCTGCGCCGCCGCGACCAGCGCTTGCGTGACGCGCTCAACCTGGCCGTTATCGAAGTAGATGTAGGTGGCCAGCCAGACCTCATGCCGGGCAGCGTTGATCGCCTTCACCATCGCCGGAAAGAGTTCATCGCCGCCGCTGAGCAAGTGCGTTTCGTTGCCGCCACTGAACCGCGTGCGCCGCATCATGCGCATCAGCGCATGGGGTGTCAGCGCACCGGCGGCGTCAGCTTTATCGTCTGCCGTTTCTTCCGTCGACATGCGCAAAGGTGAGGCCTGCGGCCCTGGCGAACCGCGCCAGGGCCGCAGGCGAGATGACCTCTGCGAGAAAGGCAGCCCTGAGCGCGGCGCGCTCAAGCCAGCTCCAGGTCGGCCACCAGCGGCAGGTGGTCCGACATGCGGGCCCAGGCATTGCCGCGCGGCACCATCGTGCCGGTGCATTGAAAGCCGCGAATGTAGATGCGGTCCAGCGAGAACAGCGGCACGCGCGACGGAAAGGTGCGTTGCGACGGGCTGCCTTCGTGCATCGCGCGCTGCAAGCCCATCGCGCGCACCGGCGCATCGAGCTTCTCGCCCCAATCGTTGAAGTCACCGGCCAGCACGATCGGCTCGCCGGCTGGCACCTGGGCCTCGATGAACGCGGCGATGCGCTCGACCTGCCGCACCCGGCTCGAATGCATCAAGCCCAGATGGGCCACGATCGCATGCACCTGAACTTCGTTCCACAGCACGAGCACATGCAAGAGGCCGCGCTGCTCGAAGCGATGGTCGGACACATCGTGATGGCCGATGTCACCAAGCGGCCAGCGTGCGAGCAAGGCATTGCCATGCTCGCCGCCGGCCGTGAAGGCATTGGTGCGGTAAGCCACCGCATAACCTTCAGGCGCCAGGAAGTCGGCCTGCGGCAGCCGCGGCCAGCCGCGGTGGGTGTCGACGAAGCGATTGGCTTCGCCATGGTGGAAGCTGCGCACCTCTTGCAGAAAAATCATGTCGGCGTCGAGCGCCTCGATGCCCAGGCCCAGGTTGTGGATCTCCAGCCGCTTGCGCGGGCCCACGCCACGCACGCCCTTGTGGATGTTGTAGGTGGCTACGCGCAGCACATGGCTTGGGTGCTGCGTCAACGGAGCGACGACCGGGCTCATGGCGCCAGGTACCGCGGCAGTTGGCGGATCGCCTCGGCGTTGGACGGCGAGAAGCAGCGCGTGGCGGCCTCCTCCATCGGCAGCCATTGGTACTGAAGGTGTTCACGCGGCGCCAGGGTGACCACGATGTCGCGCGGCACGCGCAGGCCGAACACATGCTCGGTGTTGTGGGTGACGCCGTCGGCATAACGATGCCGCCACACGGGAAAAATCTCGTAGACGTTGCGCAGGTTCCAGTCGCGCAGGTGGCTCGCCGGTACGTGCGGCGAGCCGATCACGATGCCGGTTTCCTCGGCCACCTCGCGCACAGCCACGTCGGCAGGCGGCTCGTTGGGCGCGTCTTTAGAGCCGGTCACGCTTTGCCAGTAGCTGGGCCTGTCGGCCCGTTCGATCAACAGGACGTCGAGGTCGGCCGTGTGGATCACGACCAGCACCGATTCGGGAATCTTGGGGGGGCGGGGTTCATTCACGCCCATTATCTTGCCACCCGGCAAGCGGGTCCGCCGTAGGACGGCGGCTCGGATTCAGCCGGCGAATGACGCGCCGGCCAGCCCGATCAGCCCTTGCTGGGCGTCTTGACCGCCACCGCCGGCGGCAGCTCCTTGGCCTGCAGCATCCGGACTTGCGTCACCAGATGGTTATGTGCATCGAGAAAGGCGGCGGCGATCACCTTGCCTTCGTTGCTGTTGCTCCAGCCGGCACCGGCCGCGCCGCCCAGGCGGCCCAGCACCAGGCCGCCCATGCCGAGGTCGGTCACCTTGACCGAGCCGGTCGAGGCCGCCAGTTGCTCGGTCGTTTCGTTGTCGGTCAGCAGCAAGGCCACCTGCGCTTCCTTCAGCTTGACGCTTTCGGCCATGCCGACGAACTTGTTGAGCACCGGGATGTGGCTCATCAAGCCACCCAGCTCGCGGCCGGCGTTTTGCTCGCTGAAGGTCAGGCTGGGCGTCAAGGTGTACTGCGCTTCATAGCCACGGCCTTTGGCGACCGTACCGTTCTGGCGCAGGATGCCGGCGTTCTTCAACTCTTGCTCCTGCACCGTGGCCTTCAGGCCGGCCGCACGGTCAACCACGCGAAAGCAGCCGCTTTGCTGCGCGATCAGCCGCACCAGTGGCACCGGCGACTGCGGCAGGTTGTAGCCGGTGACCATCGTGTAGCCATTCGGGTTCTCGACCAGCGCCAGCGTGGCGACCGGCGCATCGCATTTCACCAGCTCACGCGAGGCACTCTGCGCGCCGGCCGGCCCGGCCGATCCGCTGACCACCGAGCCGCCCTGCCCCAGCTCCGTGCCTTGCTTGCCGCAGGCCGCCAAGGCCAGCAGGCCAGCCAAGGCCACGGTCTTTGCCGCGAGGGTCGAATTCGTCTTCATGTGCATCTCTCCTGAGCAGCGGATGAAGGTGGGCCTGCCGTGCCACGTGGCGGGCACCGCAGGCATCACCGTGAAACGGCCGAGTATCTCGGCGCCGCATCATCGCGCACAGCCTTGATTCAGGCGGTTGGCCACAGCCTGCCCGCCTGCGCCGGCAATGAAAAACGGGTGGTGCTTTGCAGCGCCACCCGTTCGGGTTCCAACTTTCTGCCTGGAAAGCGCCAGAAGCGGCAAGCCCCGGGCGCCCATCAAGCCACAGGCGATCAGACGATCAGGCCGGTGTCGTGCCTTGCGGGTTGCGCAGGCGGATGTGCAGCTCGCGCAACTGCTTCTCGTCGACCGGGCTCGGCGCATGCGTCAACAGGTCTTGCGCGCGCTGGGTCTTCGGGAAGGCGATCACGTCGCGGATCGACTCGGCCTTGGTCATCAGCGTGACCAGGCGATCGAGGCCGAAGGCCAGGCCACCGTGCGGCGGCGCGCCGTATTGCAGCGCGTCGAGCAGGAAGCCGAACTTCAGCTGGGCTTCGTCCGGCCCGATCTTCAGCGCGCTGAACACCTTGCTCTGCACTTCGGCGCGGTGGATACGGATCGAGCCGCCACCCAGCTCCCAGCCGTTCAGCACCATGTCATAAGCCTTGGCGATGCACTTCGACGGGTCGGTGTCCATGTAGTCTTCGTGGCCGTCTTTCGGTGCGGTGAACGGGTGGTGCACCGCGTTCCAGCGCTGGCCTTCTTCGTCGTACTCGAACATCGGAAAATCGACGACCCACAGCGGCGCCCACTTGTCTTCGAACAAGCCGCTCTTCTTGCCAAACTCGCTGTGGCCGACCTTGATGCGCAGGCCGCCGATGGCATCGTTGACGACCTTCGCCTTGTCGGCACCGAAGAAGATCAGGTCGCCATTGCGCGCGCCGGTGCGGGCAATGATCTCGGCGATCGCCAAGTCATGCAGGTTCTTGACGATCGGCGATTGCAGGCCTTCACGGCCCCGTCCGGCATCGTTGACCTTGATCCAGGCCAGGCCCTTGGCGCCGTAGATCTTGACGAACTCGGTGTAGGCGTCGATCTCGCCCCGGCTCATCTCGCCGCCGCCGGGCACGCGCAGCGCGACCACGCGGCCGTCTGTCGCGTTGGCCGGGCCCGAGAAGACCTTGAAGTCGACGTCTTTCATGATGTCGGTCAGCTCGGTGAACTCGAGCTTGACGCGCAGATCGGGCTTGTCCGAGCCGAAGCGGTGCATCGCGTCGGCATAGGTCATCACCGGGTAGCCCGGCAGATCGACACCGATCGTGCTGCGGAACACCGTGCGGATCATCCCTTCGAACATGCCGCGGATTTCTTCCTCGGTCAGGAAGCTGGTCTCGATATCGATCTGCGTGAACTCGGGCTGGCGGTCGGCGCGCAGGTCTTCGTCACGGAAGCATTTGGTGATCTGGTAATAGCGGTCGAAGCCCGACACCATCAGCAGCTGCTTGAAGAGCTGCGGGCTTTGCGGCAGCGCGAAGAACATGCCTTCGTTGACGCGGCTGGGCACCAGGTAATCGCGCGCGCCTTCGGGCGTGCTCTTGGTGAGCATCGGCGTTTCGATGTCGATGAAGCCATTGGCATCGAGGAACTTGCGCACTTCCATCGCGACGCGATAACGAAGAATCATGTTTTTCTGCATCGCCGGGCGGCGCAGGTCCAGCACGCGGTGCGTCAGGCGGGTGGTTTCCGACAGGTTCTCGTCGTCGAGCTGGAACGGTGGTGTGACGCTCGGGTTCAGCACCTCGAGTTCGTAGCACAGCACTTCGATCTTGCCGCTGGTGAGGTTGCTGTTCTCGGTGCCGCTCGGGCGCGGGCGCACCTTGCCGATGACCTTCAGGCAGAACTCGTTGCGTACGTCTTCGGCCACCGCGAAGGTCTCGGCGCGGTCGGGGTCGCAGACGATCTGCACCAGGCCTTCGCGGTCGCGCAGGTCGATGAAGATCACGCCGCCATGGTCACGGCGGCGGTGCGCCCAGCCCATCAAGGTGACGGTGTCGCCGAGCAACTTTTCGCTAACGAGGCCGCAGTAGGTTGTTCTCATGTGTTCACTCCAGAATCGGGATACGGTACCTGCAGCCCTCAGGGCGCGCGGCATGGAAAGATGAAAGGCGCTGGCGGGCTGTGTTGCAAGCCGTCAGGGCTGAGCGGGTGCCTTGCCGCTCAACCCATGTGATTTCGTGGCAAGGCCGCCTGGGCCACCGGGGGTGCGACCACGCCCATCGAGATCACGTACTTCAAGGCTTCGTCAACGCTCATCTCCAGCACGATGGCGTCGGCGCGCGGCACCATCAGGAAGAAGCCGGAGGTCGGGTTGGGCGTGGTCGGGACGTAGACGCTGAGATAGTCGCCGCTCAAATGGATCGCCGCCTCGCCGCCAGGCTTGCCGGTAACGAAGGCAATCGTCCATGAGCCTTCACGCGGGTACTGCACCAACACCGCTTCGCGAAACGCGTTGCCGCTGCTGGAGAACAGCGTGTCCGACACCTGCTTGACCGAGCTGTAGATCGATTTGACGATCGGGATGTGGTGCAGCAGCTGATTGCCCTGGCGCAGCGCCCATTGGCCCACCATGTTGGCGGCAAACATTCCGGTCAGCAGCAGGCCGCCGATCATCACGACCACGCCCAGGCCGCGAATCTGCCGCAGCGCTTCCAGTGGCTCGCGCGCCTGCGCTGGCAACACCGCTTGCGAGGCCGACAAGACCGAGCCGAAGACACCGTCCAACAGCCCGAGCACCGAATGCAGCACCCAGATGGTGACTGCCAGCGGCAACCAGACCAACAGCCCGGCGAGGAGATATTTCTTCACATGGTTCCTTGAACAGGAGCGAGATCAACGCTCACGAGGTGCTGCTGGACGGAGGCGGGCTGGCCGCTGGCGTGGCAGCCGGCGCTGCGCTGCTTTCCCCCGACGAACTGGAGGCCCCAGACGAAGCGGAGGCGCCCTCGCCCTTCGACGATTCGGATTTCGGCGCGCCGGCTTCTGAAGTCGGTGGCGCCGCCGATGACGATCCCCCGCGGAAGTCGGTCACATACCAGCCCGAGCCCTTGAGCTGAAAGCCGGCGGCAGTGACTTGTTTTTTGAATGCGGGCGCGCCGCACTTCGGACACTGCGTCAGCAAGGGGTCGGAGATCTTTTGCAGCACGTCCTGAGCGTGCCCGCAGGCTTCACACCGGTAGGCGTAGATGGGCATGGCTAAGCCTTTGATTCAAAACAAAAAATTATAGGCGCCCGGGGCAACCGAGCCTGTCTGAACTTGCATCGCGCTCATCGGGGATGAAAACACCTGTCCGCCTTATTGGCCTGAGCGAATTCAGGCGCAAAGCCGGCGGAGCCATCGACGCCTGCGATGCGTCGGGCGGATCAAAGCAGGCGCGCGGAATTATCCCTGCATTGGCGGAACTCAGCCCGCAGCGCCGGCTTTGCGGCGCTCACCCGATGCGCCAGTGCGACAGCAGCTGTGTCACCACCACGCCGGCCAGAAAGCCCAGGCCGCCATAGATCAGCGATTGCAGCAGGCGGTTGGTGCGGCGCTGCTCATTGAGCAAAGCCTCGATCACCCGCTGGTTGGAGGCCCGGTGCGGCTGCAGGGCCTGGTGCAGCAGCCGTGGCAGCTCCGGCAGCAGTTGCACATAGTGCGGCCCTTCCTTTTTCAGGCGTTCAATCAGGCCCCGCCAGCCGATCTGCTCGTTCATCCAGCGCTCGAGGAACGGCTTCGCGGTATTCCACAGATCGAGGTTCGGATCGAGCTGACGGCCCAAGCCTTCGACGTTGAGCAGCGTCTTTTGCAGCAGCACCAGCTGGGGCTGAATTTCAACGTTGAAGCGGCGCGAGGTCTGGAACAAACGCAGCAGCACCTGACCCAGCGAGATGTCTTTGAGCGGCCGGTCGAAGTGCGGCTCACAGACAGCGCGGATCGCACCTTCGAGTTCATCGACCCGGGTGTTCGGTGGCACCCAGCCCGACTCCACATGCAGTTCGGCCACGCGCTTGTAGTCACGCCGGAAGAAGGCGATGAAGTTTTGCGCGAGGTATTCCTTGTCCACTTCGGTCAGCGTGCCGACGATGCCGAAGTCAAGTGCGATGTAGCGCCCGAAGGTCGCTGGCGCCAAGCTGACCTGGATGTTGCCGGGGTGCATGTCGGCATGAAAAAAGCCGTCGCGGAACACCTGCGTGAAGAAGATCGTGACGCCGTCGCGAGCCAGCTTCGGGATGTCGACACCCGCATCGATCAGTCGCTGCTTCTGGCTGATCGGCACCCCGTTCATGCGCTCCATCACGATGACGCTCTGGGTACAGAAGTCCCATTCCATCTCCGGCACCATCACCAGATCGAGCCCCTGCATGTTGCGGCGCAGCTGGGCAGCGTTCGAGGCTTCGCGCACCAGGTCCAGCTCATCGTGCAGGTATTTGTCGAACTCGGCGACCACCTCGCGCGGCTTGAGTCGCTTGCCATCGACCGAGAAGCGCTCGACCCAGCGCGCCAACGTGCGCAACAGCGACAGGTCGTCATCGATCACATCCAGCATGCCAGGGCGCAGCACCTTGACCGCGACTTCCCGGCCATTCTTCAGCGTCGCGAAATGGACTTGTGCAATCGATGCACTGGCCACCGGCTCGACGTCGAAGGTGGCGAAGATCTCTTCGATCGAACGGCCGAAGGCCCGCTCCACCAATTGCCGAGACACCGCAGCCGGAAACGGCGGCACCCGGTCTTGCAGACGCGCCAGCTCATCGGCCACTTCATCGGTAAGCAGATCGCGACGGGTGGACAGCACTTGACCGAACTTGACGAAGATCGGCCCGAGGCGCTCCAGCGCCAGGCGCAGCCGCTGCCCCGCAGGCGCATCCAGCCGCCTGCCGAGCGTCATCACCCGCACCACGGCGCGAATCCAGCGTTGGCGGAAGCCCGACAGCGCGACCTCGTCCAGCCCGAAACGAAGTACCGTGATGACGATAAAAACGAGCCGGGCGATGTGCCTCATCGGCGAGCCTGCCCGGAAGAGCCGCCGCGCCCTCCGGTGGCCCAATCACCCATCATGCGCACCGCCTCACCCAGGCCCTTGGCGATGAAGCCGCCCAGGCGCCCGAGTTCACGCGCAGGCCCCGGGCCAACCAATTGCGCCAGATCGTCCTGCAGATCCCAGCGCAGGTTGTCAAACAACCAGTTCACGTCAGCCGCAAAGGCAGCATCACCCGCCACCTCCACCCGCGGGCGCTCACCGGTGGCTGCGCGAACCACGGCAAGCGCCGGGTTGGATACATCGATCGAGACGCGCAATTCAGGCTCGGCCGGCACCGCGTCACCGCACCATTCGATCAGCCCAGCGGGCGTCACGCGGAATGCGGTGCTTGGAATCGGCGGCAACCAGGCGGGCCAGCCGTCAAAACTCAAATGAATCACCCGCCCGATGTGGGCCTGCAAGCGTTCGACCGCCACCGGCTCCGACTTCAGAATGTGATTGATGAGCAGGGTGGCGCGCTCCATGACGGCGGCGCTGGCGAGTGCTTGGAGGCTCTGAAACATCTTTCGATTGTAGGCATGCACGCACAATCACCCCCCAAGGTCGAGGGGAAGACCCCCCCCTTTTTGATAGAGAATTCTTCGGATCAAGTGCACGGAATAGCCGCGTTGCTGGGGTTCAGACGCTGCTGGAAATGCCAGGCTCCCCGGCCGCGATGCGTCATTTCATTGCTCCTTCGCAGCGCAACGAGACCGGGCACCATGATGCAATCGCCGCCCGGACGCTCAGCCACCGATGTTTGAAGACCGAACCAAACGAACGTTTTACAACGCGCCTCAATCGGTGCGCTCGTTCGTGGCCGCCTTCCTCGAACCGACGATCACGATCCTGGTTTTTTTCATCACCACGCTCGCCTACGGCGAATCGATGGACCGCCCGGCATTGACGCTGTGCCTGCTGGTCTTCGCACTGACCTTTCCCGGCACCAACCGCTTCCGCGAATATCTGTTGGTGGCCGCGGTCGACATCCTGTCGTCCTGGGTCTTGCTGGCCTGTGTGCTGGTTCTGTGCGGCCTGGGTACGCGCAGCCTGCGCTTTTTCGAAAACGATGTGTTATTGACCTGGGCCATCGGCACGCCGATTGCCCAATGGCTGGCAGTAGCGATCGGCAAAGTGGTGCTCAAGCGCTATTCGGCCCAACCGGAATCGCGCCGTACCGCCATCGTGGCAGGCGCTGGCGTCTTGGGCGTGAAGGTCTCGCATGCGCTCATTACCGGTGACGATCAGGGCATTGATTTCCTGGGTTACTTCGACGACCGCACCGATGACCGCGTTCATGCCGACGCTTCGGCCCAACGGCTGGGCGGGCTGCGCGACATGGCCGGCTACGTAACTCAACACGGCATCCGCGAGGTCTACATCACCTTGCCACTGGGCCTGCAGCCCCGCATCGTCGAACTGCTGGAGCAGTTGCAGGGAACCACCGCCTCGCTGTACTTCGTGCCCGATGTATTCGGCATCAGCATCATCCAGGGTCGCCTGCAAGACATGAACGGCGTACCGGTGGTCGGCATTTGTGAAACGCCGTTCACCGGCACCAACGAGCTGGCCAAACGCATCAGCGACGTCGTGCTGGCCTCGCTGATCCTGGTCCTGATTTCGCCATTGCTGGTGCTGATCACCATCGGCGTCAAGCTCACCTCTCCCGGCCCAGCGATCTTCAAGCAACGCCGCAATGGGCTCGATGGCGAAGAGATCATGGTCTACAAGTTCCGCTCGATGCGAACGCAAGACAACGGCACCCAGATTCGCCAAGCCACCAAGGGCGACCCGCGCATCACGCCCTTCGGCGCCTTCCTGCGCCGCACCTCGCTTGATGAGCTGCCACAGTTCTTCAATGTGCTTCAGGGCCGCATGAGCATCGTCGGCCCGCGCCCTCACGCCGTGGCTCACAACGAGCAATACCGCCAGTTGATCAAGGCCTACATGGTGCGGCACAAGGTGCGGCCGGGTATCACCGGCTGGGCCCAGGTGAACGGCCATCGCGGCGAAACCGACACCATTGAAAAGATGCAGGCGCGGGTCGAGTACGACTTGGAATACCTTCGCAATTGGTCCCTTGGTCTCGACCTGCAAATCATTGTGCGTACCATTCGCCTGGTGTTTTTCGACCGGCATGCGTATTGACGCGCGGCCTTTGCCTCTCGACATCAGGAGTATCTGCATGCCCCATCCGCTTGCTGGACGCAGCGGTTCTCTGCGCCCACTGTGCCTTGCGTTGCTTGCCCTCGGCGCAACCGGCACCCGGGCCGAAACCTCGCCTTATTACATCGGTGTGAGCCAAGCCTTCTCGCACAGCTCCAACCTCTTCAATTCGCCCGACGGGCAAGAAACACCGGACGTGTACTCGACCACGCGCCTGCTGTTCGGTTTGGACCAACCGATCGGACGCCAGCGCATTTATGGCGACGCGGCGATTCGGGCCGACAAATACCAGGACGTCACCTCCCTCGACAACACCGGCTACAGCCTGAATACAGGGCTCGACTGGGCGACGGTGGAGAAATGGTCTGGCAATCTGAAGGTCACGGCGAACCGCAGCCTGGCCCAATATGGTGGCCCCAATTCACCGCAAATTACCGGCAAGAACGTTCAAGACACGCAGCAGGCCAGCTTCACGATCCGCAACGCCCTGACGGCCCACGTTTCCGCGGAAGGTGATGCCCAGCACCGGGCCGTGAAGTACTCTGCGCCGCAATACGTCAATCGCGAATACACGCAAAACATCGGCGGCCTGACGCTGCGTTATGCGACCACCAATCTGATTACGCTGGGCGCAGGAGCGCGGGTCACCAAAGGCAACTATCCCCAAGCGCTGATCGGCGATCAGCCAGATTCGGTCTCACGCAAAGATGAAACCGACCGCCGTGACTTCGACCTGACTCTCAGCTGGATTCCCAGCGGGCTCAGCAACATAACCGCCCGCATCAGCGCCACAAAAGAAGAGCACTCTCAGCCCAGCTTCGCCGATGTCTCCGGCCTGACCGGGCAAATCGGCTGGATCTATCAGCCCACCGGCAAGCTCACTTTCAATACATCGTTGTCTCGCGACACCGGAACCGAAACGACCTTCATGTCGTTCACCGGCGAAGGCTCGCCGTCGGCCGTTGACAACAATCGCCTGACCAATTCGGCAGCGCTGGGTGTCACCTACGACCTTACTGCCAAAATACGCGTCACCGCGGGGGGAAGGTACAGCAAGACTTCATCGGAAAACACCACGACCGAGGTTGATGACTCCGCCCGAGGCGCGTCGCTGGGAGTTCGCTGGATTCCCACACGCAGCCTGAGCTTGGGCTGCAACGCCGCCCTCGACAAGCGCACGTCGACGTCGATCACCGCCGGATCTGCCTACACCACCAACACTGCGGGCTGCTCCGCACAGCTGACACTGAGATGACTCAACCCACGATTCTGTTGACCGGCGCCACCGGCTATATCGCATCCCACACCTGGCTGGCCTTGCTCAGCGCAGGCTTCAAGGTGGTGGGCCTCGACAACTTCTACAACAGCTCGCCCGAAGTTCTGAAGCGCCTGTCCGCGCTCAGCGGGCAAGAACCGCAGTTCGAGCGCGGCGATGTCTGCAGCGCCGCGGCACTCGAGGCGCTGTTCAGCCGCCAGCGAATCGACGCCGTGGTGCATTTCGCCGCCTTCAAGGCCGTTGGCGAAAGCACGCAAAAGCCCTTGGCCTATTACGCCAACAACGTCGGTGGCTTGCTGAACCTGTGCCAAGCCATGGAACGGCATGCCTGCAAAGCCTTGGTTTTCAGCTCCAGCGCCACAGTCTATGGAAGCCCCGAGCAATTGCCGATCCGCGAAGACTCGCCGCTGTCGGCCACCAGCCCTTACGGCAGCACCAAGCTGGTCAGCGAAAACATCCTGCGCGACATCGAGCGGGCCGATCCGTCATGGGCCATCGGCCTGCTTCGCTACTTCAACCCGGTTGGCGCCCATGAAAGCGGATTGATTGGGGAAGATCCGCGCGGCATTCCCAACAACCTGATGCCTTATGTGACGCAGGTGGCTGTTGGCAAACGGGCGCGCCTGCAAGTCTTCGGCAGCGACTACAACACGCCGGACGGCACCGGTGTTCGCGACTACATCCACGTGCTTGATCTGGCAGACGGGCACGTCGCTGCACTTCGCCATTTGCTGGACAGCAAGCGCTCCATCACGGTGAATCTCGGCACAGGGCGAGGTTACAGCGTGCTCGAGTTGGTGCGCGCCTTTGAGAAGGCCAGCAGCAGGGTAATCCCCTACGATTTGGTCGCCCGAAGGCCTGGCGACATTGACGCTTGTTATGCTGACTCCAGCTTGGCGAGAGACCAGCTTGGTTGGCACGCGCGTCGCGATCTCGATGCCATGTGCGTCGACAGTTGGCGCTGGCAAAGCATGAATCCTGCTGGGTTCGCCGAAACCCCTTCTTCCACTTCATCCTAATCTGGGCGTCAATTCCATGTCGAAACTGCAGGTACAACCAGTCATCATCGCCGGTGGCAGCGGAACGCGGCTCTGGCCGCTGTCTCGGGCTCAGTATCCGAAGCAATTCCTGGTTTTGCATGGAAACACCAGCCTGTTCCAGCAAGCGGTGACACGCCTGTCCTCGCTTGGAACGGCTGACACCACGATTGCTGCGCCGACTGTGGTCGGTAATGACGATCATCGTTTCCTGGTACTGGACCAACTGCGCGAGTTGAAGCTGTCGCCATCGGCCCTGCTGCTGGAACCCACCGGCCGCAACACCGCGCCGGCGGTCACCTTGGCGGCGCTGCATGCCATCGAAAATGGCAATGACCCGATTCTCGTCGTCACGCCAGCCGACCAGACAGTGACCAACGAAGCCGCGTTCACGGCCGCGGTCCAACAAGCCATTCTGGTTGCCGCGGAAGGTGCGATCGTGATCCTCGGCATCACGCCGGACCGGCCTGAAACCGGCTTCGGCTATATACGCACTTCAGCCGGCGATGAACGCTCCCTGAAGGTTTCCGAGTTTGTTGAAAAACCCAATCTGGCCACAGCCGAACGCTATCTGACCGAAGGTGGCTATTACTGGAACAGCGGCATGTTCGTCATGCGCGCCTCCGTCTGGCTGAAAGCCCTCGAAACCTTCAGGCCAGACATTGCAGCCGCCACACAAAGCGCATGGGCAGTCAAAGCCATTGACGCGAGCTTTGTTCGCCCTGGCAAAGCCGAATTCAGCGCGATACCGAGCGAATCCGTCGACTACGCGGTGATGGAGAAATGCCCTCGCGAACCGGCTTTCAGCATTCGCATGGTGCCGCTGAATGCGGGTTGGTCCGACCTGGGCGCGTGGGATGCCGTGTGGCAAGTCAGCAGCAAAGACAGTTCGGGCAACGCCAGCGTTGGCGACGCCTTGATACGAGACAGTTCCGATACGCTCGTCCATGCAACGAGCCGCTTGGTGAGTGTTGTCGGCATGAGCAATGTCGTAGTGGTAGAAACGCCCGACGCGGTCTTCGTGACCGACCGCAGCCGCAGCCAGGAGGTCAAGCAAATCGTCGGGCAATTGCAAGAGTCCGGCCGCACCGAGCAAACCTTGCATCGCCTGGTTCATCGCCCCTGGGGTTGGTATGACAGCATCGACTCGGGCTCGCGCTTCCAAGTCAAGCGGATCATGGTGAAACCGGGCGCATCACTGAGCCTTCAAAAACACCACCACCGCGCTGAGCACTGGATCGTGGTCAGCGGCACGGCTGAAGTCACCAACGGCGATCAGATCATCTTGTTGAGCGAGAACCAAAGCACCTATATCCCCTTGGGGCAGGTGCATCGCTTGGCCAATCCGGGCAAGGTGCCCCTCGAAATCATCGAAGTGCAATCCGGCAGCTATCTGGGCGAAGACGACATCGTTCGTTTCGAAGACACCTACGGGCGCGTCAAATAGCCCGTGCTGCCAGAAGCCTGAACCGATAAAAACAGACGGAGGAGAACAATATGCAGACGGTGGCAGTGATTGGATTGGGATATGTGGGCTTGCCATTGGTGGTGGAGTTCGGCAAGCACACCCGCACCATTGGATTCGACATCGTCGAAGACAAGGTCGCCAAATGCCGATCCGGCATCGATCCGTCACGCGAGATCCCCGATGAAGACATGCGCGCAGCGACGCATGCCGAATACACGAGTGACCCCAAGCTGCTCGGCGAAGCCGACTTCATCCTCATCGCGGTTCCGACTCCGGTCGATAACGCTCACATTCCCGACTTCAATCCGTTAATCGGGGCCAGCAAAAGCATCGGCCCCTACCTGAAGAATGGGGCCACGGTGATCTATGAGTCGACCGTATACCCCGGCGCCACTGAGGAAGTGTGCATCCCGGTGCTGGAGAGCACATCAGGTTTGCAATGGAAGCGCGATTTCTTCGTCGGCTACAGCCCCGAACGAATCAACCCTGGCGACCGCGAACACATGCTGACCAACGTGGTCAAGGTCGTGTCGGGTGACACGCCCGCCACGCTTGAAAAAGTGGCCAAGTTGTACGAGTTGATCGTCAAGCCCGGGGTCTATCGCTGCAGCAGCATCAAAGCGGCCGAAGCATGCAAGGTGATCGAAAACACCCAACGTGATCTGAACATTGCGTTGATGAATGAACTCGCGATCATCTTCGAGAAGATTGGCATCGACACCAACGAAGTGCTCGAAGCAGCGGGTACCAAATGGAATTTCCTGAAGTTCAAGCCGGGCTTGGTGGGTGGCCATTGCATTGGCGTGGATCCGTATTACCTGACACATAAGGCCGAAATGCTGGGCTATCACCCTCAGGTGATTCTGGCAGGCCGCCGCATCAACGACGGCATGGGCAAATACATCGCAGAGCAAACCGTGAAGCAGATGATTGCCGCGGGCAGCTACATCAAAGGCGCACGTGTCAACGTATTGGGCCTGACGTTCAAGGAAAACTGCGCCGACCTGCGCAACAGCAAGGTCGTGGACATCATCAACGAACTGAAGAGCTATGGCACCGAGGTCTTTGTTCATGATCCTTCCGCAGATCCAGAAGAAGCCCTGCACGAATATGGCATTCGCTTGCTGCGCTGGGAGGACTTGCCCCGCGCCGATGCCATCGTCGCCGCGGTCGCGCACAGGGAATATCGTGAACTGACGACCGAAGAGATCAACCGCAAGCTGGTGAAGAACGGCTGCTTCGTTGACGTCAAAGCAGGTTTCAACGCGCCAGAACTCAGAGCTAGTGGCTTGAAGGTTTGGCGGCTTTAGAGTAAGCGGCTGGTCATCCCGGCTTGAATTGGCCGCACGCGTATGAACGATGGTGT
>CAXTCD010000129.1:0-15138 GCA_964242145.1 uncultured Rhizobacter sp.
TGTAGCGAGAGCCGCTTCTTCGAAGACATCAAGATGGAATGCCCGGCCGCTTACTACGCAGTTCCCATCCATCGCATTTATCTTCAGGGAGCGGATCACTACAGTCTCTTCATCGACGCAACGTTGTCGGATGACCCGAAAACAGCACGCCGAATTCGAACGAGCCGCCCCGATGAGCGGTGGCCGCGAGAAGGCATTTCAGCTCATTCCAAAGGAACACTCATGAAGACTTCGATGTTTGCCATCGCCGCCGCTGCGCTCCTGGTTGCGCAAGGTTCGGCCTTCGCCGCCAAGACCTCCTACAGCACCGCGACAGCGACAGACCCGGCTTACGTGCAGCGCATGGCGCTGGTCGGCCGCACCGTTCGCCCTGGCGAAACACCGCCTGCTCCGGTCAGCGCTAACAGCGATGTCGCACTGACGGCGGAGCAACGGCAACAGCAATACGTGGAACGCATGAAGTTGATCGGCCGCACGGTTCAAGCAAACGAACAGGCGCCCGGCGCGACCTCTGAGGATAAGCCGGCAGACTCGTATGCCACCCGCGTGCAGCAGTATGAAAAGCGCATGGCGCTGATCGGCCGCACGGTGCAGCCCAGTGAACTGGATGCGCTGGCATCGACGAATCGCGAGCGCCAACAGCTGAGTGCCCAGCGCCAGGACAAGCTGCAAGCCCAGCAATGAACATCGGATGAAGAGGGGCCTGGCACATCAGATCTGCTGGGCCCTCTCCATTGTTCATTCGAGGTTTGTGTTGCATCGCATAGGCCCAAAGCCCGCCACGAAGCGGGCTTTTTGACAGTCCTTTGAGCATTCAGAAATGGCCACCACCGGTGCTCACGCATGAGGCGGGCCCCGTTGCGCCGAGCTCGCGGATTCAGAGATGCCGAAGATCGATGAACTCAGGGAGCAGAGCCAAGCCGGCTCGCGGAGGCACCTGGATTCGACCTTGCCGATCAAACTCTGCGCGATCGGAACTGCTCAGTGCGCCGAATCCCGCAAGGTAATCAACGCCGGAGCCGATGAGCCCGTCACCACACGGCGCCCCACTTCAACGTCCAGCTGACCGACGCGGCCTGCGGACGGCGCACGCACCTGGGTTTCGTCGAGCTGCGTTTGTGCCGCCCGAACCTCGGCCTGCGCCGCGCGAACACGTGCCTGGGCTTCGCGCTGCGCTTGCACCCGATCGTCGTTCAGCCGCCGCGAGGCACCACGCTCTTCCCAGATCGGCGAAGCCTGCTGAGGCGTGGCCATCACCGCGGCTTGCGCGCGCGCCGCGGCCAAGCCTGCCTGCGCACGCGCGAGCTGATCGGCGTAAGGCGAGGGGTCGATGGCCAGCAGCAGGTCACCGCGTTCAACGAGCGCCCCTTCGCTGACCCACACCGTCTTGACCGTACCGGCCACCCGAGGTCGCACCCCCACCCCGTTGATCGCGTCAGCCTGCGTGATCACAGGCAACTCACCGGCAAAGCTCGGCTGCACTGCAAGCAGCGCCGAAGCAACTGCAGCAGCGGCCGTCAATGCGGTCAACGCAGCGCCACGTTGGGACCTGGAAGAAAAAGGAAGGCGATATCTCATGGCGGTCTCACTCTGTCACTTGGCCGCCCGAAACAAGCGGCCCATCGGATAAGAGAACTTTAAGCAGCACACCGCTTCAGATAAAGCGCCTTGGCATCAACTCGCAATTGCGTTTCCAAGAACAATCAGCACCCTTGAAATTCCGCCAACAGGTGCTGGCGCCGTCGGCCGCTGCACCCGATCGCCAAGTCGCCCGCATGCGACACGCGTCCCGCGCCAGACAGACGCCGCGCATCTGACGCATTAGAGTCGCGCGCCCTCGGCCGCGCGTGCCATCGCCCGCCTCCCGTCGGAGATCGTTCGCCCTATGCCACATACTCACTCTTTGCGAGATCGACATGACCATTGCCCTTTTGATCATCGACGTACAACGAGGATTGTTTGATGCCGACCCGCGGCCGGATGACGCGGACGCCGTCATCGATCGCATCAACGACTTGGCCACTCGCGCGCGCCGTGCCGATGTGCCGGTCGTTTTCATTCAGCACGAAGCGGCCGGTGACCTGTTGAAGTTCGGCAGCGACAGCTGGCACCTTGAACGGCGGCTACAGGTCCAGACCGGCGACCACCGCGTGCGCAAGACCACGCCTGACTCCTTTTTGCGCACCAACCTCGGCGACCTGCTGGCCGGCCAAGGCGCCACGTCGCTGGTGATCTGCGGCTATGCCACCGAGTTCTGCATCGACACCACCACCCGCCGCGCCGCCGCGCTGGGCTTCGACGTGGTGCTGGCCGCCGACGCGCACACCACCCACGACAAACCCCATGCGCCTGCGGCGTTCATTCGCACTCACCACACGGTGACGCTGCCGCATTTGACGAGCTTTGGTCGACGGATCGAAGCGGTTGCATCGGCCGACATTCGTTTTTCTGCCTGACCCATGCCCTCCCCCGCTGCCGCGTTTTTCCGATCTCCTTCAACGCCCATGACTAGGCTCAAACCTCGGCTCCAACGCGCTGTCGTAGCCAGGCATCGCAGCGCCGTGGGCTTGGCGTTTGTCACTTTGCTGCTGCAGGCCTGTGTCTTCGTGCCGCGCACGCGGAGCGTCTACAACGAAGCCTGCAGGGTCTACACGCAGCAGATGAGCCTGACGGTCGAAGAAGTCGGCTCGCTGGGCGGTTGCTCGAACAACGGTTGCCTTGGCCTGCTGGTCGCCGCCGGGGTGATTTCGGCGGCCAGTGCCGTGGTCTCGGGCAGCATCGTCATCGCAGGCAACGTGGCGTACTGGCTGGAAGAACGGGGCCGCTGCAATCCCGATGACCCGTTGCCGGAGGTGCGGCCCCTGGTGCGCTGACGCGGTTTGGCGGCTTGTGGCTTCCGCTCAACATGAGGCCGAAGGTTCGGCGCTCTCAGACATGAGGCCGAAGGTTCGGCGCTCCTCAGGCACGAGGCCGAAGGTTCGGCGCTCCTCAGACACGAGGCCGAAGGTTCGGCCTCGTACGATCAGTTCGCTGTGTGCAAGCCAAGGCCGTCGAAGTTGTCGACGTCGAACACATTCCACTCGATGCTGATGTCCCACGGCGCGGGCGCTGCCGGCGGCACGCTGCCATGCACGATGCCGGGCTTGCGCCGCAAGGTCTTGTTGGCGGTACTGTAGGCCTCGCCCGTGGTCCAGGCGCCGCTGGGCCTGAAGCCGGCCTGCCCGATGGCATCGATCACGGTACCCAACTTCTCCAGCGTGACCGCGTCATCGCCATTGAAATTGGTCGCGTTGCTGATCAATGCTCCCGGAAGGGCCTTGCTCTGGGTGAAGTCCTTGTTCAGCAGCACCAGCACACCGCCTGCCGGCAAGGTGCCGGTCAATGACTGAGTTATGCCAGCCGTCACCGAACCGTTCGAATACAGCTTCACGGCATAGGCGCTGAGGTCGACATCGGCACCCGTCGGGTTGTAGATTTCCAGCGCCTTGTTGCTGGCCGTGCCTTCGGTGTATTCACTGAAAAAGAGTTCGGTGGTGCCGCCGGTGGGCGGCGGCGCGCTGATGGTCACGGTCGCACTGCGCTGCGCATTCGCACCGGCCGCATCGGTCAAGCGGAGCACCAGCGCGTAGTTGCCCGCCGCGGCATAGGTGTGGTTGGCTGCCGTCGCCGTGACTGCGAGCGCCTCTTGGATGCCATCGCCCCAATCGATGCTCAACGTGCTGCCGTCGACCGCGGCAATGCCCGTCACCGAGACCGCAGCGCCCGAAGTCCCCGTGGTCGGCAAAGTCGCTGACAAGGTCGGCAGGCTGAACACCGTGTCCGCATGCAGCGTCAGGCCGACCAGCACCGGGTCGTGGTCTGACGAGCGGTAAGGCGTGGCGGCATAGCGGTCGTCTTTCCTGTCTTCAAGGTTGTAGTCGAGTGCGTTCGGCTCATCGGCATTGATGTGCCATACCGTGATGCCGCTGACTTGCGAGGCCAGGCTGGAGCTGGCCATTGCGTGGTCGAGCACGCCTGATTCGCCATCGAACACATAGCTGTAGCGCTCGGCGGGTGGCAAGCGCCGGATCAGCTCTTCATGGCCGGCGGCTTCCAGGATCTTGATCGGGTCTTCGTTCAGGTAAGAGTTGAAGTCACCGACCATCAGCACGTCGGCTTCGCCGGAACTGGTGCGCAAGCCGTCGACCCAGTTGACGAGCGCCGTCGCCTGCGCGGTGCGCGAGACATTCCAGCAGCCCTGACCCTGGTCTTGGTCGGGGTTGCCGACACCTGACGGGCACGAGCCCTTGCTCTTCAGGTGATTGACGATCATCCAGAAGCCACCGTGGTTGTCGAGCGCGGCAAAGCGCTGGGCCAGCGGCGGGCGCAGGCCGGTGGCGACGCTGAACCCAGGGCCGGTCGGAACCACCGGGTTGCCCAGCGGCTTGACCCGCGAGGGCTTGTAGATCGCCGACACCTTGATCTCGTCAGTGCCTGGCTTTCCACTGTCGATGAAGGCATAAGTGCCAACGCCCAGCTTGGCGTTGACGCCCTCCACGAGATCGGCCACGGCCAAAACGCCGTTGTTCTCAATCTCCATCAGGCCCAGCACATCGGCGTTCAGGCCGACGATGGCGGCGACGAGCTTGTCGCGCTGGCGGGTGAACTCTTGCGGGCTGTTGGCGCCGCGCAGCGTCAGGCTGGTGAAGTAGTTCAGCACATTGAGGCTGCCGGCGCGCAGCGTGCCGCCCACCTCGGCGGGCGCCACCGGGCGCGGGTTGGCCTGCGTGAACAGCGGCGCGTCGACCGGGTGGATGCGATAAGCATCGGCTCCCCAAGTCACCACTCCGCGCAATCCGGCCAGCGTGTCACCGACACGGCGCGTGCCTTCGATGCCCGCGGCGGACAGATAAGGAATGGTGGCGGGATAAGCCGCCGTTGCGCCATCGTCAAGCATGATGCTGGCCAACGCATTGGCCGCGACGATCTGCTCGCGCGGCGCATCGCTCGGGTGATTGTTCGGCTGAAACAGCCGGCCGCCGGCCGACAGTTTCAGCTCGCCATATTGGCCGAGCTTGTGCACCTCGGTGACAGTCAAAGGCTGCTGGAATTCGACCAGCATGCCTTCGACCGCTTCCAGCTCGGTGGCACTCGCCAACGGCAGCTTCAGCAGCTTCGGTGCAATGGCCGGGCCCTTGCCGCACACGCTCAACTGCGTGATCTCGCTCAGCTCGGTCAGGCGCTCGGCCGACGCACTGCCGCTCTTGTACTCGGCCACCTTACCGCTCGCCTGCACGTAGTCACCCACGCTGATCGGCGCAGCGCCCGGCGCATAGATGAACAGGCCTTCCGAAGTCAGCGGGTCGGCGTCCGCCACCGGCTGCTGAATGAAGAATCCCTTCAGCTGCGCATCGGCCTGGAAGTTCGCCGTCACGACGCCCCGCACCGTGACCATCGCGTCGACCAGCGGGCTCAGGCTGCCCGTGCCCTGCACGGCCGTGATGTCATGCAGCGGGTTGGGCGCTGCCACGCAGCCCGGCAGGCTCAGGGTTGGCGGCAAGACGGGTGGCGTGACGGGCGGCGTGGCCGTGCCGTCATCCGAGCCGCCCCCACAGGCAGCCATCAGTATCGACAGCAGCAAGACAGAGGTGGAACGCAGCGCGAATGCAGGCTTGGTGGAAATCATGGTCGTGAGGGCAGAGCTTCGTGAAGTGACGGGCGTGGATGGAAAACGCGATCAGGGATAGCTCAAGCTCAGCGTATAGGGCTGCGTCGTGCTGCTGCCCGAATACGAGATCACCTTGATGTAGACCGTCTGCGCGCTCGAACCGTTTTGGTAGATCAACGATTCGTCGCTGGTGTTGCTCTCGGACGATTTTAAGGTCGTGCCGCTCGCATTCACCAGGAACAGGTCATAGTCATTGGCCGCCGGCCCGACCATGTCGATGCGCAGCGCTTTGTTGGCCGGCAGGATGAGCTTGAAGAAATCCTTGTCGGAGGCGCTGCCGATGGTGCCGGTGGTGGTGGTCTGGCTGGCCGACACGCTGTTCGCCGTGGCCACCGTGCCATTCGATTCGGTCTCGGTGAAACCGGCACCTGCGTTGCTGATGCTGAAGCTTACCGCCGAGGACGCACCGCTGTTACCGGCCGCGTCATAGGCACGCGCCACCAGGCTGTGCGTGCCATTGGTCAAGGTGGTCGAGTCAAAAGCCAATGAATACGGTGCCGAGCTGTCGCTGCCCTTCACGACGCTGTCGATCAGGAAGTCAACGCGTGACACACCCACGTTATCGCTCGCAGTGGCCGACAAGATGATGGTGCCGCCATTGCCCGACTCGCTGACCGTCGCCGTCGGCGAGGTGGTGTCGGAGCCGTCGTCGCCGCCGTTGTCACCACCACCTCCATTGCCTGACCCCTGGTTCACCCACACCGGGGCCGACCAGAGGATCTTGCCGTCATCCTGCGTGACCTTGGCGTAATAGAAATGGTTGCCGGTCGATGGCGTGATCGTCGTGCTCGCGCTGCTGGCCAAGGTCGATACCGTGCCGTTGCGGCCTGGCACGCCTTCGAAGATCTGCACCGTCGCCGCGCTGTGACCGCTGCTGTTGGCGTAGTTTGCCTTCAGCGCCAGCGAGCCGGAGTTGCTGAAGCGCTCGCCCATCACGTGGCCGTTGGCGGTCAGCACCAGCTGCGAGTTCTTGTCCATCGTGGCAAAGGTGCGGCGGGCTTTCAATGCAGCCAGGAAGCTGCTCTTGTTCCAGGCGGTGCCTGACGGAATCAGCACTGCCGTCCGGTTGGTGTACGACTTGCCCCAGTTCGCGCAGTGGTTGTCCTGGTTGCTGGCCGGGGCCACGTGGAAGCCGCGCTCCAGCATCTTCTTGTAGGCGCCTTCGTAGTTGCTGCGTCCGGCCTCGGTCTCGTTGGTGTTGGACGAGAACGCCGAGGTGTTGAGGATTTCGGCCAGCACCATGACTTCGTCGCCATCGGCGCTGTAGCCCAGGTCGGTGCCATTGACCGCAAACTGGCCGCTGGAGTCGGGGTGATTGAACTGGCCGATCAAGCCTTGCTGACGCATCACCGAATACAGCGCGGCGTAATCGCTCTTGGCCACATAGCGGTCACCGAACAGTTGATTGCTGTTGTTGTATTCCCAGCTGAACAGCTCGTTGCTGTTGAAGATGTTCAGGTGCCCGCCGTTGTTGATGACGCCCCACTCCATGCCGTAGATCGCCAGGAAGTTCGAGGTCGAAGCATTGCTCGCCGCCGACAGGCCGGACTGGAAGCGCGACTTCGCGGTGCTGGCGTTGCCGCTGGCGTTGGTGCTCGACGAACCGTCGAAGTAGTGGTTGTGCTCCGAGGTCATCAGTGCATCGAGCCCGGCCGACTTGCCGTAGCTGAACGCCGCCGCCGGGCCGAATTCACCCGATTGCGCCGGCTGTGATGACGAACAACTGCCGACCGCGCCGCCGCCGTCGGAGTCATTGGTCTGGCTGTGCAGGTTGGTGTAGTAAACCGTGTAAGGCAGCGAGCCGGTGGCCGGCGCCGCCATGGCGCGCGGGTGGCCGTTGGCATCAAGATCGCTGCCCACGCGCAATGCGGTGAACGAAGGCATGGCCGGCTTGGCCGGTTTGCCGACCAGGAAGTCCCATGACTGCTCGACACGGCCGTGACCTTCTGCCCGCTCGATCACTTGCTGCACACGCTGCGAAGGCACGTTCGACAAGGTCGCCGCATGCGCCTGCTGCGCGACTGCCGCTTTCAAATGAACCGAATAGCTGCCGTCCGGCAGCGCCGCCTGGTGACCCACCCGGCCCGGCCACGTGACCACGACCGACGACTCGGTGTTGCTGTGCGGCGTTTCACCCGACCAGGCCTGCACCACCTTGTTTTCCGGATCGCGCAGTTCGAGTTGCCACACAAACGTTTGCGCAGCGGTCGAGCCGGGGTACGACATGTTGACGGTGAACTTGCGCGCACCGCTGGCTTCGGCCGATGCGAAGGGCACATCGAGCGAGGCTTCGAACTCATCGTGATCCGGGTCTTTGGCGCCGGGGGTCACACCGGGCTCGCCTGGTGCTTCGGTCGCGACTTCGGGCGTGTTCGGTCCATTGGGGATGGTCTGCATCGCACCGCCACACGCTGACAACAACAGCAACAACAACACGCTGGGAATCGGGCGCAACAGCGCGCCTCGGGTGGTGGACTGTGTCATGAGCGGGCTCCTTGGAGGAATTGAGGGTGGGCGGTTTCTACGTCGAGCACGGCCAGCTGATGCACCGGATATCAGATTCTGCGCGGCAGCTAAGGCAAGCGTGTGACGCGAGGTTCAATGACGGGCGATCGTTCAGGCAACGCTTGCAGGTAAGCCAGCATCGCGTCGATGTCTTGCCCGCCGCCGCGGCGATCGCTGCCCTGGTTCAGCACCGTGAAACCATCGCCGCCTTCGGCGAGGAAGCTGTTGACGGTGACACGGTAAGTGCGCTCCGGCACGATCGGCTCGCCACGCAGGTGCATGTCACGCACGCGCTCGCCCGGGGCCGCATCGCTTTGCCAGACATAGGTGAAGCCTTCCGAAGGCTGAAGAAAGCTGGGCTCGCTGGACGATGGCTTTTGCTGCATTTCCAGCAAGGCCTTGAGCTGCACGCCGGTCAGCCCCATCACCACCAGGCTATTACCAAAGGGCTGCATCGTGAAGACCTGGCCGAAGGTCACCACGCAGGGCGGCGTGCCATTGCAATCGAGATCGCTGCGAATGCCCCCCGGGTTCATCAACGCGATCTGCGCGCCGCCGACTTCGGCCGCGCGCGTGGCAGCCAATTGCGAATCGGCAATCAACCGGCCTGCCGCGCTGTCGGCCGAGCCACTCCGCGTAAAGCGAGCGGTGATCACACCCACGCGCCGCTCGGCTTTCGGCGCCACGATGTCAGCGTAAGCGGCGACCCGCTGTGCGATCGCCTCATCGGGCCGGCTCTCGCGCAGCACGTCAGCATAAGGCGCAGGCAGCGCAGCAGCCAGGCGCTCGCGCACGGCGGGGTCGGTGCGCTCATTGAGCACCGGCAGGTTGATGCTGCGGGTCTGCGCCGGCAGGATCTTGCGTGTCTTCGGGTCGAGCGCGATATCGACCACCGACATGCCGCGGCCATACGACGTGCCCTGAATCACGATGCGGCCATCGATCAGGCAGCGATAGCCCTGATGCGAATGCGCCGAGAAGATGACGCCGATGTCCGGCGACAAACGCTTCGCGATCTCGAAGATCGGGCCTTGCGCATCGGGGCAGCGGGTGTCGTTCCAGTCGCCCCGCTTTTGTGGGGTGCCGAGTTCACCGCCTTCATGGAACACCGCAACGATGGCCTTGACGCCGCGCGCCTTCAATTGCCTGGCTGCGCGGTTGACCGCATCGGCCTCGTCGATGAAGCGCAGGCCGGCAATGCCCGACGGGATCACGATGCTGGGTGTGCTGCGGGTGACCGCGCCGATCACGCCGACCGGCACGCCGCCATAACGCTTGATGACATAAGGCGCCAGCGCGGGCTTGCCGCGCGCATCGATCACGTTGGAAGCCAGCAGTGGAAATTTCGCGCCGCGATACGTGCCCAAGGCGCAAGAACTCACCGCGTCGTCCGGCTGCGTGGCTGCGCAGCCGCCACGCGCCACGCGGCGCAGTTCGGTGATGCCGCCATCGAACTCATGGTTGCCGACCACACCGACCTCCAGCCCGATCTCGTTCATCACCTCGACCGTCGACTCGTGCTTGAACAAGGTCGATACCAACGGCGAAGCGCCAATCAGGTCGCCGGCCGACAGCATCAGGCTGTTCGGTGCGCCGGCACGCAGCGTCTTCACGAAGCCCGACAGCGCCGCCGCCCCACCGACCGGCACGCGCAGCAGTTTGGCGTCAGGCTGATCAGCGGTCTGCGGATCGGCCAGCATCAGGCTGAGGTTGGCCGGCTCCAGGTTGCCGTGGAAATCATTGATCGCAATCAAGCGCAACGGCACCGGCTCGGCCGCCATGGCGAAGCCCTGGGCCAACAACAAGCCGATGCCCATCAGCCGCGACCAGGAAGTGCGCGAGGCCGAACGCCGAGCGGTGCGGGGAAGCGCCGAATGAACCAAACCAGAAGCAGACAGCATGTGACGGGTGAACTCCATTCAGCAAAATGAAAGCAGCATCGGTGGCTCTGCTGCGGGTCAGCCCGCGGGCTTTTTGTCCACCGTCAGCTCGTGGGCGCCGATCTGCCATTCCCAGCGCTTGGCGCCTTTGGCATCCATCAGCTCGATCTTCAAGCGCCGCTCGGCGCGCGGGCCGCTGACCGTCAACAGCGCAAAATTGCGCTCGGTGAGCAGGCTGCCGGCAACGAGGTCAGGATTCTCACGCTCCACCGGGCCCGGCTCGCGCACCGGCATCGCGGTCAGCGGTGAGGTGGTCAGCTCATAAAGCGGGTACAGGCCGGGGCGCTCGATGCGCAGCATCTGCGCGAAATGGCGATCCCCGGACAAGAACAGAACCCCGGGGATCTTGCAATCATCCAGCCATTGACGCAGTAATTGCTGCTCGGCCGGAAACTTGCCCCAGGACTCATAGCGGTTGGCCTGATTCCAGAATTGGCCGCCGCCGGCAATGACTTTGAACGGCGCCTGCGAACTCAGCAGCGCCGCCTTCAGCCAATGCATCTGCGCCGCGCCATACATCGCCTTGTCGGCACCTTCCGGCCAGCGGTTCGGGTAGCGATAAGAACGGTCGTCAAGCAGGAAGATATCTACATCGCCCTGGGTGATCTGCCCGTACAGGCCGTCGCTGGGCGCCGCATACGGCACCGGCCAGTAGCGGCGAAACATCTCCAAGGTCCAGGCCTTGTTGACGAAGGAGCTGTCGCTGTCGTTCGGGCCGAAGTCGTGGTCGTCCCAGATCGCCACGTGCGGTGCGGCCCGCCACAGCCGCTTCAGCGACGCGTGGCTGCGGTAGTAGCGGTAACGCTTGTTGATGCCTTCGCGGCTGCTCCATTCCGGCTCGCGCAGATAGATGTTGTCGCCCAGCCAGAGCATCAGGTCGGGCGAGGCGTTGGCGATGGCGTCGAAGATCTCTTCGCTGCCGCCATAGAGCGTGCCGGGCCGATCGAAGCGGCCATCGTTCAGGTAAGCGCAGGAGCCGGTGGCGATGCGCACCGTCGGCGGGTCGGCCCGCCATTGCCACAGTAATTGCGTGCTGAAGCGGCCACTGGCCAGCACGGCCTTGTTTGCCGCAAACACCATATAGGCATAGCTCGTGCCGGGCTCGAGGCCGAACACGCGCAGCATCGCGCTGCAATCAGCCGAAGGGTCGAGGTCGACGAATTGGATCAGCGGCTTGGCGCCGGGCTCGGCCACCGGACGGGTCTCGACACGCAGGCGCTGCGCGCTTTCACCCTGCATCCACAAGGTGATGCTTTGCTGATCGGCAAAGCCATGCACGATCTGCAGCGCCGGTGCTGCGGCCGGCACCGCGATCGCATGGGCCGACAGCGCCGGTGTGGCCACCGCAGCCAGCATCGCATCGCGTGCGCTGAACAGCGCTTGCCGCCGTGCCGGCATGCGCAGCCGGTCGGCCGGGTCGGTGATGCCGCGCCGGCTCATGCGGGCCGCCTGTGCGTGAACAGATTCAAAACACAGGCGGTCGGCATGCCGGTCTCCTCAGGCGTTGCTGGCGTATTCGAGCGCCAGCACTTTCAGCTGCTCGTTGACGCGCTCCACCCGTTCGTTGAAGTAGTTGTTGAACACCAGGCAGAACACCGCGATGCCGATGCCTGCCGCCGTCGCGAACAGCGCGGTGCCGATGCCCTGGCTCACGGCCTGCGGGTCCGACACACCTTGCGCGGCCAGCGCGGTGAACGTGTCGATGATGCCCAGAATGGTACCCAGCAAGCCGAGCAGTGGCGACAACGTGATGGTTGTGTCGACCAGCCACAACAGGCGCTTCAAATTGCCTTGCTGTGTCAGATAGAGCGCCTGCACTTTCAGATCGAAGCGCTCGGGGTCGGCCGTCTTCAGCGCCGCCACGCCAGCCACCATCCGCGCATGCGGACCGACGACCACCCGCTCCAGTTCGGCCTGAAGGTCCAGCCGGTTGCTGCTCGCCATGGCTGCGGCCAGCTGCTTGCGCGAGCGCTCGATGAACACGTAATAGATCAGCCGCTCGATGATCACGGCGATGGCGACGGCGAAGAGCACCCCCATCGCCCCCAGCACGACTTCGTGCAAGAGATTGAAGTTCATGTTGAAAGCCTGTTGATCAGTAATCAGTAATCGACTTGGAAAGTCACGCTGGTGAAGCGGGGCGCGCCGGGGTATACGGTGGGGTTGCTCAATCTGGCGTTGATGCCGAACTGCGAGCCGCTGCCCGAATTGGCGCTCAGGTATTCCTTGTTCGTCAGGTTGCTGACGTTCAAGCGAATGATCGGATTCTTGAAGCCGGTCCCCTCGGGGTTCGGCAGCTTCCATGCCGCGTTCAGGTCGATGGTGGTGAACGACGCGATGGACAAGTCATTGGCCAGCGTGATGGCGCGCCCCGTCATGTACTTGCCCGCCAGATTCACAAGATAAGGCCCGTCGGCCCACTGGATCGATGCAGCAGCCTGGCCCTTCGGCGTGTCAGGGAACTGCTTGCCAGCGGTCAGCGCGTATTCCCGCACGCCATTCGTGATGCCGGTCAACAGGTCTTCCTTGATCGTGCTGCGGGTGTAGGTACCCGATACGTACAGGCTGACGCCATGGTAGGGGGCCGTGCCGCCTTCCACCTCCAGGCCCTTGATCGTGGACTTGCCGACGTTGATGTCTTGGCGCAGGCCGATGCTCGGGTCGAAAGCCGAGGCGATGCGATTCTGGAAGTTCACATAGAAAGCCGTGACCGAGGCCTTGAACAAGTCACCGCGGTAACGCGTGCCGAAGTCGAAGTTGATCGAGGTCTCGGCATCGGCCTTGTTCTTGATGCTCCAGGTGTAGGCCGTCGGCACACCGTTCACATAGACCGGCGCTGGCTTGCCCTCCGCAGGCTTGTTATCGACGGCGCCCTGCAACTCGAAGTTGCCCGGCGCCTTGAAGTTCTTCGAGACGCTGCCAAAGACCTGCGTTCGGTCATCGACCTGAAAGCTCGCGTTCAGGCTGGGCAAAAGCTTCGAATAGCTCTTCTCGTATTGATAGTCGGCGCCGGCATTGGTACCGGAGTTCGCGATATTCGTGAAGTCGCGGTGAATGCGGCGATAGCTCAGCGCGGGTGTGACCTGCAGCTTGCTGTTGAGCAGATCCATCGTGTCTTGCACGAAGACGCTTTCACCGACCGAGATCGACGACTGGTTGCGCCCTTCATAAAGGCTGCCATCGTTGTAGCGCAGCAGCGAGCCGGAATCCTTGAGCCACACGTTGGCAATGTTGCCGTTGTTATCGACCGCACTGGCAGGCTGGGTCTGGAAGTGGCGTGCACGCTCGTACCAGACGCCGGTGGACAGCTTGTGATTGTCCAGCGTGTAGCTGAGCTTGGTGTTGATGCCAGGGCGATAGGTCTGGGTCAGGCTTCCGCGGTAGACCGTCACTGTGTCAAGCGTGTCGCCGTCCCCATTGATGTCGGCGATGCCGGTGTGCAGCACGTTGCCGCCGCTGCCTTCCTTCAAAGTGGTTTGCTGCGTGCCACCGGTCCCGTAGCCGTACCAGAAATACGGTTCGATATCCAGACGCACGCGCTCCGTCAGCTGAAGGTTGGCCTTCGTCGTGACCAGGTAGTTCTGGAACGGATTGAGCGAGTAGCCGTAGTAGGCCGGCGACACCGGAGTCGTGGCCGCATCAACCTGGGCGCTGCCGTTGACCGGCGTCACGTGCTGCGGCGGGTTGATTGCGAAATCGGCGCCATACCCTCGCGTGCGGATGTCTTCGAGCGAAAGCGCAGCAAAGTTGTTCGTCATCGCACGGTTATAAAGCAGGCCGGCCGACAATTTGGAGCCGCCCTTCAGGTCGTACTCCAGCTTCGCGTCGACGTGATTGCGGTCGGTGCCGCCCTGGCCTCGCCACTTGTCGACCTGCGACTTCGAATAGGAAATGAAACCCTTGAAATCGCCGATCTTGCCGGTATCGACACGCACGAAAGCACGGCGGTAGTCCAGCTGACCGCCCGACAGCGCCACACGGAAGCGGCGTTCGTCTTCCGGCCCGCAAGTCACCAAGCCGACGTTGCCCCCCGAAGCCCCGACGTGAGGCGCTTCGGTGTCTGTGGCGCCTTGGGTCACAAAGAGTTCGCACAGGTTTTCAGAGTCCGCATATTGCTGAGGGAAGACGGCAAAGCTACCCGAATCATTGACTGGAGCGCCATCCACCGTGAAGCCCATCTGGTCGCTATTGAAACCGCGCACACGCAGGCTGCCGCCGAACAGGCCGGTTGCATCCTGGCTGGAGCTGTTGACACCGGGCAGCAGCGCCAGCGCCTGAAACGGGTTGCTGCTGGAACGCGTCTTCTCGAGCTGAGCCTTCGTGACCGTGCTCTTCGCCTTCGCAGTGTCTTCGTCGATCATCAAGCCGGTGCCCAGCTTGTCGCCCTCGCCGGTGACGCTGATCTTGCCGATCTCGGAGGTTTGCTGAGCATGGGCTGCGCCGAGCAGGGTGAGCATGGCCAAGGCCACGGCGTTGAGCTTGAAAATCCGCATGGCGGTGTCTTCCTTCAGGGGTTTGCGGTAGGGCAGATAAAGCGATGTAGAACGGGGCGACCGCCGCGAAGACGGTCAGCCGCCTTCCACGAGGTATTCGATCGGCACGATGAAACGGTGCGAGGCTTGCCCGGTGAACACTTCATCGGGGAAGGCCGGGTACTTGCCGTTGCGCACCGTGCGCAGCGCTTCGTTGTCGAGCAGCAGCGAGCCCGAGCCGGCGTCCACACCCGCGTTGAGCAACTGGCCGGCGCGGTCGAGTTCGATCCAGACACGCACCGTGCCCTTGGGCCGCAGCTGGCGTGCCTCGCGGCTGGTGGGGTAGCGCTTGACGGTGTTGAGGTAAGCGCGCAGCTCACCGAGGTAGCCCGCATCGGCGTTATGGGCTGGCGGCGCAGGTGGGGCGGGCACCGGTGGTGCAGGCGGAGCCGGAGGGGCGGGCGCCACGGGCGGTGGCACCGGCGCAGCAGGCACGGGCACCGGTGGCGTGGCT
>CAXTCD010000130.1:0-7456 GCA_964242145.1 uncultured Rhizobacter sp.
TTCTTTTGGCGAAGCAAAAGAAAGTGAGGCGGCCGTCGGGACGCAATCCCGACCTGCAGCCAATCACAACCACCTTCCAACCCATCAGGCCGGCGTCTTCGCACCGAGCCGCATCGCGCAAAGGCCCCACTGCATGAGCGCCGCGCTCCCCCGCCCCCACCTCCTGTCCCTCAAAGCCTGGATCGGCATCCTCACCGCGTTGATCGCCATCGCCGTCCTCGCCCCCATCCTCAATCTCGCAGTCGCGCCAGACAGCCCCCTGCACCTCAGCGACTACGCGATCAGCCTGATCGCGAAGATCATGTGCTACGCCATCGCGGCGTTAGCGATGGACTTGATCTGGGGCTACACCGGCATCCTGTCGCTGGGCCACGGCATGTTTTTCGCGCTCGGCGGCTATGCGATGGGCATGTATCTGATGCGCCAGATCGGGCGTGACGGCAACTACCAGTCCGACCTGCCGGACTTCATGGTGTTTCTCGATTGGAAGACCTTGCCGTGGCATTGGTCGTTCAGCGACAGCTTCATCGCCACGCTGGCGCTCGTCGTGCTCGTGCCCGGCCTGCTGGCCTTTGTGTTCGGCTTCTTTGCCTTCCGCTCGCGCATTAAGGGCGTCTACTTTTCGATCATCACGCAGGCCTTGACCTACGCAACGATGCTGCTGTTCTTCCGCAACGAAACCGGCTTTGGCGGCAACAACGGCTTCACCGATTTCAAGCGCATCCTCGGCATGCCGATCGCCACGCCCACGATGCGCATGACGCTGTTCGTGTTGACGGGCCTGGCGCTGATCGGCTGCTTTCTGCTGGCGCGCTGGCTCGTGAACAGCAAATACGGTCGCGTGCTGCAGGCCATTCGCGATGCCGAGAGCCGGGTGATGTTCACCGGCTACGACCCGCTGCGCTACAAGCTGTCGATCTGGGTGATCTCGGCGGTGATGTGTGGCGTGGCCGGTGCGCTGTATGTGCCGCAGGTCGGCATCATCAACCCCGGTGAGATGTCGCCGGGCGCCAGCATCGAGATCGCCATCTGGGCCGCGGTGGGCGGGCGCGGAACCTTGATCGGGCCGATCGTCGGTGCCTTCTTCGTGAATGGCGCGAAGAGCTGGTTCACGCAGGCCTTCCCGGAGTTCTGGCTGTACTTTCTCGGCGCGCTGTTCATCGCCGTCACCCTGTTCCTGCCGCAAGGCATCGTCGGCCTGGCGCGCAAGCTGGGTTGGGCCAAGAAGACCGAAGAGGAGCGCGCCGCGTGACGCCCGATCTGATGGACGCCGGCGTGCGCATGCGCCAGGCCAAGGAAGCCCGCAAGCGCATCGGTGCCGGCCGCTCGGGCGGGCGGGAGGCGAGCTACGGCCGGCGGGTACAGGCCGGCGAGGTCGATACCACACACGGCGCGATCCTCTACCTCGATGACATCACGGTGAGCTTCGATGGCTTCAAGGCCTTGAATGCGCTCAGCCTGAGCATCAGCGCGGGCGAGCTGCGCTGCATCATCGGGCCCAACGGCGCAGGCAAGACGACGATGATGGACGTCATCACCGGCAAGACCCGGCCCGATCTGGGCCAAGCCTTCTTCGGCTCGACGATCGATCTGCTGCGCCTGCGCGAAAACGAGATCGCATCGATCGGCATCGGCCGCAAGTTCCAGAAGCCCACGGTGTTCGAGCAGCTCACGGTGTTTGAAAACCTTGAGCTCGCGCTGAAGGCCGATCGCGGCGTGCGCTCGTCGATGTTCTTTCGCTTGAATGGCGAGCAGCTCGACCGCATTGCGACGATGCTGGCCTTGATCCATCTGAAAGACAGCGCCCAGCGCATCGCCGGGCTGTTGTCGCATGGACAAAAGCAGTGGCTGGAGATCGGCATGCTGTTGATGCAAGACCCCAAGCTGCTGCTGCTCGATGAGCCGGTGGCCGGCATGACCGATGAAGAAACCGAGCGCACCGCCGAACTTTTCTTGTCGCTCGAAGGCAATCATTCGCTGGTGGTCGTCGAGCACGACATGAAGTTCATCCACGAGCTGACGCACGGCAACCCGGCGAAGAAGGTCACTGTGCTGCACGAAGGCAGCGTGTTGGCCGAAGGCTCGCTGGCGCAGGTGCAGGCCAATGACAAGGTGGTCGAGGTGTACCTTGGGAGATGACCGTCCCTCAGACCTTTGCAAGGCACGAGCAGTCCAGAGGACTGTTCGTGCCCACGCTCAGCTCCGCAGCGGCACCGTCGGGCTGGGGGCGGCCTGGTGCCGAATCTCTGATCAGGAACTCGCATGCTGAAAGTCGATGCCATCCACCAGTACTACGGCGGCTCGCACATTTTGCGCAACCTGTCGTTCGAGGCCAAACGGGGTGAGGTCACCGTGGTGCTGGGCCGCAACGGCGTGGGCAAGACCACGCTGCTGAAAAGCCTGATGGGCGTGGTGCCGGTGAAAACTGGCACGGTACAGCTCGATGGCGTCGCGATCACGAATGACACGCCGTATGAGCGGGCCCGCAAAGGCATCGGCTATGTGCCGCAAGGTCGCGAGATCTTCGGCCGCTTGACCGTCGAAGAAAATTTGCGCATGGGCCTGGCCTGCAAGCCCGGTGGTACGCCGATTCCGGCCGAGCTGTTCGAATTGTTCCCGGTGCTCAAGCAGATGATCAACCGCCGCGGTGGCGACCTTTCAGGTGGGCAGCAACAGCAGCTTGCGATTGCGCGCGCGCTGGCCGCCGGCCCGAAGCTCTTGATCCTTGATGAGCCGACCGAAGGCATTCAGCCCAGCATCATCAAAGACATCGGCCGCGTGATTCGCATGTTGGCCGATCGGGGCATGAACGGTCAGAAGATGGCGATCATCCTCGTCGAGCAGTTCTATGACTTCGCGGCTGAGCTGGCCGATCAGTATCTGGTGATGGAGCGTGGCGACATCATCCAGCGTGGCTTGGGCAAGAACATGCAAGCCGAAGGCGTGCGCGATCGCATGTCAATCTAAGTACATGCTCAAAAGCCTTCAAGCCCACCGAAGCGGGCTTGAAGGCGGAATCAATCGGTCGAGTCAGCCGCAGGCAGCCGACTTGATAGCGATTTGATTCAAGGTTGATTGACGATCTCGGTGCTGGGCTGGCCGTTATCGGCAACCACTTGCAGCACCTTCACATCATTGACCAGCACGGTTTGCGGCAGCGTCAGCAGCAACACGTCGGCGTTTTGCTGAATCGTCAGCGGTGCATTCAAGATCACATCTTTGGTGCCGGCCTTGGTCACGCGCAGCTGGTAGTTGCCCGCGGTGAAGTCGGTGGAATTCGAGCCTGAAGCTGGAACCGCCGCCTTGTAGCCGACGTTCGCGAAGGTCGGGCCGACCGTGGCGATGTCGACGTTGGTGCCGGTCAGGTAGACGTCGACGCTCGATGCATTGAACGACGCATTCACCACGCGCACACGGCCGTTGTTCGCGGTCAACTCCTTGTCATACGGGTCTGCGATCAGCAGCACACCGGTACTCGAGGCTTCGCCGGGCAGGGCAACCAACGTGTACTTGTTGCCACGATCGGGGTTGAATGAAGCGCGGCCCACTTCCACATCACCGACCTTGGTCTTGATGATCCAGTCGGCTGGCGAGGTGCTGACATCGAAGTACTTCGATGCGAACTTGTAGCCAACGTCATTGACATCGCTTTGCAGCTCAGCATTGCGGTACAGGCTGACGTTCGGGCCGGCCGGAATGGCATGCACCAGGCGAACCTTCGGGTCAGCGATGTCCAGGCGGTCATCGATGCTGTCGTCGCCGCCGCCACAGGCAGCTACCAGCATCACGGGGGCTGCGGCCAGCAGCAGTTTGAAAGCGTTGTTCATGGTTTTATCTCAGTCAGGGTTGATGGGTTTTTGGTTCTTATCTTTTGTGGCTTGCAAATCCGGTGGCGGCCTCATCAGAGAAATCACCTTGCAGGACGGGTTGAAATTTAGAGGCGAGCCCGGCGCGATCGTGTCGGCCGAGCCTGCGGCTTGCTGTCAGCGGCACCTGATGGCTGTTGTCGGACAAAGCCTGGGCGGCGATCTGATGCCGATTTCTGTGTCACCGCGACAAGCGTTCAAGCAGCCACAATGCGCGCTTCACAGCAACACGGGCCGCCGCATGATCACTGTTCATCACCTCAACAATTCCCGCTCGCAGCGCGTGCTGTGGCTGCTCGAAGAACTGGAGTTGCCTTACGAGATCACGCCTTACCAGCGCGACCCGGTCACGCTGCTGGCGCCCGAGACCTTGCGCCGCGTGCACCCGCTCGGCAAGTCGCCGGTCATCACCGACGGCGATGCGACGATTGCCGAATCCGGCGCGATCATCGAGTACCTGATCGAGCGTTATGGTCAGGGCCGTTTCGTGCCGACCTTGGGCACGCCGGAGCATTTGCGCTATCGCTACTGGCTGCACTTTGCGGAGGGTTCTGCGATGCCGCCCTTGCTGCTCAAGCTGATCTTCGGGCGCATCGCCAGCGCGAAGATGCCGTTCTTCGTGAAGCCGATTGCCCGCAGCATTGCGAATCGGGTGCTGTCGACGGTGGTCGATCCCAATCTTCAGCGCCAGCTCGATTTCATGGAAGCCGAGTTGAGCCAACGCCCCTGGTTTGCAGGCAACGAGTTCACGGGCGCCGACATTCAGATGAGCTTCCCGCTGGAAGCCGCAGCGCAACGGGCTGGGCTGGACGCATCCCGCCCGCGTTTGATGGACTTCCTGAAGCGCATTCACGCGCGGCCGGCCTATGGGCGCGCACTGAAACGCGGCGGGCCTTACAGCTACGCGACAGACAGCTGAATCGGCGCCAAGACGGGGCAGGGTTCGCCTGGCCCACCGCCTGTGGCCGCTGAGCTAACGAATCAAGAGAGTGAATAAAGCCGCGTGCCGATCTTGCCGGTGATGAGCGCGAGCGGGCTGCGATCAGCGCCGCGCCATCTCAGGTTCGCCACACGCGCGGTGGCCGCGCGGCCAGGCCCCACGCCAGCTCGCGCCAGCGCGCCCACACCAAAGTCAACAAGCCCATCGCCGGCTCGACGCGGTGCGACAGCGCGCGCAGCACCACCACTTCTTCGTGGGCCGAGGTGCAGCCGCAGGTCGGTGCCAGCGCATGGCCGGATGCAAGCTCGCGCGCCGCATCGAGCAAGGCTTCGCGCCGTGCAGCGGCCAATGCGCTGCCGGCCGCGAACCACATTGTCGACAGCACCGTGTGCCCGGCCCAGCCGAGCGGGGACTGCAGCAGCCGTTGATCGCTGCCATCGACCGTGCCGCGCTCCAGCCACACGCCGGGCAGTTCGATCTGCTGGGTATAACGGCCGCAGTCGAAAGGCTCGCGGCTGGCTGGCAGGCCGAGCGCCAGCACGTCCCAGCCGATCATCTCGGCACCCGGCGCCAGCTCGAAGCGCATGCGGTTCTCGGCCAGCGTGTTGCGATAGCAGATCGTCTCGAGCGGCAGCCATTCGAGGCGCGCGCCATCGGCCACCTTCGCGTTCAGTGTTTGCAGCGCGGGCTCGCCCAGGCTGCGGTAGAAGCGGGTGGCGCCCGGTGTCGTGATCAGCGCATGGCTGCCGCTTGCGAGATCGGCGTCGATCTGCAGCGTGTCACCGCCGACGATGCCGCCGGGCGGATGCACCAGCACGTGGTGGCAGATGCTGTCATCGGCTTCGGGATAAAGGCTTTGCAAGATGCGCAGCGGCCCGCTGTGCCGGTCATGCACGACGGTGCGTGTGCCCTCGCGGCGATAGTTCAAGTTCAGGTGACCGGGCCAACCCATGGGACGTCAGGCGCTGCGGCCGGGTGCTGTCGATCGCCGCAAGTGTAGGGCGGCAGATCGCTTGCTTCACACACCCCGCAGGCTTCGAGCCTGTGCACTCCGGGGCTGAGGGCGCCGCCATCGAAGTGCTTTCCAAGCGCTTGCACTCAAGGCTTGGGCGGGCTGCCGACCACGCCTTGCACGAACCAGTTCATCGTCTGCAGCGCCGCATCGTCCATCACGCCGCTGGCTTGCCGCTGCGCGCCGGCCTGATCGATCAGGCGGCCCGAAAACGGATGAAAGCGGCCGGCGACGATGTCGGCTTCACGCGAGCGCACGAGCCGGCCGACCTCGGGCGGCACCGAAGCAGCGAAGGGGGCCAACTGCACGAAGCCGTTTTTCATGCCGCCCCACACCGGCTCGGCTCGCCAGGTGCCTTGGCGCACCGCTTGCGCCACGCTCGTGTAATACGCGCCCCATTGATGCGTGATGGCCGTCAGTTGCGCATCGGGCGCGAAGCGGCGCATGTCGCTTTGGTAAGCGATCAGCTTCACGCCTTTTTCTTGCGCGACCTGGGGCACCGCAGGCGAGCCGCTGTGGTTCGTCAGCACATCGGCGCCTTGGCCGATCAGCGTCAACGCCGCTTCGCGTTCACGCGGCGGGTCGAACCAGGTGTTGAGCCACACCACCTTGACCTGCGCTTTCGGGTTTGCGGCGCGCATGCCCAAGGTGAAAGCGTTGATGCCTTGAATGACCTCGGGCACCGGAAAGCCCGCGACATAACCGGCCACGCCGCTGCGGCTGCTCTTGCCCGCCAGCAGGCCGGCGAGATAACGCCCTTCGTAATAGCGGGCGTTGTAGGTGTTGACGTTCTTCGCGGTCTTATAGCCGCCAGCATGCTCGAACACCACACCGGGAAAATCGGCCGCCACGCGCAAGGTCGGCTCCAGGTAGCCGAAGCTGGTGGCAAAGATCAGCCGATGCCCTTGCGCCGCGAGGTCGCGGATCACGCGTTCCGCATCGGCTCCTTCAGCGACGCCTTCAACGGCCGTGGTGCGTACCTGATCACCGAGTGCCTTCTCGACCGCCAACTGACCCAGGTGGTGTTGATAGGTCCAGCCGGCTTCGCCGATCGGGCTCACATAGACAAAGCCGATCTTCAGCGGCGGCACCGGCTCGGCTTGTGATGGTGTGGATGCGGCGGCCACAAGCATCGCAGCCAGAAGGCTGCGGGCGAGGTTTTTGAACATGGTGTTCCTCTACATGGCTCCGAATGAAAGGCCTCTCGCCGGCGGGAGCGCGCGGGTGACGAGAGTGGGGTCGAATGCGGATTGTCGTTGCTGCGCATCGGTGGGGCGAAGCGCTTGTGCAGACCGTTGCGGATCGTTCGAGCTCCATCGTCAGGCCGAAATGAGGGCCGCCTTGATGGATGGACGTCGATGGCCGAGCGAGCACCGATGGCCCGAGCCGCTGCGCCCTGTGTTTCTGGCCGCGCTGTCGATCTCATATAAGCTCATTCCGAATTCGCCGTTGCCGCTGCGGCCTGCCCGCGTTACGGTTCGCCCTTTTGTTTTCCATTCCCATTCCACAAGGTGTTTGCATGAAGAAAATGACCCGCCCGCTGGCCGTGCTGCTGTTGACCCTGAGCGCGGTGGCCGTGCAGGCGGCTGATTTGCTGGAGACGGTGAAGGCGCGCGGTAGCCTGCGCGTGGCGGTGGA